>PMZC01000042.1:47800-47924 GCA_003170555.1 Deltaproteobacteria bacterium
ACAACACGCACTTCGACACCACCGAGGCCAACGTGCGCGCGAAGGGCGGCATCGCGGTGAATTGTCCGTGCGGCGAGGCGCATGACATTGATTCCGACGCGCCGTTCAAGGGCAACATGGATCT
>PMZC01000368.1 GCA_003170555.1 Deltaproteobacteria bacterium
AGGTTGCGTCCGGCCGCTTCGGCGTGACCACGAACTACCTGGTCAATGCCGACGAGCTGCAGATCAAGATGGCACAGGGCGCCAAGCCGGGTGAGGGAGGGCAGCTTCCCGGCCATAAAGTCGACGACGTGATCGCGCGTCTGCGCCATTCTATCCCGGGCGTCGGACTCATCTCGCCCCCACCTCACCACGATATTTACTCGATCGAAGACCTGGCGCAGTTGATCTACGACCTGAAGAACGCCAACCCCCTGGCGCGCGTCAGCGTGAAGCTGGTCGCCGAAGTGGGCGTGGGCACCGTCGCGGCGGGCGTATGCAAGGCGCATGCCGACGTGGTGCTCATCTCCGGCCACGACGGCGGCACCGGCGCGTCGCCGCTGACTTCGATCATGCACGCCGGCGCGCCGTGGGAGCTGGGCCTCGCCGAAACGCAGCAGGCGCTGGTGCGCAACGGTCTGCGCGACCGCATCCGCGTGCAGGTCGACGGGCAACTGAAGACCGGCCGCGACGTGGCGATCGCCGCGCTGATGGGCGCCGAGGAATTCGGCTTCGGCACGGCGGTGCTGGTCAGCCTCGGCTGCGTCATGATGCGCAAGTGCCACACCGACACCTGCCCGATCGGCGTCGCCACGCAAAACGAAACGCTGCGCGCGCGCTTCGCCGGGAAACCCGAGCACGTCGAGCGCTTCATGCTCTTCATCGCCGAGGAGCTGCGCGAGTGTATGGCCGAGCTCGGCTTCCGCACGGTCGACGAGATGATCGGGCGCGTCGAGCGGCTCGAAACGGCGACGGCGCTCGATCACTGGAAATCGCGCGGGCTCGATTTCACCGCGCTCCTGGCGACGAACGGCGACGGCGCGGACCGCCCGCTGCGCTTTTTGCGCGCGCCCGATCCGCCCGCCGAACCGCCGCTCGACGACGAGTTGATCGCCCTCGCGCAGCCGGCGCTGACCGCGAAGCGCCCGGTGCGCATCGAGCGAGCCATCCGCAACGTGCATCGCACGGTCGGCGCGCGCTTGAGCGGCGAGATCGTCCGGCGCTTCGGCGCGGCCGGGCTGACCGGCGAAACCATTCGCCTGTTCTTCACCGGCTCGGCGGGCCAGAGCTTCGGCGCGTTTCTCATGCCGGGCGTGTCGATGCACCTGGCCGGCGACGCCAACGACTACGTGGGCAAGGGCATGTCGGGCGGACGCATCGTCATCGCCCCGCATCCGGACGCCGCGTTCCTCTCGCACGAAAACGCCATCGTCGGCAACACCGTGCTCTACGGCGCGACCGGCGGCGAGGTCTATCTCGCGGGCACCGCCGGCGCGCGTTTCGCCGTGCGCAACAGCGGCGCGCGGGTGGTGGTCGAGGGCGTCGGCGATCACGCGTGCGAGTACATGACCGGCGGCGTGGTCGTCGTGCTCGGCCACACCGGCCACAACTTCGCCGCGGGCATGAGCGGCGGCGTCGCCTACGTCTTCGACGAAACGCAGCTCTTCGACACGCGCTGCAACCTCGACATGGTCGAGCTCGAAACGGTCTGGCACCTGCGCGACCGCACGGTATTGCGCACGATGCTCGAAAACCACGCGCGCTTCACCGGCAGTCTGCGCGCGCGGCAGATGCTCGACGATTGGGAAGCGCAACTGCCGCTGTTCGTCAAGGTGATGCCCATCGACTATCGCAAAGCGCTCGAGCGCATTCGCCTCGAAGAAGAGATCCGCGAAGACGCCGTGTCGGCCACCGAAGAGGTGTTCAATGTCTAAGGTGGACGGCTTTCTGCGTTACGGCCGGCGCGACCCGGCTAAGAAACCGGTGGGCGAGCGCATCGCGGCGTTCGCCGAATTCGAGGAGCCGCTCGCCTTCGACCGCTTGCTCGAGCAGGCCAATCGCTGCATGGATTGCGGCATCCCGTTCTGCCACAACTTCGGCTGCCCGGCGCACAATCGCATTCCGGAATGGATCGACGCGGTGTTCCGCGGCCGCTGGCGCCGCGCGTCCGATCTGCTGCACGACACGATCAACTTCCCCGAGATCACCGGGCGCGTCTGCCCGGCCCCGTGCGAAGCGGCGTGTACGCTGGCGATCAACCAGCAGGCGGTCACCATCCGCCACCTCGAATTGCAGATCGTCGAGCGCGCGTTCCGCGAAGGCTGGCTGCCGGCCGAGCGCGCCGCGGCGGCGAGCGGGTGCGAGGTCGCGGTGATCGGCTCGGGCCCCGCCGGACTGGTCGTCGCGCAGCAACTGGCGCGCGCGGGGCATCAGGTCACCGTGTTCGAGAAAGACGACCGCCCGGGCGGCCTGCTGCGCTACGGCATCCCCGATTTCAAACTCGAGAAGTCGGTGCTCGACCGCCGCCTCGCGCAACTCAAGGGCGAGGGCGTGGTGTTCGAAACCGGCCTCACCGTGGGCGTCGACCTGTCGGCGAAGTACCTGCGGCGCAGCTATCACGCGGTGGTGCTCGCGCTCGGCAGCGGCCAGCCGCGCGACTTGAATACGCCGGGGCGCGACCTCGCGGGCATCCACTTCGCCATGCCGTACCTGACGATGCAAAACCGTCGCCACGCCGGTGACGCGCCGGCGCCCGAATCGTTCATCTTGGCCGCGGGCAAACACGTGGTGGTGCTCGGCGGCGGCGACACCGGCGCCGACTGCATCGGCACGGCGATTCGCCAGGGCGCGGCGTCGGTCACGCAACTGGAAATCCTGCCCGAGCCGCCCGACGTTCGCCCGCTCGACAACCCGTGGCCGATCTGGCCGCAGATCAAGCGCACCTCGTCGTCGCACGAAGAGGGCTGCGCGCGGCTGTGGGGCGTGCAGACCACCGCGTTTCTCGGCGCGAACGGCGCGGTCGCCGGGCTGCGCGTCCGCCGCGAGGCGACGGGCGAGGAATTCGAACTGCCGGCGGACCTGGTGCTGCTGGCGATGGGCTTCATCCACGTCGTGCACGATCGGCTGCTCGACGAGCTCGGCCTCGCGCTCGACGAACGCGGCAACCTGCTGGTCGACGAAAACCTGATGACCTCGCAGCCGGGCGTGTTCGCCGCGGGCGACGCCATCGCGGGCGCTTCGCTTGTGGTGCGCGCGTTCCAGAGCGGGCGGCGGGCCGCGGCGGCGGTCGATCGCTTCCTGCGCGAACGGGGTTGACGCCCGACCAGTCATAATTCTGGAAAGCAAAAGGGGGGACGGACATGGCTCACCTCAGCGCGAAAAGCGAATACCTGGCTTTGCAGCAGCGACTCGATCGCCTGCCGATGGGCGCGCCGGCGCACAAAGAGCTGTTCGCGATTCTCGAAGACCTCTATTCGACCGAGGAATGCCGCGTCGCCGCCGCGATGCCGTTCCGCATGTCGACGGCCGAGCAGATCGCCAAGCGCGCCGAGATGGAATCCGGCCGCGTCGCGACGCTGCTCGCGGGCATGGCGCCGCGCGGGCTGGTGATCGACGTTCCCGCGCCGAACGGCCAGACGTATTACATGCTCAATCCGCCGGTGGTCGGCTTTTTCGAATTCACGATGATGCGCGTGCGCACCGACATCGACCAGAAAAAAATCGCGCAGCACATGTGGAGCTACTTCCACGACGACCCCGAACACGCGTTCATGCGCATGATCGCGCAAAGCCCCACCTTTCTCGCGCGCCCGCTGGTCCACGAGGACGCACTGGAGCCCGACGTTTTCGCGCAGGTGCTCGACTACGAAAAGGCGACCGAGGTGATCGACCGCGCGAGCGCGTGGAGCGAAGGCATCTGCCATTGCCGCCACGTGAAGCAGCACCTCGGCGAGCGGTGCGAATATCCGCTCGAGTTCTGCCTCAGCCTGGGCATGGGCGCCGAGTATTTGATTCGCAACGGCCTGGCGAAACGCATCGACAAGGCCCGCGCGCTCGACGTGCTCGTGCAATCGCGCGAGATGAACATGGTGCAGATGTGCGACAACGTGAAAAACCGGCCGGTGTTCATCTGCAACTGCTGCAAATGCTGCTGCGAATTCATGTCGGGCCTGCGCTCGTTCCCGCAGACCGAGAAGATCGTCACCTCGAACTACGTGGCGAAAATCGACGAAAACGTGTGCACCGGCTGCGGCAAGTGCATGAAGGCGTGCCCGATCGAGGCGATCTCGCAAGTCGCCGCCGAGCCGACCGCGCAGGCGAAGAAGCGCAAGCTGCGTTCGGTGGTCGACGCCGACCGCTGCCTCGGCTGCGGCGTGTGCCATCGCACCTGCAAGTTCAACGCGCTGCAAATGAACTTCATCGGCGAACGCATCCACACGCCCGAATCGATTTTGGAAAAGGTGATGCTCCAGGCCGTCGAACAGGGCAAGCTGCAGCACCTGATCTTCGACGATCAAGCCAGGTTCACCCACCGGGCGATGAGCGCGGTGATCGCCACGCTGCTGAAACTGCCGCCGGCCAAACAGCTACTGGCCCGCCGGCAAATCAAATCGAAATTCGTGGATGTCCTGATCGACCGCTTCGTCAGCGCCCGCGAAAAGGAAGCGGTCAGCAAGTAGACCTACTCCACCGGCGCGAGCGTCATCGAGTACACGAAAAACGGGTGCGGCGCGGAGAACGCGAACTGCATCGCGGGGCTGGCCCAGGTGGCTTCGAGCGTGGTGCGGAAGCGGCCGGGCGCGATCTCGGTCGTGTCTTGTCCGGCGTTGGTCGTATGGGGCGTGTCGATTTGCAGCCGGGCGCGCTGCTGCCTTTTTTGGAACGCCCATTCCCAGACGACGCGATACCGCGCGGGCACGGTGCGCACGAGAAATTCGGTGTCGATGCTGGGGATCGCCAGCACGCCGCGGTCGGTGGCGCGCAGGCCGACTCGTTCGGCGTCCCACGAATCGCGGTCGACGAGATTGGTCGAGGTGCGCCAGCCGAAGCCGAACTCGGGAAAGAATTCCGTGGCGGCGGAGACGGTGAAATCGAATTGCGGGTCCGTGGTTTCGCGGCGATCGAACAGCAGCCGCAGCCGACGATGGGCCTTCGCCGCGAGCGACAGGCGCAGCACCACGCCGCCGGCGTCATCGCGCACCAGATACGGCCGCCAATCGAGCCCGGGGTTGACCGCGCGCATCGCCAGCCAGTCATCGGAGCTTTGCCGGAACGCGTCGCGGAACTGGCGTTCGTGCAGGCGGAAGTTCGTGCGCGCGCGATTGGCCTTCGACTGAAAGCAGAAGTACAAGTCGCGCGGTTTATCGACCGGCTGGCCCATCGCGGCGAGCCGCTTCAAGTTGAAGACCGGCATGTTGAGCAGCCAGGCGTAGAACCGCACCCGCTGAGAATGGAATATACAATCGACGGGCGTCGCGCCGCTGAAGGCTTGCCCGGAATAGAACTCGACCGGCGGGAAGAAGCCGATTCCCCCGGCGCGCCAGAGGCGATACGTTTCGCGATACGGAAACGCGAACGAATGCGTAGTGTAGTTCCGGTAGAGATCGGCCGGGATCCAATTCGCCAGCACGGTGGCCGGCCCGCGCAGATCGAGGTCGCGTAAAAATTTCGAATCTGATTCGCCGCGATCCGCCGCGGCGATGGCCATCGCCGCCGCCGCCGCGCCGACGAGCGGCAGCGCCACGAGCACGCGCCGCCAACGCGCAATCAACGCCGGCCGCCACGCTTCGACGCGCGAGACCGCCCAGTTTGCGCCGAGCAGTTGGGCCATCGGCGCGAACATCAGGAAGTAGCGCACCGGGCGGATGTCGATGCCGAGCCAACGCGACGGGTCCACCGTCGTCAATACAAACAGCAAGACGAAGGCCAGACCGACCATGAACAGCCACAGGAACGCTTCGGCCTCGGCGAGTTGCTGACGTGCAATCAGCCGCGTTCGCGCCGCGACGTACAACGCGCCGGCCAACAGCAGCATAAGCAGCGGATCGAACGAAACGAAGCCGCCCAGAAATTCGACGAGTCGCCCGCCGATCGCCGATTGCGTTTGGCCCAGGTGCATGAAGCCGTGCGGCGTCAGGACCCCGGCGAAGGCCCCGAGCAGCGAAGGCTCGACGGCAAACAGATACAGCAGCCCGGCCAGCGTCACCAGAAAACCGGCGACGAGCCAGGCGATCAGCGCCACCGCCGCGCGCATCCGGCCGCGGTGGGTCCAGAGAATCCAGAGCATGCCGAGCAGCAGAAAGAACGGGCTGAAACGCGAGCCGCCGCAAACCAGCCCCGTGGCGAAACCCGCGAAGAAGAGCTTCACGCGCGAGCGGTCTTGCAGGCCGAGGTAGAGCAGGAACAGCCCAGGCGCGTGATCAAGCGCGCCGTGCTGCAGCCATTGCGCGCCGTACAGGTTGTTGTAGGGCGACACGGCCACGAGCAGCGCCGCGAGCGCGCCGACGCGCGGGTTGAACATCCGCTTACCCATGTAATAAGTGAGCGGAACGATCGCGCTGTTGATGATCGCTTGCACCATCGTGAGGGCGAGGGCCGGCTTCGGCAGGTGGAGGATGATCAGGCCGAGCAGCCAGTAGAGGATCGTCGGAAAGCCGTAGCCCTGCACGACCGGCGGGAAATATTCGCCGCGCGCCAACTCCGGCGCGAGCTGCGATTGGACCAGCATCTCCATGAAGTTGGCGGAGTTCAAAACGAACCGCGGACACAGATTGATGAACAACACGAGGTTCAGAACCAGCGCCGGAACCCAGCGCAGCAGATCGTCGCGCGCGCTCCCCGGAACGCGAAAGACCGGCGGCGGATCGTGGTCTTTCATTCGCTCCTTCCGTTTGAGTGACCGAGGTCAGCGCGAACCTCGGACTGGCGTGCGCGTAGTTTTCAACTTATAACACACGGGGTAAACAGCGACAACGCGATGGCGCGCGCGACGCGGCGGAGAGTGCTTGGCGGAGCAGGAACCACAGTTTTCGGTGATCGTACCTTTGCGCAACGCCCGCGCGACGTTGCAGGATTGTCTATCCTCCATTCGCCCGCAACTCGACGCGACGTGGGAATTGATCGCGGTCGACGACGCCAGCGACGACGGCGGCGGAGCGATCGCCGCGCAATTCGCGACCCGGGTCGAGACGCTGCCGGAGCATCGCGGCGCCGCGGCCGCGCGCAACGCCGGCGCTAAACTCGCGCGCGGTCGAGTGCTCGTCTTCACCGACGCCGACGTGATCTGGCCGCCCGGCGCCGTCGAGCGCCTGCGCACTCAGCTCGTCGGTCGCGGCGAAACCGAATTCTGCCTGGTCGGCATTTACGCGCCGCTGTCCGCCGGCTCGGCGCTGCCTTCGCGGTTGCAGGCGTTCAACGTGCACGCGTTGTACCGCGCGCTGCCCGAGGCGGATTGTCCTTACTCCGGCGCCCATCTGCTTGCGGTGACGCGCAACCTGTTCGCGCAGGCCGGCGGCTTCGACGAAGCGTTCGCGGGGGCGACCATCGAAGACCTCGACTTCGGCTATCGCGTGCAGGCGCTCGGACAGCGCATCGCCATCGCACGCGAGGTCGAGGTCATTCACGCGCACGAATACGACTGGCGCGGCCTGGCGCGCAACTACTATCGCAAGGCCGCCGACCTCGCCGCGCTCGCGCTCACCCGCCGCTTGCCGCCGAGCCGCGTCAGCGGGCGACCGGGCGCGGAAGTTTTTTCGCTCGCCGCCGGCCTGATGCTGCCGGTGCTGTTTGTTCTCGGGATGTGGTTTGATTGGGCGGACAACACCAACGCGATCCTGCTGCTCGTCGCGGCGCTGCTCTGGTGGCGCGATCTGGTCTTGGCGCGGCGCACGTTCGGCTGGCGCTTCGCGGTGCTGTTCTATTTCTTCAAATGGTTCGTCGCCTTTTTCGGCGGACTGGGCGCGGCGCGCGGCGTGATCGACGTGGCGCACGCGCGGCTTCAGCGCCGCAGGAACGCCACGTAAATCAATCCGCGTAGATGGCGCACAGCGTCGGTCAGCGTGCGAATCGTACGCAGCCGCGACCACCAGTACGACGGCCGCACGTAAAACCGGCGATACGCGGTGCGCAGCAGCGACGCGAGTTGATCGCGCGTCATCGTGCGCGGGACGTAGGCGAGGTCCTGAAAGTGCAGGTGGTCGTAGCCCTGGAAACCGGGCTCGCCGCGCACGCGTTCGAAAATCGCCGTGCCCGGAAACGGCATGAGGTTCGAAAAGCCCGCGTAGGCCAGCGGCAGTTCGAGCGCGAAGCGGATCGTTCGCCGCGCCTCGTCCGGCGTTTCGTCGGGAATCCCCAGCATGAAGCAGCCTTCGGCCTCGAGGCCCGCTTCGTTCGTCAAGCGAACGCCTTCGCGCGCGGCTTCGAGCGTCTGGCCTTTGCACAGCGCGTCGAGATGTTTTTGTACGCCGCTCTCCAGGCCGAACAGCAGCTTCCAACAACCGGCCGCTTTCATGGCGGCGAGGACTTCGCGGTCGAGCCCATCGACGCGCGCGTTGGCGCTCCAACCGATCGGCAGCGCGGCCTGTCGCATTCTCTCGCACAGGTCGAGGATCCACGGCCGCCGGATGGTGATCGTCTCATCGTAAAACGTGTACTCGCGAATGCCGAGGTCGCGCTGCGTGGCGCGAATCTCTTCCATGACGTGGTCCACGCCGCGGAACCGGACGTCGCGGTTCGAATGGCAGAACGAGCAGCCGTACGGGCAGCCGCGCGAGCCGAACAGCGCGGTGTGCGGCAGTCGTTTGTAGAACAGCGGCGAGGGGCGATAACGCCGCGGCGGATACTGCGAGCGATCGGGAAACGGCAGGTCGTCGAGGCGCTGCGGCGATGGGCGCGGCGTCCACGGATGCACAGCGTCATTCGCGCGACGCACCACGCCCGGAATCGCCTTCTCCGGCGCGGCGAGAAATTCGAGCAGCGACTCTTCCGCCTCGCCGACGAACACGGCGTCGATCGCGGGGCTGTCCGCCAGCGCTTCTTCGGGAAGGGCCGAGGCGTGCGAGCCGCCGACCATGATCTTCAGCGCCGGAAACGCGCGGCGAATCAGTTCGATGGTCGCCACGCCCGCGCGCCAATAGCGCGAGGTGCTGGAAAGGCCAACCCACGCCGGGGCGTATTCCGCGATTGCGCGAAGGAGTTCGTCGTGCGTAGTCAGCGTGCCGTCGATGAAGCGCGCCTCGTGGCCCGCGCGCTTGAGCACCGCGATCAGGTAGAGCACGCCGTAGGGCGGCTGGTGACCGGTCAGCGGCAGCATCTTGACGAAGAGACCGAGCGGAGGGCGGCCGCGGGTCAGCACGGGCGACTTGAGTTCCCACGGGTCGATCAGCGGCGTGATGAACAGCAGACGCACGGCTAACCTGCGTCAACCAACGCTGCGAACGGGGGACGATGCGCGCTCAAATCTCGCCGGCCTTTCCGCGGCGGACCCGCCGTCGGGATGCGATGAAAACAGCCTAGCGCCGGTCGGGGGTCAGTCAAGCGCGGTCCCTATTTGTGGGTGGCACACCTTCGATCCGACTTCGTCGGCTCGAAAGTGTGGCGCCCAACTCGTCACCAGACTCACTTGTCCATCAGGTTTTTGCCGGCGAAGAGGATCGCCTCGGTGCGCGGGCAGTACTGGTACACCACCGGTTTCGGCGACAGGTCGATGGCGCGCAGGGCGTCGGCGATGGCGTGGTCGCCGAGCGTGAGTTCCGCCGTGTGCGGGTTGCGGCTCTGCGCGAACTCGAGCGCGTTGGTCAGCACGTTGGCGACCAGCGGTACGTTGTCCTTGACCGAATAGGTGACGAAGCGCGCGACCGGGCTGGGGGCCGTCGGCAGCACCTTGCCCTTCAGCGTGAGAATGCGTTTGCCCTCGGCGGACAGCTCGCAGGTGAGCGCATCGGCGCCGCGCTCGAAGACGATGTCGGCGATGAATTTCGGATAGCCGTACATCTCGACGCCGCCGTAGCGCGCGATCTCCGTCGTCACCGGCAGCTTCCAAACGTAGACGCTGAAACGCCGCCGCAGCATTTGCCACAGGGCCGTGACGCCCGGAACCTGCGGCAGGCCGTAGGTGATGAGAAACGCGATGCTGAATTCGTTGTACGCGTCGATGTCGGATTGGCGGTACTCGAACGCGGTGAACGCGACGAGGCACTTGCCCGGCAGCAGCTCGATCGGGTGCATCTCCGGGCGCGGCAGCAGGGCGCGCACCTTCGCCGTGTTCGCCGTGAAGATCGCGCTCATCGACGTGTTGTCGTAATAGAACACCGGCAGCTTGGCCTTGCGGCCCGCCCATTCGAGATCCCACTGCATGACGTTGCGGAAAAATTCGCTGGCCATCTCCATCCCCCGTTCGTTTACGAAACCGTTTTCTTTTCCAACGCCGCGAGCAGCAGCGCGGCCCGCGGATTCGCCACCGGCAGCAGCGCGAGCATCGCCGCGTCGCGCATCCGTTTCTCCAAACCATAGTCGCGCATGTAACCGTAGCCGCCCAGCAGTTGGACGGCGTCGGTCGTGAGCAGCACTGCCGCTTCGGTGATCGCGAACTTGGCGCCGAGAGCCGCGCCGAAATTCGGCCCCCGCTCGGCCACGCACGACAACGCGCCTTCGGCGGCGATCTGGTTCGCGGTCATGACGCCGATCATTTCGCGCAGGTGCTCGTGGTCGATGATCATCTTCCCGCCCTGGTAACGTTCGGCCATGTACTTGAGCGCCTGCGTGCGCGCGGCCTGCATCACGCCGACCGCCGCCGCCGCCACGACCTGGCACAGGTTCGCCAGCAGCGCGCGATAGAACGCGTTCGCCGGCTCGCCCGCGGCGATCACCTGCGCCGACGGCAGCGCGTGGTCCGCGAACGATACTTCGGCCAACGGCATCGCCCGCAGCCCAAGCGTCAGTTCCGCCGCGCCGACCGCAACGTCGTTCTGCCCCGCCTGGGCCAGCAACGCGAGCGGCGAACCGGCGGCGTCTTTGGCGAATGCGATGATGAAGCCCGCCGGCGCAATGTTAATCGCCAGCCCCGCCGGTCCGTTGAGATGATATTGATCTTTACCGACCAACATCGCCGAGACGGCGGTCTCGAATTCGCCGGCCGACAGCGGTTCGGGGAGCGCGACCGCGATTGGCTGCTCCGACGCCAGCACTTGCGCCAACGCGGCTTGCGCGCCCGCGTCGTGCAGCGTCGCGACGAGCGCGGCATGTACGCCGATGACCATCGCGTGACCGGCGCACGTGCGCGCCAGCGCGGCGACCAACGCGGCGACCTCCGCCGGCGAGAAGCCGTAGCCGCCCGCGCTTTCCGGCAGCATCAGGCGGTCGAAGCCGGCTTCGCGGCCGCGCGCGAAGACGAATAGCGGAAACGACGGGTCGCCGTGGTCCCATTCGGCCGCGAGCGGCTCGATGTGCCGGGCGGCGAAGCGCGTGGCCGTCTGTTCGACCTCCGCGAGTCGTTGCGCGTCAATCGCCATGGCCGGCCTCCCGCGGAAAGAGGTTGATGAACACGTTGTGCCGATTGAGCTGGTTGGTCCCTTCGTAAATCTGCGTCAGCTTCGCGTCGCGGAAAATCTTTTCCAACTCGTGCCGGTGCAGCGACGCTTCGAGGCCGACGATCTGCAGCGCCTCGTACGCGACGCTCATCGCCGTGTCGCTGCCGGTGATTTTCGCGCCCGACGAATATTGTTGAATGTGGTGGAGATCGTTTTCGTCGAGCCGCTCGTCCATCATGCGCCGCGTGGTCCGCTGCATCGTGGCCGAGCGCAGGACGCGCGTGATCAGCGGATGGCGGCGCACGTGGGACGGCACCGCGTCGAGCATCCGCGAGGCGAACAGCTTCATCAGCTTCGGCGCGCCGGTGAAATCGAAGGTCATGCAGCCGTCGAGGTACGCCTGCCGCGCCAGGAAGATGCGGCGGGCCATGTCGGCCAGCCGGATTTGCACCCACTGCTGATCGAACAGCCGCCGGCCGCCCGTTTTTTTGCGCACGGTGAAATCGACGAGCCGCTCGAACGCGCCGCGGGCGACGCCGGTGGCGATGGCGCCGACCGGTCCGCGCGACGCGCCCAGCACGGTCTCCACGCCGCGCACGCCGTCGCCTTCGAGGCCGATCAGGTTTTCGCGCGGCACGAAGCAGTCTTCGAAAATGAGCTCGGCCGCCGGGCACGCCTTCATGCCCATCTTTTCTTCGACGCGCCCGACGGAAAAACCCGGGTCGCCGGCGCGCACCAGAAACGCGCTCATCGTTTCGTTCGGCCGCGTGCGGTCGAGCGGCGCGATGACGGACGAGTACTTGGCGATCGAGCCGTTGCTGATGAACACCTTGCGGCCGTTGAGCCGATAGCCGCCGGCCACGGGCCGGGCTTCGGTCATCAGCTTGGCCGTGCGCAGATACCCGGCGTCTTCCACGTCGGAGCCGGCGAGCGGTTCGGTGATCGCGGCGGCGAAGATGACCGGCTCGCCGCGCTTCTCGGATTCGACGACGTCGGCCAGCGAGCGGTCGACGTGATAGAGGTCGAAGCCGAGCAGAATGCCGGAGATGCCGAGCCCATGTGCGCCGAACACGTTGGCCACGCCGGAGCACGCCGCGCACAATTCTTCGAGCACGACGGCCGTGGTCGTGGTCAGGTTCCCGCCGCCGCCGGCGGATTTCGGAATCGCCATGGAGAGAAAGCCGTAGGGCATCGCGCGCCGGATCAAATCCCAATCGAAGTAGCGCGGATCGCGACGGCACTTCGCGTCGATTTCGAGCGCCTGGGGGCGGACGAAGCGGCGGCCGTATTCGCGCGCCTTGGCCTGCCACGCTTCGAGCTCGCGCACGTAATCGGGCATCAGCCCGGCGAGGATTTTCATCCGCGGCGCCATCTCGCCGAGACTTCGCTGCGCGATTTCCACGTCAAGAAAGTCGGTCATCGATCGCCCCCCGATCTTCCCAACCTAACCATCATCGCCGCAATTCAGCTTTTACTCTCGACAAACTTTCGCAGCGCGCCCGCGCTGTCAAACCGCGGCTGCCAGCCGAGCCGTTCGCGCGCGCGTTGCGCCGACACCAGCACCGCGTCGGCGGTCCCCGTTTCCAGCCATTCGAGCGAGCCGCGCGGCTGGAGCCGCAGCGCCACCGCGGCCCGCACCAGCGGCAGCACCCATTTCCGGCTGACGCGCCACACGCGCTTGCCGACGATCGCCCCGGCCTCGATCATGGAAATCGGCGCGCCGCCGGTGAGGTTGAACACGTCGGAGCGGTCGTAGCGCAGCGCGAGGCAAAAGGCGTCGGCGATGTCCTCGGCCCAGCACAGGTCCATCTTCAGCTTGGGATCGAAAGTCACCAGCACGCGAGTCTCGAAAAGTTGACCGATCGAATTGTTGACCGTCGGTCCGAGAAAGATCGACGGGCGAAAGCGCACGATGACCACGTCCGGATGCTGCGGCTGGAACTCGTCGAGAAAACGCTCGACCGCGCCCTTGGTGCGCGAGTAGTACCAATTCTCGTTGGGGCGCAGCGGCGAATCCTCGGTCAGCGGCGTCGGATTGTCCGCATGGGCGCCGTAGGCCGCGACCGAACTGGCGTGAATGATCTTGCTNNCTCGTCCACCTCGGCCGGTTTGAGCCGCGGCGGCGGTTGGACGATGAACGCGAGGTGAAACAGCACGTCGACGCCCCGGAGCAGTTCGTCGAACGGCGCGGTGCGCACGTCGGCGATTTGAAAAGTCAGCTTGGGCGACAACTGCGCGGGCGGCACAAGATCGAGCCCGAGGATGGCGTCGATTGTCGGCTCCGCCGCGAGCTGCCGCAGAAGCAGCCCGCCCAGGTATCCGGAGACGCCGGTGATCGCGACCTTCATGTTTCTGTCGCCGCGTGGTGAAGACGATCTGACTCTACGATTGTGGTTCGGGCGCCGTCAACTCATCTAACGAGATTTGGACTAGAGCAACCAACGTTTCTGCCGATTCTTCTCGAGACTCCGGCCGTTTGCCGCCGGCCCTGAAAGGGCGTTATTCGCCAGCCCACGGCGTGAGCNNATGCCGCCCCTTCAGGGCTCGCGTTATCCGGTCGGTCGCGTCCCAGGGCCGGCGCCCTGGGCTTACGAATAACGCCCCTGCGGGGCTCATGAATCCGGTCGATCCAAATCTCGCGTCTGTTGGTATTCGTGAATGCGCTAATGCAAATCCATCATCGGCGCTTCGATGATCTGCACGCCGGGAATGGGCGTGTACGAGAAATAGCTGTCGGGCAGGCCGACGTTGAACTTCTGGTTGCTCAAATTCATGACCGTGCGGTTGCCGTAGTCGTCTTCGGTTTCGAGGATGTCGATGAGCTGTTTCTCGCGGCTCCAATGCAGGATCATGAACTTGTAGCCGGCCGGTTTTTTCGGCGTCAGCTTCAGGCGCGCGCGGCCGTCGGCGTCGGGCAGCAGTTCGGGCGTGAACACCTCGGAGACATTGACCTCGCCGCTCAGCAAACGCACCGGCGTGCTGATGTCGTACGTGGCCTGCGTGCTGCTGAGGTACACCTTTTTCTCGTCGACGTAATAGACCGCCAGCGTGGCGCCGTCGGAAATGATTTCCTTCCGCGTCGGCGTTTTGTAAACCCAGTGCATCTTGTTGGGGCGCGCGATGGCCAGCGTGCCGGTGGCCGTCTTTTTCTGGCCGCCGAGCTGGACCAGCGTGGTCACCTGATCGAAGTCGGCGGTGAAATCCTTGGCCTTGCCGTAACGCGCGCGAATTTTCGCGATCACGTTTTCGGTGTCGCCGGCGCCGACCAGCCCCGGCGTGACGAACGCCAGCACCAACAGCGGAATCAGCCATCTGCGCATGGGTCATCCCCCTCGTGTGAACATCAAACGTGGCGCATCGTAGCAGAACGCCGGAACGCAGTCATCCCACGCGCGCGAGGAGTTCACGCCGGTCTCGGATTGACGGCGCGCGCTCGTTACGCGACGATTTCGGCGGTTCTCAGACACCTTAATCAGACGGAGCTCTTTTCAGGAGGTCGGTCATGCGCGGCAGGAATCTACTTTCGTTGCTGATCGTCGCCGCGATTGTCGCCGGCGTTTCGTTCGCCGTCGCGCAACAGGGCGGTGGGCCGGGGCCGGCAACGACTCCGACGCCCGCATCGACCCCGACGCCGACCGCCGAGGGCATGGTTCGCGTTCCGGGCGGCTCGTTCATGATGGGCTGCGTGGACGGCGACAGCCAGTGCAAAGATGACGAGAAACCGCGCCACCAGGTCACGCTAAGGTCGTTCGACTTGGATGTGCACGATGTCACCGTGGCCGAATACGCCCAGTGTGTGAACGCCGGCAGGTGCAAAGAACCGAGTTCGACCGCCACGGCCAGGGACCAGTGGGCGGACTTCTACAATTGGCAGAGGCCAGGCCGGGAGAACTACCCGGTGAACGGGGTGGACTGGAACGACGCGAAGACGTACTGCACGTGGCGGCAGAAACGGCTGCCGAAGGAAGCGGAGTTCGAGTACGCCCTGCGGGGCGGCGCTCAGGGTCAGGTCTATCCGTGGGGCGACGCCGGCACGCCGCCGCCGGGCTCCGGCAACTACGCGGACGAGAGCGCCGCGCGCCATTTCCTGTACATGCGGCAGCGCGCCGATTGGTGGTTCCACGATTACGACGACGGCTTCGTGGGCGCGTCGCCGGTATGCAGCTTTACGCGGAACGCCTTTGGCCTGTGCGACATCAGCGGGAACGTGTTGGAATGGGCGGCGGATTGGTACGACAAAAACTATTACCGATCCAGCCCGCCAAATAATCCACCGGGCCCGACGTCCGGCTCGTCGCGGGTCCTTCGCGGCGGTAGCTGGTTCATGGGCCCGGACGCGGCGCGTGCGTCGTACCGGGGCCTCACCCCGCCCGACGTCCGGATCAGCCTCATCGGGTTCCGCTGCTCGCGGGACTAGCTTTTCACTTTTGCTTGTTCCGCCGGTCGATTTAGTTATTGACATGTCGGGTAAAAGCCGATATCCACCCTAGTCCAGAAACCCGGAGCGAAGAAAAGAATGAGGCAGGGCGTTCCCTGAATTAACGGATATCCCCATGGGCCTGGTCATCAATCTGATCGTCGTTGCAGCGTTCGTGTTGTTTTTCGTGCTGCTAATTTATTTTTACAAACGCAACAAACCGATCATCCTGAACCAGATCAAACAGCGGTTTGAGAGCGAAGGCATTCTGTCGCTCTGCGAGGACTCTTATTTTGTTGGCTTGGCCTCGAGTAGTCCGGCGCCGGCAGGCGGTTATGGCGTCTGGGTCTTGACCTCGAAAAGGGTATATTCCCGTGCGTATGTCGGCCCGTTCGAACTCGACCTGCCGTTCGAGCGCATCTTGGAAGTCAAAGCGGCTGAAAAGCTCCAAGTCGCCAAGGGCATTTCCTATCACTATCATGGAAAAGAAGGGAAAATGTTGATCGTCATGCGATTCATGACGGAAGACAACCAAGAGGACAGCACCGCCTGGTACGTATCGGGTCTCGAAGAGAAGATGGAGCTGCTGAGGCAGAAAGTGCTCGTAACGTAGGCAAAACCGCCCCGGCGGAACGACTCGAAAAACCGCGGACAACCAACCTCGATCTGCTCTACGGAACAAAACCCGCTTTCGCCGCGCGCCGCAGTGTCATATCCTGAGCGAAGTTAACCGGAGGCAGTCATGAACGACGAACTGTCGTTGTATCAGAAGGCGCATCTAGTCGTCGCCGCGATTCGCCTGCACGCCTATCGTGAGGGTGTACCGCCGACGCCGGAGCAGATCGGCGAAGCGCTGGGGATGAACCGCGAGCAGGCGCATTTTCTGGTCAACAAATTGGTCGAGGTCGGCGCCGTGCAGGTGGCCGAGGGTTCGTTCGGCACGCGCGTGCTGCTGGCCGATCACCTGAAGCTGGAGGAGCTCGAAGGCCACGACCTGACGCCGAGCATCGAGGAGGAATTGGCGGCGTTCAAGGTCGCGCAGGCGCAGCGCAACGAGCAGCTCGGCAAGTTGTTCGAGAAGGATCACGTCGACGAAGAAAAGAAAAGTTTGCAGGAAGATCTCGCCGCCAAGCTCGCCGATCCGAGCAAGCGCAAGAAAACCGGCAATCCGCTCGACGCGATGTTTAAGAAGAAATTGTAACGGCGCTTCGTGAACACTGTTTAGAAAATAGGCAAGTCGCAACAATCGGCCCCCCCTCCAACTCCCCCCGACGCGGGGGGAGAGCCGTCGCCAACGGCGGCGATTACTCCCCCTCCGTGTCGGAGGGGGCTGGGAGGAGGTTCTTTTCATCCGTCGGGGTGAACCGAAGGATCATGAACGACTGGCAAGCTACGCGTGCCAGCGCCACCAGCCGCGCTCTTGTCCCCGGCTTGTTGAAACAGGGATAATGCATTTTTGCACTGAGGGGAGGAACCAACGTCATGGCGAAGTCCACCCGCAAGCCGGCCGCGCCGGCCAAAAGCCTGATGGTGAAAAAGGGCAAGAAGCTCAGCCTGTACGAAAGCGTGAACGTCCAATTCAATCACGCCGCCGACCTGATGAACCTCGACGCCAACACGCGGCAGATTCTTTCGCAGACGATGAACGAGATCGTGCTGCATTTCCCGGTGCGGCTCGACGACAACCGCATTGAGATGTTCACCGGCTACCGCGTCCAGCATCACCTCACCCTCGGCCCCACCAAAGGCGGCTTGCGCT
>PMZC01000043.1 GCA_003170555.1 Deltaproteobacteria bacterium
CGCATTCCGCACTCCGCACTTGAGCGCACGTCGCATTCTTTCTTGACACGCTCCGTTCCCTCTGCTAGCCTTCCTGAGTGAGGGCTCATTCAGTGCGTAGGTGAATTGGCTGATAGCCACAGCGGTTCCCGCCCTCGAAACCGATGACAACGGGTTGGCTTGCCGCCGGCGGGCGTCCCGTTTTTGCCTTGCGGCGATTTGGGCGAAGGATGACCACGAACAAAATCAATGGCCAGGCGAAGAACCGCAACAACAACGACAAGCATGAAAAGATCATGCGGGCGGCGATCAAAGTTTTCGCCAAAAACGGTTTTCATAATTCCAAGATCAGCCAGATCGCCAAGGAAGCCGGCNNACGATCTATCTCTACTTCAAAAACAAGGACGACATCCTGATCAAGGTGTTCGAGGAGCGCCTCGGCGAGATCAACGTGATGCTCAACGAAGAACTCGGCCGCCTCGCGGACCCGGCGGACAAGCTACGCTTCTGCATTCGCGGCTACCTCGAGTTATTCGCGCACAATCGCGCGCTGGCCGAGGTGATCGCCGTCGAATTGCGGCAGAGCCACAAGTTCATGCGCGAGTACGTGCCGGTCAAATTCGCCGAGTACCTGAACATCATCAGCCGCGTCGTCCGCGAAGGGCAAGACCGCGGCGTGTTCCGCGACAACCTGCTGCCGGGCGTGATCAAGCGGGCGTTGTTCGGCGCGCTGGACGAACTGATGGTTTATCTGGTAATGACGGCCGTGCCCAAGTATGAAATCGATACGCTGGTCGACCAGTGTAGTGAATTGTTTATTCGGGGATTGAGCGCCTGACCGGCGGGTGGCCGGTCGGGTTGAAGGCGCAAACTTTGACCCATTAACGAGGAGGTCTGCAGTGAATATTGTTGTGTTGTGCAAACAGGTCCCGGACACCGAGAGCAAGATCAAGCTGCTCGGCGACAACAGCAACTACGACCAGGAAGGCATCAAGTGGGTGCTCAACGTCTACGACGAATACGCCGTCGAAGAAGCGCTCAAAACCCGCGAGGCCGGCAAGGCCGCCAAGGTGACGGTGCTGGGTCTGGGCCCGAAGCGCTGTGAAGAAGCGCTGCGCACCGCCCTGGCGATGGGCGCCGACGACGCGATCCACGTCGAAGACCCCGCGCTGGACGGCGCCGACGCGTTCGCCGTGGCCAAGGCCCTGGCCGGCGCGCTGAAAGGCGTGGACTACGGCGTCATCCTGTGCGGCAAAGTGGCGGTCGATGACGACATGGGGGCCGTACCGCAGATGCTGGCCGAGTTGCTGGGCATCGCGCAGGTGACGGTCGTGTCCAAGGTCGAGATCGAAGGCGACACCGTAAAGGCGTACCGCGACGTCGAAGGCGGCGCGAAGGAAATCGTGCAGGCCAAGATGCCGGTGCTGCTCGCCGCGACCAAGGGCTTGAACGAGCCCCGTTACGCCAGTCTGCCCGGCATCATGAAAGCCAAGCGCAAGCCGCTGGTCAAGAAAACCGCGGCGGATGTCGGTTCCTCGGCGGCCGAGAACAAGACCAAGGTCGCCGGCTGGTCGCTGCCGGCGGCGCGTCTGGCGGGCAAGGTGTTCAAGGAAGGCGAGCTGGCGGACCGCGTGGCCCAGGTCGTCAAACTGCTCCGCGAAGAGGCCAAAGCGCTTTAAACATCCTCCCGGCGCAGTCCGGGTTTGCAAAGGAGAAGGAACATGTCGAACGTTCTGGTTTTTGCTGAACTTCGCGGCGCGGAACCGAAGAAGGTGTCTTTCGAGATGCTGAGCGCCGCCAAGCAGATCGCGGCCGCGACCGGCGGCCAGGTGATCGCCGCCGCCATCGGCGACGGGCTGTCCGGCCTCGGCGCCAAGTTGGGCGCTTACGGCGCGACCAAGGTTTTCGTCGCCAACGGCGTGGCCAAATACAGCACCGAAGGTTTCGCCCACATTCTGGCGGGCCTGATCAAGCAGGAAAATCCGGCGGTGGTGCTGCTCGGCGCGACGGCGCAGGGCAAGGACCTCGCCCCGCGGCTGGCGGCGAAGCTGGGCGTCGGCCTGGCTTCCGACATCGTCGGCTTCCGAATGGACGGCAATAAGTTCGTCGCCAAGCGGCCCGTGTTCGCCGGCAAGGCGTTCACCGAGGTGACGTTCCTCGCCGCCCCGGCGATCGCAACGGTGCGCCCGAACGTGCTGCCGATCGGTGAGACCAACGGCGCGGCGGCGGCGGAAGCGGTGCTCGCGGCCGATCTCGGCGGGCCGAAAGCCCAGATCATCGAGATCGTCGCCGGCGTCAGCAAGCGGCTGGATCTCACCGAGGCCGACCGCATCGTGTCCGGCGGCCGCGGCATCAAAGACAAAACCAATTTCAAGATCCTCGAAGAACTGGCCGACGTGATCGGCGCCAGCGTGGGCGCATCCCGCGCGGCGGTCGACGCGGGCTATGCCGACGTGTCGATGCAGGTCGGTCAGACCGGCAAGACGGTCAACCCGACGCTGTACGTGGCCTGCGGCATCAGCGGCGCGATTCAGCACCTGGCCGGTATGCGGACCAGCAAGGTGATCGTCGCCATCAACAAAGACCCGGAGGCGCCGATCTTCCAGGTCGCCGACTACGGCATCATCGGCGATCTGTTCGAGGCGGTCCCGCTCATGACCGCCGAAGCCAAAAAGCTGTTGGCGTAAACCTCAGGCAGTCGTCGCGCGAGCGGGGCCGGCCGGTCCCGCTCGTGCGGCTTGAACGCAAGATTTTCGAATCAAGGAGAGCAGCCGATGTACGAGCAGCACGTCACGCAGTCGGGCGTCGAACGTCTGCCCATGTGGGGGATGTACGATGGGTTCTGGGCCTATACGCGCTGGATCATCTACGGCCTGGCGGTGGTCGCCATGGCGATCTTCGCTTACGGCGTCTGGCAGCGCGTGCGGGCGTACCGCATGGGCCGCAAGGCCGAAGGCGCGCTGGACAATATCGGGCAGCGCATCGCCGACCTCGTGCGCTACGGCATCCTGCAACTGCGCGTGATCCGCGAGGCCTACCCCGGCGTCTTCCACTTGTTCCTCTTCTGGGGCTTCGCCGTGCTGTTCTTCGGCACCGCCATCACGGTGCTCGATGAAGACTTCTACCAACTCCTCACCCACGGCGAGAAGTTCATCAAGGGCGACTTCTATATCGGCCTGTCGTTTCTGCTCACCACTTTCGGCTTGCTGGCGATTATCGGCCTGTGCCTGGCGTTGTATCGCCGCTATGTGACCAAGCCCGACCGGCTCGACAACAAGCAGGAAGACGCGACGCTGCTTGTGCTCATCCTGCTGATTCTGATCACCGGCTTCCTCACCCAGGCCGCGCGCATCGGCGTGGTGCGGTCGGTCAAAGGCGCCGCGGCGTCGTATGAGGCGTCGCGCTTTGTCGGCTATGCGCTCGCGGGCCTGTTCGGCAACAGCCCGGGGCTGCACAAATTTTTCTGGACCATCCACGCGCTGCTCAGCCTGAGCTTCATCGCCGTGCTGCCGTACACCAAGGGGCTGCACTTCTTCTCGACGCTGGCCAGCGTGTTCACCCGCAATCGCGGCGTGAAAGCGCGCGTGCCGTCGATCCCGAAGATGATGGAGCGGATGGAAGCGGGCGAGGAAGTCGAGATGGGTTACAAGCGCATCGACCAACTCACCTGGCGCGAAATCCTGCAGCTCGACGCCTGCACACGCTGCGGCCGCTGCCAGGCGCAGTGCCCGGCGCACAACACCGGCAAGCACCTGTCGCCCAAGACGTTCATCCAGGATGTGAAGGAGCATTGGCTGGCCGAGTGGGCCAAGAAGCGCGACGCCAACCTCACCGAGGCCAAACCCGCCGAAGGCGCCGCGCCGGCTGAAGACACCGGCCCGTTCCTGCTCGAGGCCGAAGCCGTTTGCCGCGCGTGCGAAGGCGGCACCGGCAAGCTCAAGTCGCAGGTCCTGTGGGACTGCACGAACTGCATGGCGTGCGTGAACATCTGCCCGGTCTTCGTCGAGCACGTGCCGCTGATCAACCAGATGCGCCGCGAGCTGGCGATGGAGTTCGACGATTCGGAGAAAGCCTGCAAGGATTTCTTCAAGAAGATGGACACCAACGCCAACCCGTGGGGCATGAACCCCGGCGACCGCATGTCGTGGACCGCCGAGTTGGGCGTGCCCAGCGTGCTGGAAAAGCCCGACTACGAATACCTCTACTGGGTCGGCTGCATGGGCGGCTACGACGCGCGGGCGATCAAGATCGGCAAGGCGTTCGTGAAGATTCTGCAGGCCGCGAACGTCAACTTCGCGGTGCTCGGCGAACTCGAGATGTGCTGCGGTGACAGCCTGCGCCGCCTGGGCAACGAGGCGAGCTTCCAGGCGCTGGTCATGATGTTCAAAGAGAACATCAAGGGCTGCGAGATGGACCCGACCTTTGCCGGCAAGAAGGTGCTGGTCACCTGTCCGCACGGCTACAACACGCTGAAGCACGAGTACCCGGAGTTCGGCTTCCAGTGGCAGGTCTTCCACCACACCGAATTCATTCTCGATCTGATCAAACAGGGCAAGATCAAACTACAGGGCGGCAACGGCCACACCGCTGTATTGCACGATTCGTGTTTCCTCGCGCGCTATAACGACATCATCGATCAGCCGCGCGACATCCTGAAGGCGTGCGGGTTGAAGTTGGTGGAAGTCGAGCGCAGCAAAGACCTGACCTTCTGCTGCGGCGGCGGCGGCGGCCGGGCGTGGTTGGAAGAGCACTTCGACCCCGAGAAGGGGATCAACCGCATCAACTTTGACCGCGCCGACGAACTGATCAAAGCGGGCGCCGACAACATCGTGTCCGCCTGCCCGTTGTGCATGATGATGTTCGACGAAGCGACCAAGCGCAACGAATGCGAGTCGGCCATGGCCAACAAACGTTTGCTCGACATCGCCGAAATCGTCGCGGAGAAGTTGGAAGCGCCGAAGGCGAACTGAGCGTACGGGCGGGCCCTGTGTCCGCCCTTTCCGTCTTCGTAGGGGCGTATTGCCATACGCCCAACCCTCGGCATAGGCGAGGACGCCTGTGCCAAACGCGAATCTTAAGGGCGAGCCTCGACAAGGCGGGAACGGTGGGCTTACAATGAGCTTGTAAATGCCTTTCTGTCGGAGGAATGGCCATGACCAGAGCTTTTGTCTTGGCGTTATTTTGCTTGGGCGTCACGTTGAGTTTTGCATGCACCACGAGTTCCAGCAGCGGTTCAAGCCAGACCGACGACGATGCCGCGTCGAGCGACGACGACCAATCACCCGACGATGATGACACAACGGGGGAAGCCGTATGGACCGACCCGACGAGCGGGTTGATGTGGCAGAATAACCCATCACCGCCCTTGCATTACTGGGCGGACGCGAAAAATTACTGCGCGGGCCTGAAATGGGGCGGCTACACCGGCTGGCGGTTGCCTGATATCGACGAACTTCGCAGTCTTATCCGGGGGTGCGCGGCTACGGAAAGTGGCGGTTCTTGCGGCGTGAAGTACAGTTGCTTGGATTACAATAGTTGTTTCGACCAGTCCTGCTCCGACGGGTCGAGTTGCCCCATTTGGAGCGGTCCCGGACCAGGCGGTGCCTATTGGCCGTCGGAGATATCCGACACCGTTTCCAACGTGGCCTATTGGTCGTCCTCGGCGCGCGCGGACAACGCCAACTTCGCGTGGGATGTCACTTTTTCCGGCGGGAACGTCTACTATGCAAACATCGACCATGATCCCGACATCGTGCGTTGCGTGCGTGATGGGTCCACCGACTGGTCGGCGATGCCGAGCGGCACGACGGCGTCGTTGTATGGTGTATGGGGAAGCTCTCATTCGGACGTGTTTGCGGTGGGAACGGCGGCAGGTGGAAGTGGGAACTACGCCAGCGTGATTTTGCACTATGACGGTTCCACGTGGTCGGCAATGACGACCACGGCGACGGCCAGGCTGCAAGGAGTTTGGGGAAGCTCCGCCAAGAACGTGTTTGCCGTGGGATATGAAAATAACACGTGGGACGGTGTCATTTTGCACTATGACGGCACCACATGGTCGGCAATGAAGATCGGGACGACCGGGTCGTTGTACGGCGTTTGGGGAAGCTCGGCCACCGACGTGTTCGCCGTGGGAGAAGAGGATTGCGCCAATGGCTTCGTTTTACATTACGATGGCGCCTCTTGGTCGGCGAGCGAGACGACAGCGCCTTTGTGGGGCGTTTGGGGAAGCTCTCATTCGGACGTATTTGCGTTGGGCACGAAATACGACGCCTATGTTAATCCGAGCGCGAACGTGGTCTTTCACTTCGACGGATCCAAGTGGTCGGAAGAAATAGTGAGCGGGCCGGCGTCGGCGTTCGGAGGCATCTCGGGCAATGCAGGTTCAAACGTTTTCGCCGTGAGCTCGGAATACGACTCCAATGGATATCCGATCGCCGGTGTGATCCTGCATTACAACGGTTCCTCATGGTCGGCGATGACGACGCAGGAGGGCTTGACCGGCGTTTGGGGAAGTCCGTCCTCCTCGGATTTGTTCGCCGTGGGCGACTATGGAGGCATTTTGCATTACGACGGCTCCTCTTGGTCGGCGATGCCGAGCGGGACGAAATACGTATTGCGGGCCGTTTGGGGAAGCTCTCCAACCGACGTTTTCGCCGTGGGTCCGGGTGGCAAAATTCTGCACTACGGCGGTTAGGCGCGCGTTTCGCGGCGAAGCGAAAAAAACGAGTAAAACACTATCCGCTTTGATCTGCTTCCGGCGCGGAAAAAACAAATGATTTTTCCGCACTGATCAGCCCGGCGAAGAACCAACTATCCCGCCCTTTCGGCCGGTAAATCGACGCGCCAGGATGCTCTGCAATCGACAGACGAAACTTGGCCAATGTTTTTTCACGACTGGAGAACTGCCGAACGTCGTTGTCCGCCCTTCTTTATTTCTATCGCATCAACGCCCGCCCGTGTCGCAATTCGCGGAACAACGTGCCATTGCCGACCGCCGACGCCAATCGTCGTAACAAATACCCCGGACGTAGATAGAATTTCCTCGCCGCTTCGGTTCGCAGGCGCAGCAGCGTCGTGCGGTCGAGGCGATCGGCGAGCAGGCGCGTTTGCGACAATGAACCGTCGGCCACGCCCTCGCCCGGCTGAAAAAGCGGCGTTCCCGGACGCGGCGCCGCGAGATTAAAGCTCGCGTAGGCCAACGGCAGCCGGCGCGCCAGGTCGATGGTGCGGCGGATATCCGCTTCGCTTTCACCCGGCAAGCCGAGCAGGAAATGTCCGCCGACCGGCGCGCCCGCGCGGTGCAGCGAGCGCACGCCGCGTTCGATCTCATTCGCCGACACGCCGGGGCGCAGCTTGCCGACGATCTCGTCGCTCGCCGATTCGACGCCCACCATCGCCATCGCACAACCGGTTGCTTTCAGCGCGCGAGCAAGTTCGTCGTCCACCCGATCCGGCCGCAGATACGCGACGAAGGTCCACGGGCAGATCGCACGCATCAACGACAGCACGCGCATCGTCCGCGCGGCATCGGCGTTGAACGTCATGTCCTTGATGAACAGCGCACGCACGCCGTGGTCGGCGAGCCACGCCAGTTCGCCGGCGAGGTTCTGCTCGTCGCGCACGCGATAACCCACGCGCCCGCTGTTGCAGTACGCGCACCGGTGTACGCAGCCGTGGTCGGTCATCACCGTGGCGAAGCGGCGCGGCAGAAACGGGTGGCGATAGGGCAGCGCCCACACCAGTTCGTGCGGCGGCAGCGGATACGCAAACGGCCCCGGCCGCACGTGCTCGACCGCGTCGCCGCGCAGCGCCAGGCCGTCGTGGAAATCGAGGCCGGTCAGGTGATCGCGCAGACCCGGCCGCGTGAAGTCGAGGAAGACGCCGTCGACGAAATCGAATCGCGCGAGCGTGTCCGCGGCGTCGAAGCGCACCAGATCGCCCGACAAAAACAGCCGCGCGCCGGTGCGTTGCCGCGCTTGCTCCCAAAACGCGAAGTCATGCGGCGCGGCGGCGCCGACCAGGCCGACGATCACCTCGGGCCGGTCGTCCGCGATTTGCCGCAACGCGCTCGCTTCATCGGCCGGCGTCACCGCGTAGTCGCGCCAAATCAACAGGTGCGCGTCCTTCAGCCACGCGGCCTGCACTAGCAAGTCAATCGGCTGCCACGCGTAACCGGCCTTGCTGGTCGAAGAGCAATAATAGTCGCGCATCGTCGGGCGCGGCGCGGGCGGATTGCACAGCAGCACGCGGCTCATGGTTCGTCCCACGGCGCGCCGGGCCGGGCTTGAATGCGCGGCAGCTCGCACGAAATGAACTCGGCGTCCTGCGCGACCAGGCACGTCTTGCGCCGCCCGTCGAACCATGCGACGCGGCCCATGCGCTGCCAGATTGACGCGACCGGCTCGGCCAGCAGATTGCCGAACGAACGCTGAATGACCGCGCACGGCATCACCTCGCCGTAGGGCGTGACGTAGAGTTTTTCCGTACCGGCCGGACAACCCTGGCGCAGGTAATTGGTGCTGCCTTCCCAGCGCACGTGCGGCAGCCGCAGCACGTCGGCGAAGGCGCGTTCCTCGTCGGCGGAAACCAACGCCGGCCGGTCGCACCAGTTGCCCACCGCGTACGACAGGTTGACCGTGAGCGTGCCGCCCAGTTTTTTCGCCAGCGCCGCCGTGCGCAACGCATTGCCGTTGGCCGCATCGTCGTGGGTCAGAATCGTCGTGAACCACAATTCGAGGCCGGCCGACTTCGCCGCCTCAGCCGCGCGCACCACCGCCTCGAATGCGCCCGGGCAGCCGCGGCGCGCATCGTGCGTGGCGGCGTCGGGCCCGTCGAGGCTGAGCGTGACCATCGCCGCGCCGGCGCGCGCCAAGCGCTTCGCCGCCGCTCCGTCGAGCGCCAGGCCGTTGCTCGCCACGGTGACGAGCAGCCCGCGATCGCGCGCCGCCTCGGCGACGATCTCGAACAAATCGTCACGCAGCAGCGGCTCGCCGCCGGTCAGGTTGACGAACAGCGCGCCCAGCTTCGCCAGATCGCGAATCGCGCGCACCGCCTGGTCCGCGGTCATCTCAGCGCGTTGCTCGTCGACCAGACTTTTGGTGAGGCAATGCGCGCAGTTGAGTTGGCAGCGGTAGGTGACACAGAACTCGACGCCGCGCAGCAAACGCCGCCGTCCGCCGAGCACGATCCGCGCGTAGTTGCGCGCCAGGCGTCCGAGCACGCGCGGATAACGCACCAGCAGCCCGAGATTGCGGCGGTCGATCACGTCGAGGCCGCGCGACACGTCAATCGCCCTTTTTCTGTTTGGGGGCGGACACAAGGCCCGCCCCTACGGGTCGCAACAACGTTTCGGCCGCGGTCGGATGCTCGCCGACCGGGATCGGCTGGCGCGGCGACTGGTCGATGGGTTCGATCACGTCGCGCAGAAATTCCGTGTCCTCGGCGATCAGGCAGCGGTCGTGCACGCGATTGAACGGGCTGCGCGTAAGAATATCGCGCCAGATGTCGGCCAGCGCCCGTTCGCGCAGATTGCCGTACGACACGTGCAGGAAGTTGCACGGCATCACGTCGCCGTACGGGCTGAGGTACAGCTTTTCCACGCCGGCCGGGCAGCCCATGCGGAAATAATTGCTCGACCCTTCCCAACGCACGTGCGGGCGGATGATGAACTCGCGGTGAAACGCGCGCTGCGCTTCATCGAGCAGCACGTCTTCCTTCGCCCAGCCGCCGACCGGGCAGGGCAGGTTGACGGTCAGCATCACGTTCTTCTCGACAGCCAGGCGCTGCATCGCTTCGGCGTCGCCGTCGGCGATGTTCTGCCGCGTCAGAATGGTGCACAGAAACACCTCGACCCCGCGCGCCTGTAGCAAATCCACCCCGCGCATGATGCGCTCGAACAGACCGGGGATGCCGCGGCCGGCGTCGTGCGCGGTCGGGTTGGCGCTATCGAGGCTGACGGTGACAATCGATACGCCCCACCGCGCGATGTCGTCGCAATGCCGCTCGTCGAGCAGCAGGCCGTTGGTCGCCAGCGAAACGACCGTGCGCCGCGGGCGGCAGGCCTTGACCACCTCCGACAACTCCGGCAAGGTCAGGCATTCGCCGCCGGTGAGATTGATGTTCAGCGCACCGAGGGCCAGGCATTGGCGGACCACGCTTTTCTTTTCTTCGAGGGTCAGCAGCGGGCGGTCATCGCGCCGGAGAAACGCCGCCGAGCAGTGGCCGCAACGGCCGGGACAGGCGTAGGTCAGCGCGAATTCGACGCCGCGCAGCCGCTCCTGGCCGAGGATCATGCGCGCGTAGTTCGCGGCCGCGCGCGGCATGACGCCCGGGTAGCGCGTCACGTAACGCAGATGCTTTCTGAGCCGGTCCCAACGGCGGTCCATCCGGCGAGTTTAGCCGCCCGTCATGACCGGCGAAAGGGGGCGCGGGCCGCCGGCACCGGACAAAACTGTGGCATTGGTGGGAAAAATGTTGTATACAACCTGTGCATAACCCGGTATCCCCAAAACGAGCGAAAGGTGATACAGGGTTGTCCAGAGAGTTGTGCGGACGAAAACCTGTGGCGCGGACAAAAGTTGGGAGGCTTTATCCACAGACCGGAGGGCCTTCTAATACTACGATCATCTTAATTAAGTAAAACATAGTCGAGGAATGAAGCACATGCAGTTCACCATCGCCAAAGATGAATTTCTTCGCGGTCTGTCGCGCATTCAGAGCGTGATCGAAAAGAAGACCACGTTGCCGATTCTCTCGAATGTGCTGCTCGAGGCGTCGGGCGCCACGGTGACGCTCGTCGCCACCGATCTGGAAGTCGGCATTCGCAGCCTATGCGAAGCGGAAGTCGAAACCGAAGGCACGATCACCGTGCAGGCCAAAAAGCTGTTCGAGCTGTGCCGCGAGTTGGAAGGCGAGACGATCTCCTTGCACGTGATGCCCAACGACTGGGTGGAAATCAGCGGCGGTGCATTTTCTTCGAAGTTGGTGGGCTTGGCGGCGGATGATTATCCGGTGCTGCCTTCGACCGAAAGCGCGAGCGAGTTTACGATCAACGGCGCCCTGTTGGCGGAGATGATCGACAAAACCCAGTTCGCCATCAGCACCAATGAAACGCGCTATTACCTGAACGGCGTGTTTCTGGTCACGGCCGGCAAGGCCAAGGAGCGCACGCTGCGGATGGTGGCGACCGACGGGCATCGCCTGAGCATGTGCGAAAAGCCGTTGCCCGAAGGCATGAACGTGAAGATCGAACCGGGCATCATCGTGCCGCGCAAAGGCGTGGTGGAAATGCGCCGCCTGCTTGACGAGGGCGACGGCGATATCGTCGTCGGCGTCAAGGAACGCAACGTAGTGCTGCGGCGCAGCGGTGTCGAGTTGATCATCCGTTTGGTCGACGGCGATTATCCGGATTACGACCAGGTCATTCCCAAGGCCAACAATCGCATCGCCACCTGCCAGCGCGAGACGCTGCTGCATGCCTTGCGGCGCGTGTCGATCATGGCGACCGAGCTCAACAAGGGCGTGAAATTCGCGCTGAAACGCAAGGGTTTCGAGATCAGCAGCAAGAACCCCAACCTCGGCGAGGCGAAGGAAACGCTGCCGGCCAACTACGACGGCGCCGATTTGGAAATCGGTTTCAACGCGCGCTACGTGCTCGATGTGCTGGGCGTGCTTGGCGATGAGGACATCGTACTGCAGTTCGCCGATCCGCTGTCGCCGTGCATCATCAAGTCGCCCAGCGACCAGGGCTATCTCGCCGTGGTCATGCCGATGCGCCTGGAATAACATTCTCTCATGGCGTTTCGTTTTGCCGTAGCCGGCGTGATGTGTTTCATCGCGGCGGTGGCGATCATCGCCTGCGGCGGAAGCGATCATCGCGACCCCGGCGTCGGGTGGACCGGCGATCTGGGCGTCGCGTGCGACAACGTTTGTTACACCGCGTGGTGCATCGACGACACCCAAATCGATTGCACCTCCGGTTTCTGCCTCGGACCATTACCTAACACCTATTGCTCCGTGCCGTGCGACCTCAACAGCGACTGCGCCACCGGTTATTTCTGTAGCACGTCCTGCAACACGCGCGTCGCGAAAACGCCGGTCTGCGTGAAGAACGAAGACCTCGCCGTGCTGCAAAGTCTGGGCT
>PMZC01000254.1 GCA_003170555.1 Deltaproteobacteria bacterium
CGCCGCCGATGCGGCCCAGGGCGTTGGTGACGGTCAGGCGCAGGGAAGGTTCGGCGTAAAAGAGATCCACCAGGTCGCGTCCGTGCTCCTGCGCGCCGAACTGGCCGAGAATCGTGATCGCCGTGTCGACGACGTCCCGGCTTTCGTCGTGCAGGCGCATCTTCGCCANNGAGATCGCCTCGCGGCGCACGCGCGGGTCGCGGTCGTCGGAGATGTCGCGAATCAACGGCACCTCGTGTTCGCCGCCGAGTTTCGCCACCAGGTCGATGGCGTTGCGCGCGACGTAATACGATTCGTTGATCATCGTCCCGCGGTCGGCCTGCCGCGAGAATTGCATCGGGTCGTTGACGTTCTTCAGCTTCCACGTGCAGATCGACAAGCTGGCTTCGCCGACCGAGCTAAGCACCTGGAAACAGCGATTGCGCAGCGAACGCGACGGATGCTTGAACGCCTCGAGCAGCGCGTTGACGACGGCTTCGGTGCCCAACGTCTCCAGAATCTTCATCGCGTTGTCCACCGTGGCCATGGTTTCGCCCTCGAGCTCGCGGATCAGCGCCTGCACCGTTTCATTGGTCGAGACCGTCAGCAGCGTGGTGGTGACCAGCTCCGACACCGCCCGGCTATAGTCGTCTTTCTTTTCCGCCGGCAGATTTTCGCAATAGAGGCGCAGGTTGTAGACATTGCGCAGCACCTTCAGCGCATGGGCGTATTTGCCGTTGAGCACCAGGTGCCGCGCAAGGTGCGCCATCACCTCGAAAATCTTGCTCAGAATGTCGATGTCTCGTTCGCGCCCGCGCAGGCGTTCATTCAACTTGTCGATAATCTGGGCCAGGCTGGTTTCCTTGTTCTTGGTGATCGCCAACTGNNGTATGGATGCGATCGTCGACCGATCCGCGATCGATATCCACCAGCAACTGGTCGATCATCTTGCGGGCGGTGGTCCAACTCATTTCGTCGCGAATGCCCGCCTTCGAGAAAATCGCCTGCTCCGCCAGATCGGGATCGAGGGCGAGGATCATCTGCGCCAGACTTTTGCGCGCGTTCTTGTCCTGGCGAAAACTGCCGCTGATCAACTCTTTGAACGCCGTGCCGATCTCCGCCGCGTTCATGTCGCCCAGATCGCCCTTGCGGATCTTCGCGACGATCTCGGTGAACACGATGTTTTCCAACATGCGGTCGTCGGTGGCCATCGCCTGCGGCATGTCTTCCTGAGCGTCGTCGGCGATGATGCCGTATTTGAACTGATCGACCAGCACGTGGCTGACGCCCTGCGAATCCAGAATCTTCTTGACGCCGCCTTTGTTCTTGATCTGGACTTCGTTTTCCGCGAAGAGCAACAGGAAGGCGCGCACCTCTTCGAGACTCAGCCCCCTCTTCAAGGTCATGGAATTCACGTTGCGGACTTCAAGGGCCGCGACGAAGTCGTCGATGAACTTCGCGTGTTTCTTGACTTTGATGTCGTCGATCAGCAGATCGCCGCCCATGCGCGTGAGGGTCAGACTTTCGCGGCCTTGCAACGCGGCCTCGATGGTGGACAGCAGGCTCTCCAGCGCGCCGGACACCGAGGGGTGATCCGCGCTCTGGTACATCTGAATCGTGCGCAACAGCAGGTTCAGACGCTTGACGATGTTGCTGCCCAAGCGCGCGAGCACCGCGTCCGACAACCGCGCGTCGCTGCCTGCTCCGGCGGAAACCAGAATGGAGCCGGACGCGTACTGGTCGATCAGCGAATCGTTGAGCAACATTTCGTACGTGACATTGTCCGTGCTGCGGAAATCCGCTTCCTTGAGCTGGTCAATGAACAGATTCCAATAGGCGCGACCGAATTGGTTGAGGTCCACGCGCAGCTTATTGCCGGCCAGATTCTCATCGACCGCGATGCGCTGCACCTGGTCCAGCGCCGACGTCCGGAGCACGGGCAGACCTTCGTCCTTGATGCGGTCCATCACGAGGTAGAGCAACTGAAACATCATCGCCGCTTTGGCCTTGAGCACTTTGATCGCCCGCGCATCGAGCGAGGTTGTGCGGTCCATGATCTCGGCCAGCCGGGCGTATTTTTCGTTGTTCTTCAGCGTAAAGGTGATTTGCGTGAGTTGTTTTTTGCCGACGACTTTGTTCAGCAGCGGCGCATCCAAGAGCAAGAGGAGGGCCTTGGCGTAGCCGAGATCCTCGATCGATTTCTCGGCGATGTCATGGCAATAATCGGCCGCCTGCCGCACGGAAATTTTGCTCAGGGCGTTGAAAAGGATCTCCGCCTGCTTTTGCGGATCAGCGACGGATCCCAGGGATTGCACCACCCGCGGTAGTTGAATTCCCTCTTCCGCTGCCATAGTCGCCTCCCGGATTCGAAGTCACCTCGAAGCTGTATGATATCAGATTGATGCTAGAATTGTGACAAACCATGTGTCAACCACGGCGGAAAATACCGACTCGGGCGGATTCGGGCGCGGAACTCGGGCCGCTTGGTCAATTGATGTCGCCGTGACCAACCACTATGATGACGGCGTTTCATGCAGGAAGGTGTGGATGCCTCGTTCGGTCCGCCTCGTACACGCGCTGGCGCTCGCGGCCATCGCCGCTTTCTTTCTGTGGCATGCGGCCAAGCACGCCGTGCCGATCGGTCTGGCCGGGCCGCAATGCGACGGCCTGACCCAGGACGTGCCGAAGGTCGCGTTCTACGCGCGCGAGTTGCAGGCCGGACGTTTTCCCACCTGGGACCCTTATTCCGGAACCGGCACGCCCGATTATCCGGTGCGCCACCACGTCATGTATCCGCCGACGCTGCTCACCGTGGCCACGCTGCCGCCGTGGCTGTCGGTGCTGATCGATTACGCCGTCGCTTACGTGCTGATGTACATTTTCGGCTACCTGTTTTTTCGCCGCGCGACTTCGTCGCCGCTCGCCGCGGCGGCCGGTTCGCTCACGCTCGTTTTCGGCGGCATGAACCTGCACTACATCTTCTATCCTTATTTCAGCCAGACGGCGGCGTGGATTCCGCTCGTCTTTCTCGCCGTCGACGGATTGTTCAATCGCGCCGGCCGCCCGCTGCGTTGCGTCGTGCTCGGCGCGGCGGCCCTGGGCATGATGCTTCTCGCCGGCATGATCAATTACGTGATTTACACGCTGGTGTTCGCCGCGGCGTACGTGCTGTTCCAAACATGGCGCGGCGGAACGGACCAGCGCGACCGGCGGATGTGGTGGCGCGTTTGGCTGATAGCCGGCGCGTTCGTCGTGCTTGGTCTGGCGCTCGGCGCCGCGCGATTGGCGCCGCTGTTCGATGACGCGCACCGCTTGCGCGGCGGCTACGAAAACTGGCAGGCGTTCCGCACGCTGCTGATGGACGACAAAATGTTTCTCGCGTCGCTGGCGCCCGGCGCGTTCGACGTTTACAAAACCCGTCATGGCGGCGCGATTCTCGCTTACGGACTGATCGCGTGGACGCTGGCGCTCTCGTTCGTTCTCGCCGGCCGCAAGTCGCGCCTCGACTGGTTTTGGCTGGCGGTTTTCCTTTGCGGCATCGTCACCTATTTCCATACGCCGCTCGCCCATCTGCTTTTTGCGGTGCTGCCGGGCTACGGCAATTTTGACCCATCGCGCATCTGGAGCGTCAGCGGCCTGGCGCTGCTGTGGCTGGCGCTGCGTGCGCTGGCCGAGATTTTCGCCGGCGAAAACAGGCGCACACTGCTCTGGTTGACCTTGGGCCTCGCGACGCTGTGGCTGCTGGCGTTCGCGGCCGATCACGATGCGTTTCGATCCAATCTTTTCTATGCGGCGCGGCACTTCATTCCCGTGACCGTCGCGTTCTTCGGCCTTTTGGCCGCCGTCGTTTTCCAGCGCCGACTGGGCCCGCGACGCACAGCCGTGCTGCTCACCGTGTTACTCGCGCTCGAGGTTTTCGGCCGCGCGGCGATCTCGGCCGAGCGCATCGATCTGCGCCGCCTCTTCCGGCCGACGCCGATCACCACCGCGTTGCAAGCGGCCGAGAAGCCGTTCCGCGTGCTGCGCATCGGCAATCGGTGGGATTGGGTGCGCGACCAGCGACTCTACACGCAGGAGGCGCTGAAGTACGACGACATCGAAGACCTGCATGCCTACAGTTCGATGGTCGATCCCGAATTGCGCTCATTGCTCGACGCTTATCGCATGGGCCGCGATTTGCGCCTCAATCCGTTCGAAACCGGCGCGGCGATTCAGCCCTTCCTCACCGACGCGCCGCTGCGCAACGGCCTGGCCAATTGGGTCAACGCGCGCTACATCCTGTCGCAGTTTCCGCTCACGGCCAACGACCTGCTGGTGCTCACCGCCACCGACGGCGGGCTTTACCTGTACGAAAACAAAACCGCGCTGCCGCGTTTCTGGGTGGTTTACGACGTGCATTTCGTGAACCGCGCGGACGAGGCGCTGAGTTGGATTCAGCAAGGCATGGATTGGACCAGGCAGGTCGTGCTCGTCGGCAACGGCACGCCGCCGGCCGCGACCGTTGGCGATTCCCAGGTGACGCGCGAGAGCGCCACGTCGACCGAACAGCGTTATCGCGTGCAGTCGAACACCGCCGGCTATCTGGTGGTCACCGAACTCTTCGACAAAAACTGGCGGGCCACGGTGAACGGCCGACCCATCGCGCCGTACCGCGCCAACGTGGCCTTTCGCGCGGTCGCCGTGCCGGCCGGCGAAAGCGAAGTCGTGTTCAAGTACGCGCCGCAGGCGTTCTACGTCGGTTGCGTCGTGAGCTTAAGCGCGTTGCTGTTGATTGCGCTTTTGACGTTGGTTGCGATGAGACGAAAATCTCAAAGGATCAGCTAGCGGGATTTTCACCACCGCTACGAAGCACTGGCAAGCTTCGTTTCACTTCGCGTGCCAGTGCCACCCTTCTTCCACCAACCCTAGACCCCAGACCCCAGCCCCTGCGCTTACTCGCCCTTGAAATTGGCCTTGCGCCCTTCTTTGAAAGCCCGTACGCCCTCGCGCGCGTCGGCCGAGGCGAAAATCGGCAGGCCGATCTCGAGTTCCTTTTCCATCGCCGGCGCAACGTCCATCTCGGCGGTCAGTCTCATGCAGCGCAGGATGCCTTGCACCGCCAGCGGGCCGTTGTTGCAGATGCGGTGCGCGATGCGCAGCGCTTCGTCCATCAACTGCGCGCGCGGCGTGACGCGATTCACGAAGCCCCACTCATACAGGCGCTGCGCCGGAACATAATCGGCGAGGATCATGATTTCCTTCGCCGCCGCCAGCGGGATTTGGCGCGGCAAGAAAACGTTCGAGCCGCCGGTGGGCATGATGCCGAACGTCGCCTCGCGCATCTGAAACTTCGCGTCATCGGACGCCACGCGCAAATCCGCGCCCATCACCATTTCGAAGCCGCCGGTGAGACACAAGCCGTGCACCGCGGCGATGACCGGCTTGTCCCAATCTCGCTCGCGCAACATCGACTTGAAGACGCCGCGCGGATCGTCGACCAGCCATTGCTCGTTTTCGTCGGCCGGCGGACGAGCCGCGGTCAGAATCGGAATGACCGTTTTCAAATCCATGCCCGAGCAAAAGATGTCGGGCAGCGCGGAATAGAGCACCGCCGCGCGGATATCTTTGTCCGCCGCGATCTCCAGCCACGCGGTTTGTAATTCTTTCAGCGTTTGCGCGTCGAGCGCGTTCTTCGCCTGCGGGCGATTGAGACCCACCAGCGCGACGCCTTCTTCCTTGCGAAAGTCCAGGCTCATCGGTCCTCCTGATTTTTGATAACGTTCGAACCGGCCGCGCGACGCGGTTACATGCGGTACTTACCGAGCTCGTCCTCGTCGAGATTTTCCAGCATCTCTTTCCACCTGTCTTCCTGGGCTTTTTGCATTTTCTCGAACATCTCTTTGTCGAGCTTGATGGCGTTGGTCAGCACGCTGTCCTCGACGTAGATGTCGGCGCCGACGCGCAAGGCCAGCGCGATCGAATCAGACGGTCGCGCATCCACGTCGAATGCCTTTTTTCGGGTATCGGTCAGATGGATGCGGGCGTAGTAGGTGTTGTCCTGCAGATCGTTGACCACGATTTTCGTGACGGTCACGCCCAGCTCGGCCAGCACGTTGACGAACAGGTCGTGGGTCATCGGGCGGTTGAGTTCCAGCTTCTCCATCGCCGCGGCGATGGAACTGGCCTCGAGAATGCCGATCCAGATGGGCAGCAGGTGGTCCCCCTTTTCATCACGCAAGACGACCACCGGGCCGTTGCTGGTCGGATCCACCATCAAACCGACGACCTTCATCTTGACCGCCATAATGCGCTCCTCACTGCCGCTGGACCGGCGGGGCGGTCGGCGCCGCCCGGCCTTCCAGGTGATTGGCGAAGGCCCGCTCCACCTCTACGGTTACCATGTCTCCGAGGCCGATGTCATCCCCGGCGAAATGCACTTCGCGATAACAGCCCGACTTCCCCGACCAACGCGGCAGCCCGGGTTCGGTTTGTTCTCGCTCCACCAGCACTTCCACGCGGCCGCCGACCATTTCGCGGTGCAATTCGCGCGTGATGCGCTGCTGTCTTGCCTGTAAGTTAATCAGTCGCTCGATTTTTTGCTCGTCGGGCACGTCGTCGGGCCACTTCGCCGCAGCGGTTCCGGGCCGGACCGAATAGCGGAAGCTGAAGGCGTTTGAGTAACGGACGCTCTCAACCAGATCGCAGGTTTGCCGGAAGTCGTCGTCCGTTTCGCCCGGAAAACCGACGAGAATATCGGTGGTTACCGCGATGCCCGGCCGCGCCGCGCGTAACGCGTCCACCCGCGCCAAATACTGTTCGACCGTGTAGCCGCGATTCATGCGGGCCAGCACCTGGTTCGAGCCCGCCTGCACCGGCAGATGCAAATGCGGCGCGAGCTTGGGCAATTTTGCGAAGGCGTCGATGAGGCGGTCGGACAGATCCTTCGGATGACTCGTGGTGAAACGCAGGCGCGTCAGGCCGTCCAGATCGTGGACCATTGTCAGCAAGCGCGGAAAGTCGATTTCATCGCCGAGGCCGCGGCCGTACGAATTGACGTTCTGCCCCAGCAGCGTCAGTTCATGCGCGCCCTGGGTGATCAACCCGCGCGCCTCGCGCAGAATATCGTCCGGCGGGCGGCTGCGCTCGGGGCCGCGCACGTACGGCACCACGCAATAGGCGCAGTAGTTGTCGCAGCCGCGCATGATGGTGAGAAACGCGGCGACCGAACTGCCCTTGCCCGGCAAATGCCGGCCGAAATCGGTCACCGGCGACGGCGTCGGCTCAAGATCGATATCCACAATCGGCCCGCGCCCGCATTCGAGCGCGCGAATGTGCTCGGGCAGACGTTCAATCGCTCCCGTGCCGAGAATGAGATCGATGTAAGGCATCCGCCGCAGAAATTTTTCACCCTCGCGTTGGGCGAAGCAGCCAGTGACGCCGAGCAAGATGCCCGGCCGCGTACGCCGCAGCGATTTCAGCCGGCCGAGGCGGCTGAGCGCCTTTTGCTCCGCCTTGTCGCGCACCGAGCAGGTGTTGACCAGAATGAGATCGGCGTCTTTGGGCAGTTCGACTTTTTCGTAGCCCGCCGTTTCCAACAGGCGCATCATACGCGCCGTATCGTAGTCGTTCATTTGGCAGCCGAAAGTCTCGAGGTAGACCCGGCGGGTGGTCGGCGTCTCGCTCATTCCGAAAAGACGATGGCCGTAAAGCGCTCGATGGTCGTGGCTCGGTCGCGCCAGCAGCCCGGCTGCATCCCGGCCTTCACGCACGTCTGATCGAGAAACGTATCGCGGTCCCAACCCAATTCGGTGGGCACCTGCGGCAGCAGCAGGCCGCGGTAGAAGCCGCGGCTCATGATCAGCCCGTGCACGCCGACCTGAATTTCCGCCACGTCGCGCACGCGCACCGGCGGCGTCAGCACCGAGATTTCGATGTTGATGTCGCCGAGTTCGGTCGGCCGCACCGGCGAAAAGCGCGGGTCTTGCGACGCAGCGGCGACCGCCATTTCGCGCACGCATTCCCACAGCGGCATCATCGCGATGATCTGCCCGATGCAGCCGCGCAGCTCGTGCGTCGGACCTTTGCGCAGCGTGACGAACGCCGCGCCGTTCGCTTTCAACGCGGGGCTGGCCACCTGGAAATCGGGCTTCTTGCCCGTCTTCACGAAGGTCGTCACCGTGTCGCGCGCAATGTGCAGCAGCATCTTCTTGTCGTCGGGGGACAGCGGATCTTCGTCGCCCGTACGCGGCGCGTTGGCGGTGGTCTGTTGTCCGGCCGGCGCCAACAGCGCGACCGAACCGTAGCCGACCACGCGCGAGTGATCGCCCGAGGTGTCGCCGGAGTTGAGGTACTTCAGCACCTTGAGGTTTTTGCCGCCGCGGAGTTTATAGAGTTCGAGCAGCGTGGTGATCGGCCCGAGGCCGCACATGCGTTCGCGGACGTCGCGCGTGGCCCACATGCCGTCGAGGTCGCCGTGCCCCACAAAAGCCAGCGTCTCGAGGTCGATCTCGCGGGCCGATTCGTAATCGCGGAAATGCGACAAATCGGTGCTGCCGACAAACAGCGCGTGCTTGCCGGCGAAGACCTTGTCCAGCGCCGCGGCCAGTTCCTTGAGCGTGCTGCGGTTGATCGTGCCGATGCCGACCATCACCACCTTCGTGTTCGGCAGCGCGCGCTGGATGAACGGCAACTGCACTTCGAGCGAATGTTCGTTGAGGAACATCTCATCGTTGGTGTCGATGAACGGCGCGGCCGCGGCCAGCTTTTTGGTCAGCTCGACGTCAATCTGCACATCGCCCAACGGCGTGCGATAGGTCTGGTAGTCGAGCAGCGAAACGGTGGTCGGTACACGGTGGCTGAGGCCGAGCACGACGATCACGTCGTATTGCTTGCCTTTCACCGCGCGGTAGCTGTAGCCCGCGACCGGACCGGAGTAGATGTAGCCCGCGTGCGGCGCGATGACGCCGAAGATCTCGCCGAGGTTGTCGACGCCTTGCGCCGCCTCGATGAAGCCGTCCACCTGCGTTCTGAGCGCCGTCGGGTTGTCGGTATAGAATCCGCCGGCGGCCACCGCTTTGAATACCATGTGACTCTGTCTCCCCTCGTAGACTTGTCCCGGCGCCTGCGGCGTCGGACTTTGCGCGTCCGCCCGCTTTTCCGTACAAGCGGCGGCGAGAAGAACCGCGATCAACAATGTGAAGCAGATGATGCGGCGCATGGCGCCCCCCTCGCGGCTAGTAATCACGCGTCAGGTTGTAACGCCGGTAGATTTTGTCCAACGCCGCGCGACAGGCCGCGGCCAATTGTTTGGCTTCGGGCGTATCCACCGGTTTGATTTCGACCAACACGGCCTTGAGCGAATCGACGGCGCTCTGCGCTTCGAGCGCGCCGAGTTCGTAGGCCGCGACCGCACGCACTTCCAGGTTTTCGGTTTTCCGGTTGAGCACCAGCAGGCACAACTTGGTGATGCGCGCCTTGACCGTGCCGCCGGCCGTCGCGCCGATGCCGCCCAGTGCGGTCAGAATGCGTTTGCGGGCGAAATCGGGCTTGCTGTCGTAGCTCTCGATCAGCGACACGGCCGCCGGCTCGCCGAGCTGCACCAGGGCGTAGGTCGAGGCGCGACCCACATCCGGCGACAGATCGCACAGGCCGTAGTCGATCAGTTGGTCCGCCGCACGCGGATCGCCGATCTGCCCGATCGCCTCCGCCGCCGCGACGCGCACGTCCACGTATTCGTCGCGCATCAACTGGAATAAATAAAGCAGGCCGCGCGCGTCCTTCAACGAACCGAGCGCGACGGCCGCCTGCCGCCGCACCGACGGGTCTTTGTCTTTCGCCAGCAGGGCCACCGCGTCGATCACATCGCCGTGGCCGATCTTGCCCAGCGCGTAAACCGCATAGCGCCGCACCGCCGCGTTGGTGCTATGCGTCGCGTCGATCAGCGCCAGCACGGCCGGCTGACCGATTTCGATCAATGCGTGCAAGGCGGCCGTGGCCAGATACGGATCGCTGCTGGCCAGCTTTTTGATCAGCAGCGGCGCGGCGTCGGCGTTGTGAAGCTGGCCGAGCCGCATCGCCGCGCGCATGGCTTGCACGTCGTTGCGGTCGAGCAGCTTCATCCAGCAGGCGACGTCGTCGTTCGCACAGCCTTGTTCGGCCGCGGCCGGCGCCGACCACAACAGCAGCGCGAATCCCAACAACGCAAGGAGGGCGAGGCGACGCATCAGTGATACTTCTTTCCGGCGAGCAAATGAAAGTGCATATGGAACACCTTCTGGCCGCCCCAATCGTTGACGTTGTGCACCAGGCGGAAGCCCTGCTCGGCGACGCCCTGGTCGACCGCCAGCTTGCGCATCACCTTGAACACGTGGCCGATCAGGTCGAATGACTGGTCCGGCAGTTCAAGCAGCGTCGGCACGTGCTCGCGCGGAATGACCAGCAGGTGCACCGGCGCGAGCGGGTGGATGTCGGCGATGGCGAAAACGCGTTCGTCTTCATACAGCTTCTTCGCCGGGATTTCACCCTGGGCGATCTTGCAGAACACGCAGTTCGGATCGTGGCTCATCGTCGCTTCATCCTTAATAAAACATCATCGGGATTCCGCCGCACGAGGGATTACGATTACACCGAAGCGGCAGGCGGTCAAGACCAGAAAAAATTCGGGGCGAACGCCCATCTGTCCGTTCGCCCCGTCCCTCCAGTGGTTTTTCGCAAAAAAAGCGAAAGTCCCCACACCAGAGTCAAACAAGTAGCGCCAAACATACCGAAATCGCGCGCGGGATTCAACAATTTTTTCGCGCGATCTGCCTTGACGCCGTGGGCGCATTCCAGTAAGTTTCTAAGCCCGAATTGCGGCTAATCCAAGACGCCTAGCGCGAAAAAGAGACTGCGCTTTCTCTGCACGGAGACGGCACAAACCAGTTGAGGCGGCCGTTGAGCGAAGGTTCTGCCAAGTTGAAATCGACTTTGTTGATACGATTATCTTGTCAATTGCTGAAAGGAGCAACCAGATGAATGTCGCGGTATTGGGCATCGGCCTCTGCGGCTTCACGCCCACCTCGACCGGTCTTTCGTACCGGGAGATGATCGCGAAAGCCGCCAAGATGGCCTACACCGACGCGGGCATCACCATCGACCAGATCGATGGCGCCGTGACGGTCGAGGAAGACCTGATCTCCGGCTATTCCATCGCGGACGAGTACACGCCAGACCAACTCGGCGTCGTCCGTAAGCCGGTCTACACCATTCCCGGCGATTTCCTGCACGGGATCGGCTCGGCCGTGATGCAGATTCAGACCGGCCGGTTCAAGATCGTCGTGGTGGAAGCGTACAGCAAGGCGTCGAACATCCTGACCAAGGACGAACTGCTGCGCTTCGCCTTCGACCCGGTCTACAACCGGTTCAGCGTGTCGCCGCACTATCTCGCGGGCATCGAGATGCGCACCTTCCTGAACGAGTCGGGCTATTCGCTCGAGGACGTGGCGGAAGTCGCGGTGCGCAATCGCCGCAACGCCATTGCGAATCCGCTGGCGGCCTACGGCGGCGATTACAACGTCGCCGATGTGCTGGGCTCGCGCGCGGTGGCCTCGCCCCTGACCGAATTGATGATGTCCCGTCATGCCGACGGCGCCGTGGTCGTCGTGCTGGGGACCGAAGAGAAGGCCCGGGAATTCGCGCGCAAGCCGGTGTACATCGCCGGCACGGGCTGGGCTTCCGGCAACTCGATCATCGAACGCCGCGAGCACGGCGTCTCCGTCGGCACCGAGATCGCGGCCGCCGCGGCTTACAAAGAGGCGGGGATCGTCGATCCGGCGGAAGAGATCGACGCGTTTTTCGTTTCCGACCTTTACGCCCATCGCGAATTGATGCACCTCGAAGCGTTGCAGGTTTGCCCGTGCTCCGCGGTCATCGTGAATCCGGACGGCGGCGCGCTCGGCGGCGGCGATCTGTTCGAGGCCACCGGCGGCGCGCGGTTCTACGAGGCTGTTCAACATCTGCGCGGCGAAGCCGGCGCGACCCAAGTCGAAGACGCCAAGACCGTGCTCGTGCACGGCTGGCGCGGCCTGCCCACCGATTCCTGCGCGGTCGCGATTCTGGAAGCGGAAGGGAGGAACCATGAGTAGGAAAGTCGCTTGCATCGGCGTCGGGATGACCAAGTTCATGCGCCGGGCGCAGGAAAGCCCGGGCGAACTCACGGCCCAGGCGGTCAACTTGGCCCTCGAAGACGCCGGGATGGATATTTCTGAAATCGACGCCGTCTGCCTGGGCACCGCGCCCGATGCTTTCGACGGCGTCCACATGAACGGCGATCACCTGCTGGCCGGCGCCGGTGGAACCAACAAACCGTACATGCGCCACTACGTCGGCGGCGGCACCGGCGTAATGAGCCCGATCCACGGCTGGATGCACATCGCCTCCGGCAAGTTCAACACCTGCCTGGTGATCTGCGAAGAGAAAATGTCGCCGTGTAATCCGCACCCGGCCGGCGCGTTTCTCACCATCTTCGACCGCGTCACCGAGCAGCCGCTGAAGCTCACGCTGATCCACATCTTCGCGCTGGAGATGGCGCGCTTCATGCACATTTACGGTTATAAGGAAGAGGAACTAGCGCTCGTCTCCGTGCTGAACAAGCACAACGCGCTCGGCCATCCGGCGGCGCAGATTCCCGAAGACCTCACCGTCGCCGACGTCATGAATTCGCCGCTGCTATCCTGGCCGGTAAAGCGCCTCGACATCAGCCCGACTTCCGACGCGGCCGTGGCCATCGTGCTGACCAACGAACGCATAGCGCGCGCGAAGAAAGCGGCGCCGGTGTTCATCGAGGGCGTCGGTTTTCGGCTCGACACCTCGTACTGGTGTTCGCGCGACCTGGCGTATCCGAACTACGTCGCGCTGGCGGCAAAGGATGCGTACGAGATGGCCGGCATCACCAACCCCGTGCGCGATATCGACATCTTCGAGCCGTATGATCCGTTCGATTACAAAGCGCTGCATCACATGAACGGCCTGCTGCTCGACAAGACCGGCAAGACCGTGAAGGACCTGCTGTTCTCCGGCGCGTTCGAACGCACGGGCTCGCACCCGCTGTGCCCATCCGGCGGCGCGATGGGCGTCGGCAATCCGATCGCGGCGACCGGCTTGATGAAAATCGCCGAGCTGTACTTCCAGCTCTCCGGCCAGGCCGGCGCGCGTCAGATTCAGCGGCCGATCCGCCGCGGCGTGGCGCAGGCGTGGGGCGACTTGATGCAGGTCGGCACGGTCGTGGTCATGGGTTCCGAAGGCGCGCCGCCGGCGAAGCCGACCCGCTGGAGCACCATGAAGCGCGAAGACCTGCCGGGCACGCCGTTGAAGGCGGTCGAAGACGTGCCGCACGTCGCCGACGCGCCGGATTTGAGCTACGCCTGGGACAACGGCTTGGGCATTACGACCTATCTCGAAGGTCTGAAGAAGGGCAAGATTCGCGGCAGCTATTGCCGGCGGATGAATCATCTAATGATCCCGCCGCGCGCGTTCAGCGAGTTGGGCAATCTCGACCCGGTCAGCGACTACTTCGACCTGGCCGACACCGGCGCCGTGCAGACCTACACCATCTCGCACGTCGATTGGGATTCGTCGCCGTTGCCTGACGGCCGCATCAACATCTTCGCGGTCATCGCCATCGACGGCGCGGGCGAGCACGTGGGTCTCGTGCACCTGTTGGGCGAAGTCGAGCCGCAGAACGTCGCGATCGGCATGCGCGTGAAAGCCGTGTGGAAGCCGGCGGAAGAACGCACCGGCTCGATTCTCGACATCCTGTATTTCGCTCCGGTGAAGGGCAAAGCGAAGACCGAAACGCCCAAGCGAATCAAACCGGCCGAGATGAACGCGATCACCGCGCGTGCCTGGCCGGGCAAGATTCCGCTGACCTACAAGTACACCGCGGGCGTAGCCGGCGCGAAGTTCTATCGCGATCTGGCCGCCGGCAAGCTGTCGGGTACTTACTCACCGGAAGACGACACCGTGATCGTGCCGCCGGCGATCTTCGACGAGTTTTCGATGGAGATGCTGGACGAGAAGAACGCCAAGACGTTGAACCCCAATTCCGGCGTGATCAAATCGTTCACCGTGGTGTACGAAGATCGCGGGGGCCATCTGCTGGCGAAGCCGGTGGTCATCGTGCAGGTGTGCTTCCCCGAAGCCGAAGGCTCGGTGTTCGGCCGCCTCGACACCACCGATGTGGAGGTCATCTGCGAAGGCGCGCCGGTGACGCTAGTGAAGCCGAAAAAGATGCACGGACCGGATCAGGTCGTGTTCAAGCTGAAGTAAAACTCGCTTCGACAAGAAAAAACCCCGGCGGGGCTGACCTCGCCGGGGTTTTTGTTATTATCATTTACAGCGCGGCGCCGAGCGTTTCGGAAACCAAGGTATTATTCTTGACAGCAAAAAACGGGAGGCGTATCAGTGAAAATAGCAACTGCTATAAAAATACCTACGACTGAGTTCGGTGCGGGCGCATGCTGGGAGGTGGTCTGATGAGGCACGGCAGTTGGTATCTCTTGCTTCTGGCGACGATGGTGTTGTTCGCCGGGGCGATCGCCTGCAGCAGTTCCAGCAGCAGCGGTGGCGGCAGCCAGCCGGCTGATGATGGTTCAGTTGACGACGACTCGGCCGACGATGATTTAGTCGACGACGATTCAGCCGACGACGACGAGATAGGCACGATCTGCAGCCCGGACGGCTGGTGCTGGCAGAATCCGTTACCGCAGGGCAACCGCCTCAACGCCGTTTGGGGAACCTCCCACTCGGAGGTGTTCGCCGTGGGCGACGGCGGCACAATTCTGCACTACAACGGTTCTTCGTGGTCGGCGATGAATAGCGGCATTTCGGCGTCGTTGAGCGGCGTTTGGGGAAGTTCTTCCTCGAACGTGTTCGCCGTGGGCGCTGAATATGACGCCACAGGAAGTCTTGTCGAAAGTGTGATTTTGCACTACGACGGCTCCTCGTGGTCGGTGACGACCAGCGAGACGTCGTTTGAACTGAACAGCATCTGGGGAACCTCCGGCGCGGACGTATTCGCCGTGGGCGACGAATTCGACGCCGTTCAATATGTGCTCACCGGCGCGATCCTGCATTACGATGGTTCTTCGTGGTCGGCGAAAACAGATTGGCCCTCGGTAATGTGGAACGCCGTATGGGGAAGTTCCGCCGAGGACGTGTTCGTCGCAGGTACGGTTTACAATGATTGGGGCGGCACGGCCGGAAATATGATCGTGCACTACGACGGCTCCTCGTGGTCGGCGATGACGACCCCTACCGCAATTTTTTTCTTGTACGGCCTTTGGGGCAGTTCCGCCACGGACGTGTTCACCTTGGGATATGAAAACAACTCTAGCGTAATCCTGCACTACGATGGCTCGTCGTGGTCGGAGACGACGACCGGCGCAGATGCGGGATTTTGGAGCGTTTGGGGAAGCTCCGCCGCCGACGTGTTCGCTGTGGGTGACTACGGCACGATTCTGCATTTCGACGGTTCTTCATGGTCGAAGATGACCAGCCCGACGCCGGCTGAGTTGCTGGGGGTTTGGGGAAGTTCCGCCGCCGACGTGTTTGCCGTGGGCGACTACGGCACGATCGTTCACTTCGACGGCGCCTCGTGGTCGGCGATGTCGAGCGGGACGCCTGTGTATTTGTCCGGCGTTTGGGGAAGCTCGTCCGCGGATGTTTTCGCCGTTGGATCGGACTACGACAGTTCCTCAGGCGCGGTGATGCACTACAACGGAACCTCGTGGTCGGCGATGCCCGGCGGCGCAAGCGCCGATTACTTAGCCGGCGTTTGGGGAACTTCCTCCTCGAGTGTGTTCACCGTGGGCGGCTCCGGCACGATTCTGCACTTCGACGGTTCCTCGTGGTCGGCAATGACGAGCGCGACGGACGCGGATCTGTCTGGCGTTTGGGGAAGCTCTGCCGCCGACGTATTCGCCGTGGGCGCCGAATACGACGCCTACGGAAATCCGACCGCAGGCGTGATCCTGCACTATGATGGTTCCTCCTGGTTGCCGATGACCAGCGGCACGAGGGCGATATTGTACGGAGTATGGGGAAGCTCGGCTTCGGACGTATTTGTTGTGGGAGCAGAATTCGACCCAGATTTTGATTTTCCGATCGGCGGTGTGATCCTGCATTATGATGGTTCCTCGTGGTCGCCGATGGCCAGCGGTAATACAAGCGCGTTGTTCGGCGTCTGGGGAAACTCGGCCGTGGACGTATTCGCCGTGGGCGCGGATTACGACGATAGTGGAAATCCGGTCGCCGGCGAGATCCTTCATTACGACGGTTCCTCGTGGTCGGCGATGACGAGCGGTACCACAGCGGAGCTGTACGGCGTTTGGGGAAGTTCCGCGACCGACGTGTTCGTCGTAGGCGGTCTAAACTTTCTCGGAGGTGTGATCCTTCACTACGACGGCGCCTCGTGGTCGGCTATGACGAGCGGCACAACGACGGGGTTGTACGGCGTTTGGGGGAGCTCCCCGACGGACGTTTTCGCCGTGGGCGGCGGGACGATCTTGCACTATGGCGAATAGCGGCGAGTTTTGTTCGCTCGCCGGGTCGATTATTTGGTTTGACGATTTTATAGAAGCGCCGCTACAGCGCCCTGCCCGCCACTTTCTCTTTCACGAAGTCGGTGATCGACTGCAGCGTGGCGCCGGGGGTGAAGACTTCCAGCACGCCGGCCGACTTCAGCGCCGCGACGTCCTGCTCGGGAATGATGCCGCCGCCGAAAACCACGATATCGTCGATGCCCTTTTCCTTGAGCAGGCGGATCACTTCGGGGAAGAGATAGTTGTGCGCGCCGGAGAGAATGGACAGGCCGATGGCGTCCACGTCTTCCTGAATCGCCGTGTTCACGATCATCTCGGGCGTCTGGTGCAGGCCGGTGTAGATCACCTCGAAGCCCGCGTCGCGCAACGCCCGCGCCACGACCTTCGCGCCGCGGTCGTGGCCGTCGAGCCCCGGTTTGCCGACCAGAATGCGAATCTTTCGTTCCATTGCCGCACCCCCACCGGCTAGAGAAACGCCGGATCGCGATACTCGCCGTAAACCTCGCGCAGCGTGTTGCAGATTTCGCCTTCGGACGTGTAAGCGCGCACGCAATCGAGAATCGGCGGCACCACGTTGCCGCCCTCGGTCGCGATGCGCTTGAGCACGGCGAGCAGGCGCTTCACCGCCGCGTTGTCGCGCTCCGCCCGAACCTTTTGCAGATTGGCGACCTGTTCGCGCTCCACGCTTTCGTCGATATAAAGCAAATCGATTTTCACGTCCTCGCCGGTCGCGAACTTGTTCACGCCGACCACCGTCTTCTCGCCGCTCTCGATCTGCTTCTGGTAATGATAGGCGGCCACGCTGATCTCGGTTTGCGGGAACCCCGCTTCGATCGCCTTCAACATGCCGCCCATCTCGTCGATCTGACGGATGTACGCCAGCGCCTCGCGCTCCATGCGGCTGGTCAGCGCTTCGATGAAGTACGAACCACCGAGCGGATCAATCGTGTTGATCACGCCCGACTCCTCCGCGATGATCTGCTGCGTGCGCAGCGCGACGGTGACCGACTGCTCGCTGGGCAGCGCCAGCGTTTCGTCCATGCTGTTGGTGTGCAGGCTTTGCGTGCCGCCCAGCACCGCGGCCAGGCCCTGGATCGTCGTGCGCACGATGTTGTTCAGCGGCTGCTGCGCGGTGAGCGAGCAACCGGCCGTCTGCGTATGGAAACGCAACAGCCACGAGCGCGGGTCTTTCGCGCCGACCTCTTCCTTCATGAACCGCGCCCAGATACGCCGGGCCGCGCGGTACTTGGCGACCTCCTCGAAGAAATCGGAATGGGCGTTGAAGAAGAACGACAGCCGCGGCGCGAAGTCGTCCGGATCGAGCCCGGCTTCGATGCCCGCGCGCACGTAGGTCATGCCGTCGCACAGCGTGAAGGCGAGTTCCTGCACGGCGGTGCTGCCCGCCTCGCGAATGTGATAGCCGCTGATGCTGATTGTATTCCA
>PMZC01000372.1 GCA_003170555.1 Deltaproteobacteria bacterium
GCGGCAGGTCGCACACGATGTCGCGCGCGGTCATTTCGATGCGTCGCACCGATTCCGGCCCGGTGTAGAAAAACAGCGCGATGCCCGACCACAGCCCGGCCAGCGCGGCCGAGACGATGCCGTCGAAATCGCCGTGGGCGATAATTTGCGGGCCGTCCATGAATCCTCCCCGGAAGCGGCGCACGTTGTAGCAGATATACCGCCGCCGGAAAAGGGGGAGTATAGTTTCTTGTTTCGCGCGGGGAAGAACCGAGAAAGGTCGAGCGGAAGACATCATGCGCAATGGCCCTCAGCGTTGGCGGACCCGGCTGTTCAGGCTGCTGCCGGCCGTCGCGGTCGCGATCATGGCGCTGGAAGTTTTCGGGCATTTCTGGGCGGCTGACCCGCTGGTGATCTCCGACCTGGTGCAGCGCACGAACGACGCGCTGGCGTTTCGCGGCCGGCCTGGCGCAAAAGTCGACTACGCGGGCGTCCTGGTCCGACTTCCGCCGGTGCGCGTCGAGCTCAATTCCCTCGGCTTTCGCGATGACGAACCGCTGCCCGGCGACCGCCGCCCGCAGATTCTGGTGCTGGGCGATTCGAACACGTTCGGCCTTGGCGTACGGCAGGATCGCACGTTCCCCGCGCTGCTGAAAAAGCGGCCACCCGCCGATAACGTCCTGAACCTGGCCGTGCCCGGTTACAACTTCGCGCAGGAGGCGGGCTTGTTTCGCACGATGCCGCCGTCCTACGCGCTGACCGTCTTCGTTCTGTTCGACAACGACTTTTCGCCGATCGTCGGCCTCCACGAAAGGCCGCCGTGCTTCGGCGTGCTGCGACATCTCGCTCTCTATCGCCTGTATTTCATCTGGCGCTACGTCGCGCGGATCGAAGATGACGAAAGCGCGGCGCGGCGCGGATACGGGCGCGCGCTGGAGTTGCTGCACGATCTGAAGTCGTTTCCGCGGCCGATTTGGTTCCTGATGTTGCACCGGCCCCCGTTCAAGATCACCGAGTTCGAGCGTCAGGTCCGGCAGGATTTCCGCTGGCTGGATTGCGAGGACATTTACCGGCAGCACAATTTTCCCGCGGACAAACATCTCGACGAGGCCGGGCATCGGTTGGTCGCGGAAAGACTTTACGCCGCCATCGTCGATGCGGGGTTGCAGGGCGGGCCGGAGGCGCGGGAGCTTAGAAGCGCAGGAACTCGACCACCGGACCGGCGCTGATCTCAAGCGTGCGGGCGCGATAAAGTTCGCCGTCGATGGTGTAGCCGAACTCGCGCTCGGCTTCGAACTGCACGCGGCGGACGATCTGGTCCAGCAGGCGCCGCCCTTTCCACGCCCGGTTGAACAGCACGTTCGGCAGATTGCGAATGATCGCCAGGCGCGACGGACTGCCCGCTTTGATGTGCACCTGTTCCGGATCGCGTCCGGCCCGAAACGCGCGGAAGAAAACGACGCGCGCGTCGATCGCCGATACGACCAGCACCTTCCAGTGCGACAGCCGGGCGAGTTGTTCGTCGAGATTGAGGCGCGCGTTCACGCCGGACAGCAGGCGGTCGAGATAGCCGCCGCCGGAAAGCAGCGACATGAACGAGCGGCTGAGGATTTTCAAAAACTTGAACAGGTTGTAGCGCGTGCCCTGGTAGTATTCGAGGAAGAAGTTGTAGACGCCGCCCGAGCCGGTCATGAAGCCGAAGCGCTGCTGAATGCCGTCGGAGACCGCGAGCAGCTTCTGGCGGATGCGCGGCAGTTCGTCGCTTTGCCGCACCTGCTCCAACAGCGCGAACAGGCGCTCGATCGCGCGCTGCGGCCGGCCGCGACCGCCGAGCACGCCGGTCATCAAGTTCGCCGTGCCGCTGCGGAGCGTGGCGAACAGCGGCAGCGACTTCGTCGAGCCGTCGGCCCGGCGGAGCGTGCGATACGTGTTGACGAAGCTCGACAGGAACCGGTGCAGGCCGCCGTCGCCGGTGGTCAGCAGCACCAGCTCGACGTCGTCATCCCAACACGCACGCACCGCGTCGTCGATTTCGTCCACCGACCCGGTCGTGCGCAGGTCGACGCGCTCGGACAAAAAACGGTTAAACACCTTCAGCTTGATTCGTTCCAGGCGAATCGCGCGGGCGCACCGATTGATGAGTATCCGCACCTTCATATCGTAAATATAACCCACCCGGAGGTGTTGTCCAAGCGGTTTAACGCGGCGGAAACCGGGGCTAGGGTCCGGGGTCTGGGGTCTGATAGAATGCGCCGCGTACAAAGGAGGAATGATGAGCCGGCTTCAAGCGTGCATCGTACCCAGCGAATTCGGTGAATTCATCGTGGCGTGGGAACCGTCGTCGTTTCCGCGCGTGCGAACCATTCATTTGCCGACGACGCCCGCCGAGCGGAAAAAACTGCTGGCGACGTACGAGCTGGTCAAAGAACGGCCGCCGCTCGTCGCGGCGATGGCGCGGCATCTGGCCGGCGAAGCGGTGCGCTACGCGTGGCGCGATTTTGACTGGACCGGCGTTCCCGCTTTCCATCTCGATGTGTACCGCGCGTTGTTGCAGGTTCCGCGGGGTCGCACGGTGAGCTACGCCGGGTTGGCGCGGGCCGCCGGACGGCCGCACGCCGCGCGGGCCGTGGGCCAGGCCATGGCGCGCAATCCGCTGCCGCTGGTCGTGCCGTGTCATCGCGTGGTCGCGACCAATGGACATCTCAACGGCTTCGGCGGCGGGCTCGAACTGAAACGGCGTCTGTTGCTGCTCGAAGGCGTGCCGTTCGCCGACAAGCTGCACGTCGAGAACACGGCCGACGATTGATCGCACCCTTGCGGAGCACGCGCCCCGCTGTTACAACGCCGCACATGAACCCGTCGATGAGCACGCACCCGTTCATCTTGGACGCGCTCGAGGAACGCCATTTGCGCCTGATCGCCGACGCCGATTTTCGTTTCATCGAACTGTGGGGCGGCCGGCCGCATTTCGATTTCCACGACGACGCCGCGGTGCGGCGCGCGCTGGGCTGGCTGCGCGACAGCGGCCTGCAAACCGCCACCATCCACCTGCCCTTCTACTCGGTTTTCGGCCAACCCGGTTTTCGCTATCTGAGTCTGGCGGATCAGGACGACGAGGCGCGACGGACCATCGGCGCCGATTACCGGCGGTTGGCGGATCTGTGCGCGCCGTTCGGCTGCGACCTGCTCATTCTGCATCCGCTGGGCGGCAAGCCGTATGACGGTCGCGAGATCGAACGGTTGCGCCGCGAACTCGATTGGTTCGCGCCCTACTGCGCCGAGCGCGGCGTGCGCATCGCGTTGGAGAACATCATGCAGCGGCAAACGCGCACGGCGATGCTGGCGGAGATTTGCCGCGCGTACGGCCCGACGGTCGGCATCTGTCTCGACGCCGGTCATGCGCAGGTGGACGGCGGTTTGATGAACGAACTCGCCGACGCCGCCGGTCATCTCTTCGCCGTGCACGCGCACGACAACCACGGCCAGAAAGACGAACATCTGCTGCCGGGTCAGGGGCTCATCGACTGGCCCGCCGTATTCGCCGCGTTGACCGAGCAGACGCCGGAAGCGCGATACTTCACCTTCGAGCTGATGCCGTCGGCGCTCGGCGGCGCGGAAACCGACGAGGCGAACCGCGCGCTGTTCGCCGCCGCGCAAAAATTCTGGCAAGCCCATCACGGAGAGCCGCGATGAACGTCGCCGCGGAAAAAGCGATGCGCACCGTGCGGATGCTCGAGCACGCGCAGCCGTACGACCTCACGCTGCATCGCCTCGCCGGCGACGCGTCGGACCGCCGTTACTATCGCGTGACCTACGGCGCGTTCGGCGAGAAGCGCACGGCGGTGATGATGGTCCTCGCCCCGCCGGAGTCGCGGCTCAAGTCGGACGAGGTCACGCTGTATCACGACGAATCGGGCGAGCTGCCGTTTCTCAACATCCACCGCTTTCTCGAAAGCATCGGCGCGCCCGTGCCGCGCGTGCTGTTGACCGACATGGAGGCCGGCGTGCTGCTGCTGGAGGACCTGGGCGACACGCTGCTGTTCGACGTCGTCGCGCAAGGCGACCGCGAACTGATCGCCCGCCTGTACAAACGCGCGCTCGATCAGCTCGTCTATCTGCAGGTGCAGGGCGCCGCGCGCCTCACCGACCGCTGCGTCGCCGCGCAACAACGCTTTTCGCCGGAATTGTTCCACTGGGAGTTCCGCCATTTTCTGGAATACGGCATCGAAGCGCGCCGCGGACCCCTGCCCGTCGAACCGCGCCGCGAGTTGGACGAAATGTTCCGGCGTTGGGCCGCGCGTCTGGCGGCGCTGCCGGCCGTCTTCGTGCATCGCGACTATCACAGCCGCAACCTGATGGTGGCGGGCGACCGCGTCGTGATGATCGATTTCCAGGATGCGCTGCTCGGCCCGGCGACCTACGACCTGGCCTCGCTGCTGCGCGACAGCTACGTCGACCTGGGTTGGACGCTGGTCGACGAACTGGTCGAGTACTACCTCGCCGCGTGGAGCAAGCGCACGGGCGAAACCGTCGATCGCGCGACGTTCACGCCCAACCTGTGGGCGACCGCGATGCAACGAAATCTGAAAGCGGCGGGGCGCTTCGTGTACCTCGAACGCGTGAAGGGCAAGCCCGGTTATGAGAAAGACATTCCGCGCACGCTCGGCTATCTGCGCGGCTACCGCGAGCGCGCGCCGGAGCTCGCCGAGCTGATCGACCGGCTGGCGCCCTGGACGCCGGAACTGGAGCTTTGACCGTGCGGGCGATGGTGTTGGCCGCCGGCTTCGGCCTGCGCCTGCGTCCGCTGACGCTCACCCGCGCCAAGCCGGCCTGCCCCGTGGTCAATCGACCGCTGATTCACTTTTCGCTGGATCGCCTCGCCGCGGCCGGCGTGCGCGAGGCGGTGGTCAACACGCATCACCTGCCCGACACCGTGCGCGCCGCGCTGGAAAGTTTCGTTCACCCGGATCTCCGTCTCACCGTCGTGCACGAGCCGCGGATTCTGGGCACGGGCGGCGGCTTGAAAAACGCCCGCCGCTATCTCGAAGACGACGACGTGATCATTTTGCAAAACGGCGACACGATCTTCGACGCCGATTTGTCGGAGGCGGTGCGCATTCACCGCGCGAGCGACGCGCTCGCCACGCTGGTGCTGCTCGACGACCCGCGCGTCGAACGCTACGGCGCGGTCGAGATCGCGGCCGACGGCGCGGTCGTGGATATCGCCGGGTTATTGGCCGTACGAGGCGTGCGGCGCGGGCTGTTTGTCGGCACGCACATGCTGCGGCCGGAAATTTTCGCCCGCCTACCGGAGCAGCCGGTCTTCGACATCATCCGCAATGCGTACCTGCCGCTGCTGCAAACGCAGCCCGGCGCGGTGCGCGCGCAATTCGGCCGCGCGCGTTTTTTCGATCTCGGGGCGCCGGCCGATTATCTCGCGGCGAATTGGGCGCTGCTCGACGATCCGGGACTATTCGCTTTTTGCCGCGACCGGCGGCGTGAAATCGCGCCGGGGATTTGGGGCTCGGAGCAGGTCGATGTTCCGCCCGACGTAATTTTCCGCGCCCCCGTTTTGCTCGGCCCCGGCGTGCATCTCGAACGAGGCGTGTCGCTCGGCCCCTACGCGATCATCGGCGCCGGCGCGACGATAGCGAAAGGCGCGGCGTTGGAACGGTGCGTGGTGTGGGATGGCGCGAAAGTTGAAGGGCGGCATACCGACGCCGTCTTGACGTAAGACCGACGGGCATCAAGCGACGATTTGACGCTGGGTCTGCTGATTCGCTAAACTATTACGTCGCCTAAGATTTTTCGGTTGCGGAGTCGGCATGCGTTTGCGCTTTTTAGGGTTCGTCGTATTGGCGTGTCTCGGGGCGTCGGCGTGCGCCTTTAACCCCGGCCCGGCCGGTTCGCCCGGAACCGCGACGCCCGGCGAAGGCGTGGTCGAAGTCGCCGCCGAGGGCGCGCGCTTCACGATCGGCCCGTTGCCCGCCGGTTGGAAGCGGCTGAAGCTGACGACCAACGCGGCGAAGGTCGCGTACCAACACGCGGTCAATCATCAGGCGATCATGGTCAACGTGATCTACGCGCCGAATCGCGCGGCCGGCCTGCGCGCCTTGCGCAACCACCTGCTGTTCGACATCACCTCGCGCACGATCCTCGAAGAGCAGTTCCTCGAAGTCGACAATCGCGAAGCGCTGTGGTCGACGGTCGACGGGCGGCTGGACGGCGCGCGGATCAAGATGGCGCTGCTGGTGGTGCGCATCGACGACTGGGTCTACGACCTGGTGTACGTCGCCGTGCCGGAAACGTTCGACCTCAACCTCGAAGAGTTCAAGCAGTTCATCAAGACCTTCCATCATCAGCGCCGTTACCCGGTGGAGTGACCCGTGGGCATGTGGACCAATCTGGCGGCGCGCATCGGCCAATCGCTGACCAACTTCCTCGAGCGGTTCGGCGCCGTGGCGCGTCTCGGCGGCCAGGTCGTCACCCTCAGTTTCACCCGGCCGTTCGAACTGGCGGAAACGATCCGCCACCTCGACCAGATGGGCATCGGCTCGATTTCGATCGCGCTGGTGACGCTCTTCGCCTCGGGCATGGTCATGGCGCTGCAGTTCGCCGTGGGTCTCGATCGCTTCGGCGGCAAGGAGTACGTCTCGGTCGTGGTGGGCCTGGCGGTCGTCCGCGAACTCGGGCCGGTGCTCACCGCGGTCGTGGTGGGCGGCCGGGTGGGCAGCGGCACGGCGGCCGAGTTGGGCTCGATGGCCGTCACCGAGCAGATCGACGCCATCCGCGCGCTCGGCGCCAACCCGGTGAAGAAGCTGGTGGTGCCGCGCATGTGGGCGATGTTGATCGCGCTGCCCGCGCTGACGATGCTGGCCGACGTCGTGGGCATCACCGGCGGCATGGTGATCAGCGCGGTCGAGCTGGGGCTGCGGCCGCTGAGCTACCTCAGCGACACCATCGACGGCATCGACCTGGTGGACCTGATCACCGGCCTGATCAAAACCTACTTCTTCGGCTTCGGCATCGTCGTGATCAGTTGCTTCAACGGCATCACCACCTTCGGCGGCACCGAGGGCGTGGGCAATTCGACGACGCGCACCGTGGTGATCAGCCTGATGTTCATTTTCGTCGCCGACTTCTTTCTCACGCGACTGATGTTGGTCTTCGGGTAGGAAACGATGACGCTGCACGCCGGCCCGCCGCTGATTCGTTTTGAAGGGGTCGCCAAGGCCTTCGGCCGCAACGTCATCTTCTCCGACCTGACCATCGACGTCTTCAACGGCGAGAATCTGGTGATCATGGGCGGCTCGGGCACCGGCAAGTCGGTGATGCTCAAGTGCCTGATCGGCCTGCTCACGCCGGAAAGCGGGAGCATCTGGTATCGCGACGAGGAGATCACCGCGATGACCGAGGTCGAGCAGATTCAAGTGCGCCGGCACATCGCCTACGTTTTCCAGCAGGCGGCGCTGTTCGACTCGATGACCGTTTACGAAAACATCGCCTATCCGCTGCGCGCGCATCTGAAGCTGACCGAAGACGAAATCGGCGAGCGCGTCGCCTTGAATCTGGCGCGGGTCGGCATGCCCGACACCGAACAACTGATGCCGGCGCAACTGTCGGGCGGCATGCGCAAACGCATCGGCCTGGCGCGCGCGATCGCGCTGGAGCCGGAGGTCATTCTGTGGGACGAGCCGACCACGGGGCTCGACCCGTCCAACACGCGGCGGATCGCCGAGCTGATTTTGAAAATGCAGGCGGAGCTGAAATGCACCAGCCTGGTCGTCACGCACGATATGACCGCGGCGATGTTGGTGGCGGACCGCGTCGCGCTGGTCTACGACCGCAAAATCGCCAGCGTGTTGCCCAAAGAACGGCTCGCCGCCGAGCCGCCGGGTTCGTTGATCAAATCGTTCGTCGAGGGGACGCTGGATTTGTAAAGTCTCCGGGAGGCCACGATGCCTGTGTCGCGGGGCAGTGAAATCAAAGTCGGGCTCTTCACCCTGATCGCGCTGGGCGCGTTCCTCGCGGCCGTGCTCGTGCTGACCAGCAAGTCGAGCCTGTTTCGCGAATCCATCACCGTGCGCACCAGCTTCAAGAACATCGCCGGCCTGATCGCCGGCGCGGAAGTGCGCGTATCCGGCGTGACCATCGGCTCCGTGTCCTCGATCGCCTTTTCGTCCCGGCCCGGCGACGCCACCGTGTTCGTGGAGCTGACCATCGACGACCGCGGGATGCGCAAAGTGACCAAGGACAGCAAGGCGACCATCGACACGCTGGGCCTGTTGGGCAAGAAGTACGTCGAGATCGTGCCGGGGCGCGGCCCCCTGGTGCGCCACCATGATTTCATTCAGGGGTCGGAGCCGGCCAGCCTCACCGACGCGCTGGAGAAGGGCGGCAAGATCCTCGACGAAATCGGCCAGACCGCGGAGTACCTCAAGGTGCTCTTCGCCTCGGTGAGCGGTCAGGGCGCGCAGGAAACGGACCTGTCGCGCACGATCACCTCGATCCGCAACATCGTCGAGAACGTGCAGAACGGCAGCGGCGCGCTGCATGAGTTGATCTACGATCCGAACAAGGCCCAGATCGTGGCCAACATTCTGGCCACCACCAACGACCTGCGCGTCACCACCGGCGACGTGCGGCAGATCATCGCCAACGTGCGTTCCGGCTCGGGCACGCTGCACGAACTGATTTACGGCGCGCAGTACAAACGGCTGATCGAAAATCTCGCCGACACCAGCGAGGCGATCCGCCAGGTCGTGCACGATATCCGCACCGAACGCGGCGTGATGTACGGCCTGATCTACGACCACGAACAATACAAGATTCTCGACGATCTGCGGGTCACCGCCGCCGACCTGCGCCGCATCATGGACCGCATCGACCGCGGCGAAGGCACGATCGGCGGCCTGGTCGTCGACCCGACGATTTACGAAGACATCAAGAAGCTGACCGGCGAGGTCGAACGCAACCGCGTGTTGAAGACCTATATCCGTTACGTCGTGCGGCAGCGCGAGCAGGAACTGGAGCAAGCCGAGCGGCCGCCGCACAATCCGCCGCCGGCCGAAACCTCGCCCACGCCGACGCCGCATGACTGACCTCGCGCAACCGTCTTACGGACATTTGCTCGCGCCGCGGGTGCTGTCGGCGCGCAATACTTTTTTACACGGCAAGCGCGCGGACCGTTTCAAGTTCTATTTCTTCGGCCTGCTGACCCTGCTCTTCTGGGCCGGGCTGCTGTTCGGCAGCTACCTGCTGCTCAAGCGGCTGGCCGCGGAGGAGCCGTTCGGTTCGCTGTTGGTGCACAAGCTGCTCGGCTTTCTGTTCATGATCTTCTTCGCCGTGCTCATCTTCTCGAACGTGGTGACCTGCCTGAACACGCTGTTTCTGTCCGACGATCTCTATCTGCTGATCAGCGCGCCGGTGCGCGTCGACCGCTTGTTCGTCTCACGGATGGCCCAGGCCGGAGCGCTGTCGAGTTGGATGGTGCTGCTGTTCGCGTTGCCGATCCTGCTCGCGGCCGGTCTCGTGTTCGACAGCCCGATCTGGTACTACCCGTGGATGGCCGCCGTGCTGGCCGTGTTTCTGCTGCTGCCCACGGCCCTCGGCGCGATCGTCACGACCATCCTGGTCAAAGCGTTTCCCGCGCGCAAAACGCAGGACGTGCTGGTCATCACGGCCATCGTCTTCGTCGTGCTGATCTACTTCCTGCTGCGTTTCCTGCGACCCGAACAGTTGTTCAACCCGGACCTCTTTCACGGCTTCGCCGAATACTTCGCCACGCTGCGCGCGCCCAACTCGCCGCTGATTCCGTCGGTGTGGGCGACCGAAGCCGTCTGGGCCGGGCTGTCCGGCGTCGTCGACGTCAACGCCGTCTTCCTGATGGTCTTCGGCCTCTTCACCGGCCTGACCGGCATCGCGCTGGCCGCGTGGGCCGGCGATTGGTGGTACACCGCCGCCTACTCGAAGGCGCAGGAAGGGCGCCGCGCGCGTCTGACCACCCTGCCGATCGTCGGTCGCGCGCTGGAAGCGCTGCTGGCGTCGAGCACGCGCAACCGCCGCCTGCTGATCGGCAAGGACGTGCGGTCGTTTTTCCGCGAGACGACGCAGTGGACGCAGTTGCTGCTTTTGCTGGCGCTGGTGGTCGTCTACCTCTTCAACTTCCGCGTGCTGCACCTCGAACAAATCGCCGGCAACGACTTCTGGCTGCGCAACATCGTCGCCTACGTCAACCTGCTGCTCGCCGGCTTCGTGCTCTCCGCCATCTGCGTGCGCTTCCTCCTGCCGGCCGTGTCGACCGAAGGACGCGCCTTCTGGATCTTGCGCGCGGCGCCGTTGTCGATGCGCGAGGTCGTGCTGTCCAAGTTCGCCATGTTCCTCGCGCCGATCGTGATCGTCGGACAACTGCTGGTGCTGGTCAGCAACTACTTCCTGCACACGCACCTGTTTCTGATGTATATCGGCAGCGGCCTGATGTTCCTGATCTCGATCGCCATCGCGGGACTCGCCGTCGGCGTCGGCGCGCTGATGCCCGACTTCAGCGAACGCAACGTGGCGCGGATGGCCACCGGCGCCAGTTCGATTGTCTACATGGTGGCGGCGATGGCCGTGGTGCTCGCGGTGGTCGTGGCGGCGTTTTGGCCCGGGCGCCTCGCGTTTCTCGCGCTGCTCGCGCACAAGCGGCTGACCCTGCCGGAATGGTCGCTGATCGGCCTGATTTCCGCCGCGATCGTGGCGATCACCGTCCTCGCCGCCGTCCTGCCGCTGCGCTGGGGCATTCGCGCGCTGGAAAAGCGCGAGGAGTAGCCCGCGTGGCGTTGCACGCGCAGGTGCGCTATAAGAATCACATGCGAAAAACGTGGCTCGTGCTGCTGTTCGGCCTCGCGGCGTTGGCCGCCTGGGCGCAGGAGTCCGGCCCGCCGACGCTGCCGCCGCTGACGGCCAAAACACTGCTCGATTTCGATTCGCTGCCCGACCGCAACGTGACTTTCGTGGTCGATGAAAAGCGCACCGCCGTCTACAACCTGGTGCAGCCGCTGCTGCAGGAGCTCGATTACGCGCCGACGGCCAATCTCGAACATCGCGGCGATCTGCTGGGGCCGCTGATCTCGGAGCGGCGGTATCGCGGCCACCAATTGGCCGAGATCGTCGCCGTGCGCCTGTTGGACAGCGCGGGCGGCGCGGAGATCACCATTCGCGGCTTGTACATCTCGATCGAAAACGCCTTCGTGCTCGACCAATCGGGCCGGCGGGCGACGTACGCCGTGCAGCATTTTCCCGAACTCTACAAAGCGAAGAAGGCGCTGCTCGCGCAAACGTCGTACGTGAGCGTCTTCGATTTGCTCGAACACGCCCATGCGAACCTGAACACCGGCGCCGACCTGGAAAAAACGCAGCAGCAACTGCAGCTCGCCGAGCAGGCGACGCTGGCCGGCACGCAGGCCGGGCGGCAGACGCGCGAATTGCTGGCCGCGGTCGACGCCGAACTCAGCCGCCGCCAGAACCTGCGGCAAACCACCACGCGGCTGCGCGAGAAGATTCGTCAATCCATCGAGCAGCGCGACTGGCTGAGCACGTGGCTCGCGGCGGATGAACTGCTGCACGTGCTGCTGACCGGTCAGACGCCGCGCACCGATCCGGCGTTCGCGGAAGCCGTCGCCGCACAGGAGCGCGCGCGGCGCGAATTGGCGCGGCGCGGCCGGCTCGCGGCTTTTCCGCCGCAGTGGGGTCCGGGCGAGAACAACGAGATCGTCGTCGGCTTCGCCGTGCTCAACGTGAGCAACCGGCCGGTGAGCGCGTTCGACACGATCGTCGATCTGCTGGACGGCGACGGCGAGCGCGTCCCCGGCCGACATCCGGGCGCGCGCACGATGCACATCAAGCCGCCGCAGCCCATTGCGCCGGGTCAAACGTTCGACGTCGTGGTCGCCGTCGCGTTCGACGCGCCCGCCCATCCGGCCCAGGCCGTCGTACGCGTAATGCACGCGGCGCGCTGACGCCCCTTTTCCCCGGTCCCGTTGTTGTGTCAAGATGAAGCTTCCACCACAAACTACGGAGGCGGTGATGGCCGTGACCTGCGTTTACAGCAAGGCGGAAGAACAGTATCGCAAACTCATGGGGATTTTGTGCCTCGCCTTTTTCGCCGGGGCTTTGTTGTTTATCTTCTTTCCCGACGGGATCGTGCGGCTGATCAACTTCGTGGCCACGATTTCGCCGAAAAGCCGCGCGCCGATCATCTCCCNNGACATCTTCTACCAGCACGTCAACATGCCCGAGAGCGCGCGCCTGCCGAGCCACGGGATGTACGTCGCGCTGGCGGTGGCGTTCATGGCGGTGGTGACCGTGATCTCGGCGTTGATCTATCACGATCTGCGCAAGTACGGCCAACTGGTGTGGCTGCTGATCATCGGCAAAGCGACCTCCGGCTTGACCGGGCTCGGCTTCTACCTGTGGAGCTATCACTACCTGGCCAACCTGACCGTGGCCCTCACCGACATCCCCATCGCGATCGCCGTGCTGATTATGTATCTGCGCGCCCGGGGCGGCGCGCCGGCGGTCAGCGCCTGACATGGCCCCCTTCACCTGTGTCGCGCCCGACGGAGTGCGCCTCGCGGGTGAGCTGTTTCCCGCCCGCGGCCGCAGCCGGGCCGTGGTGGTCCTGGCGCACGGGCTGCCCTCGACGCAGGCGGCGGTCGATCCGAGCGACGAAGGTTACCCCGGTCTGGCGCGGCGCATCGCCGAGCGCGGCTTCGACGCGGCGATTTTCAACTTTCGCGGCGCCGGGATGAGCGGCGGGCATCTGGAGATCGACCGCTGGGCCGACGATCTGGGCGCCGTGCTCGATCACCTCGATCAGACCGAGATGCGCCGATCGACGTACGCGGTCGTCGGATTTTCCGCCGGCGGGGCAGCGTCGATCGTGCGCAGCGCGAGCGACGCGCGCATCGATCCGCTGATCACGCTGTCCGCGCCGGCCGACTTCAACTTTCTGCCGGTCGACGCCGACGCCGATGCGTGGTTCGCGCTGTACCGGCGCCTCGGCATGATCCGCGAAGGCTACGACAAGACGCCGGCCGAGTGGGCCGAGGGTTTCGGCAAGGTCGTGCCGCGCGAGGCCATCGGCCGGTCGCGGGCTCAACATATTTTTCTGCTGCACGGCGCGGCGGATGAACTCGTCCCGGTCGCCCACGCCGATATCTTGGCGCAAGCGGCGGGCGCCAAAGCCAGCCCGGTGTTGATCGCCGGCGGCGCGCATCAGATGCGCCGCGACGAACGCGCCATCCAGACGCTGCTCGACGTGCTCGAGCGGGCTTTACCGTGAGGAACGAAACATGATCGAAGGCGTGAAGATCAAGAAACTGCGGGTCCTGCCCGACGAACGCGGCCGCTTGATGGAAGTCCTGCGCCGCGACGACGAGATGTTCACCGAATTCGGCCAGGCGTACATCACCACCGCCTACCCCGGGGTGGTCAAGGCCTGGCATTTCCACAAGCTGCAGGACGACTACTTCTGCGTGCTGGTCGGCATGATGAAGGTCGTGCTCTACGACGCGCGCGAAGGCAGCCCGACCCGCGGCGAGGTGGGCGAATTTTTCATGGGCGCGCACAACCCCATCGTGCTGCGGATTCCGCGCGGCGTGCACCACGGCTTCAAGTGCATCAGCGATACCGAGGCCCTCTGCCTGAACATCCCGACCAACACGTATAACTACGCCAACCCGGACGAGTATCGCCTCCCCGCGCACACCGACGAGATTCCCTATCGTTGGGACCGGGTGGATAAATAGCGCGAGCCGACTTATCTTATGCGGTTGAAAAGGCTGAACCATCTCGGTGAACTGAGAGGCCGATGAGCATTCTAACCGCCGTTTTCGGCACGCAAAACGAACGCAACCTGCGCCTGCTGGCCAAGACCGTCGTCGAGGTCAATCTGCTCGAGCCGCAGGTCAAAGCGCTGGCCGACGACCAGATCACCGCCCGCGCGAAGGAGATTGGCGCGCAGATCCGCGCGGCCGCCGACGGCATCGCCGACGCGAAGGAAGCGGCGGAAGCGCTATTCAACGCCGAAGGGGAATTCCTGCCCGAGGTCTTCGCGCTCGCCCGCGAGTGTTCGGTGCGCACGCTGGGCATGAGGCCGTTCGACGTGCAGATCGTCGGCGGCATCGCGCTGTGGCAGGGCAAGATCGCCGAAATGAAAACCGGCGAAGGAAAAACCCTCGCTTCCACCATGCCGTTGGTGCTGCACGCCATGGCCGGGCGCGGCGCGCACCTGGTCACGGTCAACGATTACCTCGCCAAGCGCGACTCCGAGTGGATGGGCCCGATCTACGCGATGATGGGCTTGAACGTCGGCCTGGTCGTGCACGATGTCGAGCCGAATCTGCGCCAGAAGAACTACCGCGCCGATATCACCTACGGCACCAACAACGA
>PMZC01000278.1 GCA_003170555.1 Deltaproteobacteria bacterium
CATCCAGCAGGCCCGGCAGGTTTTCGCGCTCGTTGTAGGCGGGCACGACGATGGAAACGTCCACGTTCGCTCCAAACAAACTCGCAGAGGATTCAGCGTAACATGCTTCGCCGGCCAAACCAACCTCGCGCCGTCCTCGCGCGGCAACTCTTGGAAAAGACGGCGGTTTTATTTTATTTGATGATCGTGAAATCGGCCGGGCGAGCCGCATCTCCATGAAGTCGGGCCTTTTTTCAACAAAGGGAATTTTTCGGGGCGATGGGATTTTCGCCCGGCTGGATCGTAGATTATTTTCCTAGCTAAAATGACATTTTGTCCACAGGGTGTGGATGCATTTCGGCTTTGTCCGCGCCGGGTTAGAAAAATCGTCGTCAAGCATTAAAAAAGACTTGCCAAGTGAGCCCGGTCTTGATACGTAATCCGCCAAGGTTGTGGGTTTCCACTTTGCCCGATTCAATTTGAATTGTCGATGTATGCGGCGGTCAAGCCGCCCGGGGTGTTCGCTTTGTATCGCCGGAATTTTTCCTGGTTTTCGACCGGCCGGATCGGCAAAGTGTGATTTCGTGTTTGCTTGATTAAGTCACGCCCGTCCGCGGGCGTAAGAGGTTGCGTCGAATATGGATCGTTTATGGGATCGCGTGCTCGACGTGCTCAAAGGTTCGCTCGATGTGAAAAACTTTTCGGCGTGGATCGCGCCGCTGCGCCAGGTGCAGGCCACCAAGAGCCATCTGCGCCTGGCCGCGCCGAACAAGACCGTGCGCAAGTGGTTCATCGATCACTACCTCGCCCGCGCCACGGAAACGCTGCGGCTGATCGCGGGCCGCGAAATGACCATCGAGATCGAACTGGCCCACGCGCAGATGACGTTCGACAAAAGCGTCATCACGCCGGCGCCGGTGCGCGAGGAGCCGCCGCGACCGCCGGCGAACAGCCCGCTGCCCAACGAAAATTACACCTTCGAGAATTTCGTCGTCGGCCAGTCCAATGAGTTCGCTTACGCCGCGTGCAAGAACGTGGCGAAAAATCCGGGCGGCGGCATGAACCCGCTGTTCATCTTCGGCGGCACCGGCTTGGGCAAGACCCACCTGCTCAACGCGCTGGCCGTGCAGTTGCTCAAGCGCCGGCCCGATCAGCGCCTGGTGATCATTCCCGCCGAGCGGTTCATGAACGAATTGATTTCCGCCATTCAAAGCAAACGCACCGCGGCGTTTCACAAGAAGTACCGCAATCTCGACGCGCTGCTGATCGACGATATCCAGACCATCGCCGGCAAGCACGCGACGCAGGAAGAGTTCTTCCACACCTTCAACACGCTGTACGAAAACGACGCGCAGATCGTGCTGGCGTCGGACAAATACCCGAAAGACATCGAAGGCCTCGAAGAACGGCTGCGCAGCCGCTTCGGCATGGGGATGATCGCCGACATCCAGCCGCCCGAACTCGAGACGCGCATCGCCATCGTGCGCAAGAAGGCCGCGGCGGAAAACGTGAGCCTGCCGGAAGACGTGGTGTTCTACATCGCCGCGCACATCAAAAACAACGTGCGCGAACTCGAAGGCGCGCTGCGTCGCGTCGCCGCGTTCGGCGAACTGCACGAGGGCCGCGTCAACCTCGACCTGGCCCGTCGCGTGCTGCGTCAGGTGGTGGGCGACCCGGACAAGGCGATCTCCATCGAACAGATCCAGCGTTCGGTGTGCGAGTTCTATCACGTCCGGCACAACGACCTGATCGGCGCGCGCAAGCATAAGAGCATCGCGCGGCCGCGGCAGGTGGCGATGTACCTTGCCCGCCGCCTCACCGGCGCCAGCCTGCCCGACATCGGCGAAAAGTTCGGCAACCGCGACCACACGACCGTGCTTCACGCCGTGCGCAAGATGGACGCGCTGTCGAAAGAAGATCCGCAACTCACCATGGCGCTCGAGACGCTCGAGAAGACGCTCAAGGCGTAAGGGCGATTTACGAACGGCCTCTATCGCGAATTGACACGGCGGGTTTAAGACCCGCCGCTTCCTTCTTTGTACGGCGCAGGCGCCCTCGCCGGTGGTTCAGCCGGACCATACTCCATCCTCCTGGCGACTAATAACTGTTGACAACAAACCGCAACGCGTGGGAGACTTCTCTTCGGCGGCCCTCTTCTATTAGACAAGAAAAAAATGATAACAATAAGGGGAGGAAAAAATGAACTTCAGGCGAGTTTCCGTGGTTCTAACGTTTGTTCTCGTCCTCGTTCTCTGTGCGGGTGTGGCTCACGCCGCGACGCATCCGCGAGGTCCCAGCCGGGCTTTCGGCGACGTCGTCCACAGCTTCGCCTTCCCGGGGGGCACATCGTACCGCGACATGGCCTTTATCGGCGACGCGATGTACACCTGCATCGCCAACATCGCCAACATTCTCCAAATCAATCCGACCAATGGCGCTACTCTGGCGACGCTGCCGATCAGCGCCACCGTCACCACCGGTTTGGCCTTCGATGGCGAAGCGTTCTGGATCGATGACTACAACTCCGTCACGGTTATGCGGATCAGTCGATACGACGGTACGGTGCTGCAATCTTTCCCCGCGCCCGGAGGATATCCTTTGGGCGTGACGTATGACGGCGTCAACCTCTGGAACTTGGACGGCACGACGCCCACCTTGTACAAAATGGATCCCACCTCCGGCGCGGTGATCGACAGCTTCGTCTTGTCCAGCGGCGCCATACGGGGGCTGGCTTACGACGGCCAACTGATCTGGTACGGTGACTCGACCAACTGGTTGGTCCACGGCTTGGATCCGGATACCGGCGCCGAGGTCACTTCGTTTGCTCCCCCGGCCAATACCTATATCGAAGGCCTGGGTTTCGACGGGCAGTACCTGTGGGTTAATACCCAGGATGGCAGCTACAATGTCACGGCCAACCAGATCGACATCGAGCACATTCCCTGCGTCGCGGACGCGACGTGCGACGACGGCAACATCTGCACCGATGATGTGTGCGCGGGCATCGGCGCCACCGTCGACCAGTTTCTCGATGCGACTTACGATACTGAAAGTTATGCAACAACCGTGGAGGGCCAGATTATCCAGGTTACCACGGACGCCACGCTGACCGGCGCGCGCATGTACCTGGAGTTGACCCAGGCTTCTCAAACCGTTGCGGTGGCCGTTTATCAAGCTTCGGCGGTGACCGGCCCGTACACCTTTGTTTACTCCAAATCAACCAGCTTGAGCGGACCCGACAACGGCTGGCAGTTGATTAACGGGATGAGTTACACCATGACCGCCGGCAATTACTACGCCATCGTGTTCTCCTGGGATACTCCCGGCATCGTTTTTCGCTTCTCCGACCCGGTAAATGGCACTACCTATCCCGTTTCGTTCGGCAATCGGGTCGGCGATATTGACGGCGGGGACGGGGGAGGCTACCAGCCCGCCACCCTACCCGACGACGTCATTTACCAGGACGAATATACTCCCCACCAGACATTCCTGACCGTGAAGGCGGGGTACTGCGCAAACACCAACAACACCGCGCCGTGCGACGATGGGTTGTTCTGCACCGATCCCGACGTCTGCGCGGACGGCGTGTGCACGGCCGGCCCGGCGCGGGACTGCGATGACGGTCTGTTCTGCACCGGCACGGAAACCTGCAACGAAACCACCGACACCTGCGATAGCGAGTTCGATAACGTCACCACCTTCCGCTGCCCCGACGACGGTTTGTTCTGCGATGGAACGGAAAGCTGTGACGAGACCGCCGACGCGTGTGTTTCGTCCGGCGACCCGTGCGACGTCGATCAAACCTGCAACGAAACCACCGATACGTGTGACGAAAATGCGGACGACGATACGGTTGACGACGACGCGGTCGACGACGACGCGACCGACGACGACACGACGGTTGACGACGACACAACCACCGACGATGACATCGTCGATGACGACGCGACCGACGACGACACCACCGGCGGCGGCGATGACAGCGGCGGCGGCGGCGACAACGGCGGCTGCGGCTGTTAGAAAGAGTTGAGACGTGAGGGATGGGGTTTGAGGGCTCCATCCCTTATTTGAGCCAGAAAAACGCAAGTCTAGTCGTTATCCGAAGTCCCTTCGTGCAACCTGGGACAAAGGATTCGGTCGTGCGCAACCTATCATTGGTCGTCGGCGTTTTGTTCTGCTGCCTGACTCTCACCGCGCTGCTGGCCGCAGCGGAAGGTCTGACCTTCTATCATCAGGAACTCGGCTCGCGGCTGACCGCGGCGGATTACCAACAGATCGAACAAAAGATCACCGCCGCTTTTCCGGCGGCGATCGACCAGGTGGAATCCTTCATCGGCGATCCGGCGGTGCGCAAGATTTTCCGGGAATTGAACGTGGCCATTTACAGCCAGACCAGCGCTGACGGCGTCCTGGCTTTCAGCCGGACCACCAACAGCCCCGCGGCCAGACGGCACACGCCGTCGGTCACGTTGTTGGGGGAGCCTCTACTCTCCAGCAACTGGGATGTGAAGACGTTGTTGGTTCACGAAATGATTCACTCCACATTCGGCGCAACCAACGATTTCGAGAATTTGCGCTCGTATCCTTCCTGTCTGCAAGAGGGGCTGGCCTATTTTGGCTCCGGCGATGTGCATAACGCGATTGTGATCTGGCTCAACCGGACGACCCCGCGTCTCAATTTGGCCGAGATCATGGGCCACCAGGAAAGTTTGAAATTCTTTCGCGAACGCACCTTCGTGTACTGCTTTCAGGAAACCTACGGCGAGGATGCGCGAAAAAAACTCGTCACCGACCTGTTCGGGGGAAAACGATGGAAGAGCGCGGTGGAGGATGTCGCGCACGATGATTGGGATAAGGTGCAGAGCAAATGCGACGATTGCCTGCGCGGCTACCTGTCGCGCGTGATCGGCGCCGCCGGACCGTTGCGCGCGATCCTCACCGCCGCCAAGAAAAAGAATCTGCCGCTGGTCATCGAGCTGGCCAAGAAATACCTGTCCGATGAACCGAAATCGGACTGGCGGATCTCCGTGTACTGGCAGTTGGCCCAAGCTTACGAAGGCCTCGATCGCCTCGACGAAGCGCTCGCGACCTACGAAGACATCCGCCAGGGTCGCTGCGGATCAAACGTCATCTACCAAATCGCCGCCGCGAGAATCCTGCTGGCTCTGGCCAAGGCCAAAAAGTGCGATGAGGCCCGCGCAAAAAGAAAGGAATTCGAACGATTCTACCCGCTCCTTTGGGGCGAGTGGCGCGACAAGCTGAACCGGGCTTTCGCCGAAAAATGCCCCGAGTCGCCGTAGACTTTTTCCCCGGAACCGGTCGCCGAAAAAACAGGGTTTGATCCCGTCCCTTCGCTCTTTACTGCAACTCCGACGTGCAGTGTGGACAGCGCGTCGCCTTCGGGTGAATGCCGGTCCGGCAAAACGGGCATTCCTTCGTGGCCGGAGCCGCCGGCGCGGGCGCCGGTTTTTCCTGCACGCGGGTGACCAGCCGCACCATCAAGAACACCGCCGCGGCGGCCCAGCCGGGCGATCCGGTCAGTCTGGCCCGCGCGACTAATGCGATCAGCGGCGTGATGGCGGATTTTTGCGCGATCTACGAGCCCACCGTGCCCGCGCCGATCCTCGAACTCGATTATCTCGGCCGTGAATTGGTGCTCGACGGCATGTCTTCCGATTTCACTTCCGCGAACAAGGACTTGGACGCCCTCGTCAAAACCTGGCAAGGGTTGCTCGAAAAGGTGCTCAACGCCGGCGGCAAGAAGGCGGCGGACGATTACGAAGCCTCGCTCACCCAACTGGATTACGTGATCAGCGCACAAGACGCCAACGCGGTGGTCGCGGCGGCGAAGACCAATCTCGACCTGGTGGATGAACTGGAGAATGTGTTCAAGTGAGCGCGGCTCGAGTATAGGTCCAGACGCTGTGCAGCCCCATTCTTCATTTTTCATTTTTCATTTTTCACTCACACATGGTCTTGACTTTCGACGCGCTGCGGCAATAACCTGACTGTCCGACCGCGGGGTCGCGGGAAAAGGAGCGCGATGAAAATTTCGCCGAGTCAGGCGTCGACCGAACTGCGCGAGGCGCTGACGGCGATCGTCGGCGAGGCGAACATCTCGGTCGCCAATCTGGAACGCCTGTCTTATTGCCGCGATCTCAACCCCATGGCGAACCTGGCGACCAACGACGGTCGGCTCGGGCCCCTGCCGGATGTCATCGTCTGGCCGCACGAGGTCGACCAGGTCGTGCGCCTCGTCAAACTTGCGGCCGAGCGGCGCGTACCGCTCATTCCGTTCGGCGCGGGCAGCGGCGTGTGCGGCGGCACGACGCCCTTGCGCGGCGGCATCATCCTCGACCTGAAGAAGATGAAGCGCATCCTCGCCCTCGACGAAAAGTCGCTCGCGGTGACGGCGGAGGCGGGCATCATCGGCCAGCACCTCGAAATGGAGCTGAATCGCCAGGGCTACACGATGGGGCATTTCCCCAGCTCGATCTACACCTCGACCCTCGGCGGCTATCTCGCCGCGCGCAGCGCCGGGCAGCTTTCGGCGAAGTACGGCAAGATCGAAGACATGGTGCTCGGCCTCGAGGTCGTGCTGGGGACCGGCGAGATCATGCGCACGCCCGTGGCGCCGCGCGCTTCGCTGGGTCCGGACTGGAACCAGATCTTCGTCGGCTCGGAAGGCACGCTGGGCGTCATCACCTCGGCGACGTGCCGCATCCGGCCGTATCCGCCCTCGCGCGAATTCGCGTCGTTTGTTTTCCCGACCATCGAGGCCGGCATCGAGGGCATGCGCCTGCTGATGCAAAACGAGCTCAAGCCCGCCGCCGTGCGGCTGTACGACGAACTGGACACGGCGCTGGTCGGCACGGGTTCGAAGCAGGGCGAGAGTTCGGAAAGCTTTTTCGACTCGCTGCCCATCAGCCAGTTCGGCAACGCGGTGAAGAGCCTCGTCCCCGGTCTGGTGCGCCGCGCCGAGCGTTTCGTCGGCCAGCGCGCCGATCTGGCCAACGAGCTGCAGCGCTTCGCGACGAAAGGCTGCCTGCTGGTCCTCACTTTCGAGGGCGAGGAACTGCTGACGCGCGCCGAGAAGAATCTGGCCACCGAGATTTGCGAAAAGGCCGAGGGCGTGAACAAAGGACCCGAACCGGCGATGCGCTGGTGGAAGAACCGCTACCACGTGAGCTACGGGCAGTCGAAGGTTTTCTACCACGGCGCGTTCGTCGACACGATCGAAATGGCGACGACCTGGCGCAAGATCGCCGACCTCTACCACGAAATCCGCCGGGCCGTGCGCGAGAAGGCGTTCATCATGGCGCATTTCTCGCACGCCTACCACGAAGGCTGCTCGGTCTACTTCACTTTCGTTTCGGCGGGGACCGACGTGGAAAAGGCGCGCCAGACCCATCGTCAGGTGTGGGACGCCGCGGTGGCCGCGTGCCATCGCGTGGGCGGCGCGATGAGCCATCACCACGGCATCGGCTACACCAAGGCGCCCTACATGCACGAAGAGCACGGCCAGGCGATGCGCATTTTCGAAGCGCTCAAGCAGGAAATGGACCCGGCGGGCATTCTCAACCCGGGCAAGATGGGGCTGTCGTAACATGGACCAGCCGAAGCCGAAGAAACCGACCAACGTCGAGCTGCTCAACCGGCTGCGCGACGTGCTCGGCGGCCGGCGCGTCAGCCGCGCGCTCGGCGACCGGCTGAACTACAGCCACGATCTGTGGCCGCGCAGCCTGCTCGAAATTCGTCGCGGCGAAGCGCCTTACCGGCCCGATCTGATCATCTGGCCGGAGACCACCGAGGAAGTCAGCCGCGTGCTGAAAGTCTGCAACGAGATGCGGACGCCGGTCGTCCCCTTCGGCGCGGGCAGCGGCATGTGCGGCGGCGTACTGCCGGTGTGCGGCGGCGTCGTGCTCGACACCAAACGCATGAACCACATCGAGCGCATCAGCGAGGAAAGCCAGGTCGCCGTGTGCCAGACCGGCATCCTCGGCATTCACCTGGAGCAGGAGTTGAACCGACGCGGCTACACGATGGGCCACTTTCCCGGTTCGTTCGGCATCTCGACGCTCGGCGGCTACCTCGCCACGCGCAGCGCCGGGCAGGCCGCGACGATGTACGGCAAGATCGAAGACATGGTTCTCAGCCTGCAGGCCGTGCTCGCCGACGGCACGGTCATCCATACGCGCACGGCGCCGCGCCGCGCGACCGGTCCGGATTTCAACCACGTGCTGCTCGGCTCGGAAGGCGTGCTCGCCGTGATCACCCGCGCGCACATGCGCCTGCACGCCCTGCCCGCCGCACGCGAGTTCCGCAGCGCGGTCTTCCCGAAACTCGATAACGGTCTCGAAGCGCTGCGGCTGATGCTGCGCTTCGGGCTGCGGCCGACGATCGTGCGCCTGTCCGACCCGGCCGACACCTCGGTCACCATGAAAGCGCTCGGCCTCTCCGCGCAGGGCTGCCTGCTCGTGATGGTGTTCGACGGCCGCAGCGCGCAAATCGAACTGGAGAGCGCGAAGGCGCTGGAAATCTGCCTGGCGAACGGCGGACGCGACCGCGGCGAAGAGCCGGCGCGGCATTGGTACAACCACCGCTTCGCCGAACACTTCCGGCAGAGCCCGCTGCTGGCTGAACAGAAGATGGTGCTCGACACCATCGAACTGGCCGCGACGTGGACGAACGTCAAACCGCTTTACGACGCCGTGCACAAAGCGCTGGGCCGGCAGGCCACCGTGCTCGCGCACGTGCCGCACGCGTATCCCGAAGGCTGCGCGCTCGCCTTCACCGTGCTGTGCAAAGTCACGACGGAAGACGAGTTCAAGCGCTACGACCGCCTGTGGCAGACCGCGATGGACGCCGCGCTGAAAAACGGCGGCGTCATCAGCCACGCCCACGGTATCGGGCGGCAGAAGGTGCGCTGGCTGGCCAAGCAACTCCCGCTCGCGCTGCCGCTGCTGCAAGGACTGAAACGCCGCCTCGACCCGAACAATATCCTCAACCCCGGCAAGCTGTCCGTGGAGGTGGAGTGTCCATGTTGAAGAAGTTCCATCGGGAAATCGAATACTGCACCTACTGCCCGAAGCTCTGCCGCTTTTCCTGCCCGGTCGGCAACGCCACCGGCAACGAAACCTACACGCCGTGGGGCCGGCAGTCGCTGCTGCACCTGGTCGGCGAAGGCGCGATCCCCTGGGGCCGCGAAGTGGCGGCGAGCGTTTACCGCTGCACCACCTGCATGTTGTGCCGCGAGTACTGCGATCACGAGTTGGAAATTCCGCCGGTCATGCTCGCGGCGCGCGCCAAAGCGGTCAAAGACAAGATGCAGCCGCAGGAGGCGGTCGAGTTCAAAGGCTTCTTCGCCGAGCAGCACAACCCGATGGGCGACGACCTGTCGGCGCGGCTGCATTCGCTGCTGCCGAAATCGCTGTTCAACCCCGACGCCCAGGTGGTCTATTTCCCCGGCTGCGTGATGATCTACAACTACCCGCAGACGATCAAAAACACGTTCCGTCTCTTCGAGGCGCTCGACGTCAACTACGTCGCCTGCTACGACGCCGACGTGCCCTGCTGCGGCGTGCCGCTGCATGACCACGGCTACGAGGACGAGTTCAAGGCCAACGCCGAGAAGCTGAGTCAGAAGCTGGCGAAGGCCAAGGCCGTCGTCTGCGGCTGCCCGAGCTGCGCCTGGGCGCTGAAGACGATGCTGCCGGGGGTCGGCGTGAAGATCACCGACCGCATCTACCACCTCACCGAATTCCTCGCGCCGCTGGTGGCCGAAGGCAAGCTGCCGATCCGCCGGCCGTATCCGAAGCGGCTGATCTACCACGACCCGTGCTACCTCGGCCGCTACCTCGGCGTGTACGACCAGCCGCGCAACCTGCTCAACGAGGTGTGCCGCGAGCCGCTCGTCGAATTCAGTTGGAACCGCAACAAGTCGTACTGCTGCGGCGGCGGCGGCGGCATTCCCGTTTCCAATCCGGTGCTCGCGCGCGAAATCGCCGCCCAGCGCCTGACCGAAGCCAACGAAGGCGAGAAGAAAAGCGTGGTCACCGCGTGCCCCTCGTGCATGCGCGCTTTCCAAAAGGCCGACGAATCGCTCGAAGTGCTCGATATCGTCGACGTGCTGGTGCGGTGTATTTAGCCGGGTCCCGACCTCCGGCCGTTGACAAACTTCCCCTTGCTTTCTCGATGTTGTATAATTGGCGCAAATCAATCGTCAGTAAAAAGAGTCCGCCGATTCTCGGGAGGCGAATACGACACGTTGCGGGGGCTCCTGTCGTGGGCGATAGCGCCGGCCGCCCATTCGGCGACGGCGAGGGATGATCGAGAAACCGTGAACCAACACGAGGGGGAGGTAGACATGAGAAACGAAACGTTGGGGAAGCTGGTTCTGTTGCTCATGGCGGCGCTCGCGTGCGGCGTGTTCCTGGCCGGTTGCAGCAGCAGCAGCGGCGATGACGACACTGGCGGGACGGACGATGATGTCACGGACGACGAT
>PMZC01000028.1:0-21126 GCA_003170555.1 Deltaproteobacteria bacterium
GTGCATTCGAGGGGCGAGCGGAGGAATCGCTTTCGTACCAAAACGTTAGGTGGGAGTCCGCGCTCAGAATACTTTTTTGGCGCTCGCTTCCCGCATCGCCTGCTCTGAGGCGAGATTCACGCTCAGGGCGCGCTCGGCTTGCTCCAACGTATGCAGCGGCTTTGCGCGGCCGCGGATGACTTCGGCGAAGTGCGCGCGCATCGCGGCTTGCACATGCGAGTGATCGTACTCGATGCGGTCGTCCCAGATCGTGACCACGTCTTTGCGTTTGAGCATCAGCTTCGGCGCCTCGACCATCGTGGCGGTCAGGTTGTGCAGCCAGAGGATGCCGTCGGTGCCGGTGATCTCGACCGAGTCGTCGGTCGGCGCCGCTTCCGACTGCACCAGCAGGTCCGGCGAATAAACGACCTCGTGCACGCCGTAGCGGCTTTCCCCCTGAAACTTATACGACACCATCCGCGTGTGCGGCGCGCCGTAGCAGAACACCTCGACGACCGGGCCCATGAAATGTTCGATGAGCGCCGCTTTGTCGAAAGGCCATTCGAGCAACAGCGGATGATCGGGCCGGCTCAGACGCGACGGGTCGAGCGCGGGTCCGCCGCCGCCCTGCCCACCGGCGTGCGATTTGAGGCGAATCATCTGCACTTCACCGATTTGCCCGTCGTTCAATTGCGCCATTGCCCGCGGCACAAACGGATGGAACAAGAGCGGATCGAACACCACCGCCTTCGTGCCCGCCTTCTGTTCGGCGGCGACGATGGCGCGCGCGCTGTCGAGGTCCGGCGCGAGCGGTTTGTGGACCGCGACGTATTTGCCGCGCGCGAACGCGAGTTCGATCAGTTCGCGATGCGCCGCCGGATCGACGAGCAGTTCCACGCCATCGATGTTGGCCTGTTCCACCAGTTCCCGAAAACGCGTCACGTCGGCCATCCTGACCAACTCGACGCCGGGTACATCGCCCCACGCCCGCGCGGCGAGTGCGGCGAACGGTCCGCCGCCGATCACCGCGACGCGCACCACATCAGTCTGTTTCGCTGAGGTCATCGCATCACCTACGACAATGCGCCGCGCACCACCGCTTTGAACTGGGCGGGGCGAGCTTCGCGAATCATGCGCCGGGCGAGCGCGGAAGATTTGGGATCGGCGAAAATCTTGTTCAGATCGCCAAGCACGGTGATCAGATGGTTCCGCGGATCGCGCCGCGCCGCCAGCCGCTTCGCGCGATCGACCTGCCGGTGAATCCACGCGTCGGAAACGTGGTTCGCGACGAACAGCCCGAGGCGATACGCGATCTCGGCGACCAGCGCGACAAACATTTTTTTCATCCGTCCCTCCCCTACACCATTTCGTCGGGCGACACTTCACGCCCTTCCTTGGCCGAGCGAATCGCTGCGAAGCAGAACTGCTGCACCGCCTTGGCCTGTTCGCCGGTCAAGAACGGTTCGCGGTCGTGCTGAATGCATTCGATGAAGTGGCGCGTCGAGGCGATGAAGCTGTCGACCCAATCCGCCTTCATGAATTCGAAGCACGTCTTCACGCCGTCGCGATAGAGAATGACCGACGCCTCATCGAGCAACTGACCCGTGCAGCGCGTGATCCAAATCACCCCGCGCGAGCCGCTGATCTCGACGCGCTCGTCGGCCGAATAGTACTTCGACTTCACGTTCAGGTGCGGCGAGAACGTGGCGTCGATGCAGCCGACCACGCCGTTGCGCGCGCGCCACGACACGATCGCCGGCGAATCGATCAGGCCGAAGGAGCGGTCGATCCAGGCGAACACCCGGTCGACCGGACCGCCGTAGAACAGCCCGATCGAGAATTTGTGATAGCCGTCGTCGAAGATCGCCGGGCCGCCGCCGTGGTCGATCTCGGCCAGCCGCCAGAGCCACGTGTTGAGCGGCACGTACCAGCCCCCGGCGCCGCCCGTGCCGAGATGGATGCGCAGCGAACGCACCTCGCCGATCTCGCCCGCCGCGATCAACTCCTGGGCCTTGCGGTACGGCGGGTAGAAGACGAAGTTCTCGATGACCTTGAACTTCACGCCGGCTTTCCGCGTCGCGGCGATCATCTCGTCGCACTCGCGGATGTTCATGCCCATCGGCTTTTGCAGTTGAATGTGTTTGCCCGCGGCGGCCGCTTCGAGCACCAGCGGGTGGTGCAGATGATGCGGCGTGTTGATTTCGACCATGTCGATTTCCGGATCGGCGAGCACCGTGTGATAATCGGTCGTCCACTTGCGGGCATGCCACTGGGCGGCGCGCTCCCGCGCGGTGGCTTCGGTCGTCGTGCACACGGTGACCAGCTCGGCCTGGTCGTAATCCCGATACGCGGGGTAGTGCAAATCGGTGATGCGCCCCGCCCCGATCATCGCCACGCGGACTTTCGCCAATTTCGTTCTCCTTGCTGGGACGGCCTCATTCTGGCGACGAGAAACGGCGGAGTCAAACCGCGTATCCTGAGCTACCGTTTCCGCGTGAATTGCCGTAATCTACCGGGCATTCTTCGAGGAGGGTGCGGATGACCGGGCTGACTGAAGGCTCTCCCGCCGTTGCATCGGCCGGCGCGCGTCGCTGGCTGCCGTTGATTCTCGCCGTGGCGATCTTCGCCGGCGCGCTGACGCTTTTCGCGCTCGGTCTGAGCCGCCGCACGCCCGATCTCATGGAGTCGCAGGACCTCGAGATCACCACGAACTTTTTCCGCACCATGAGCATTCCGGTCGATCAGTCGCCGGCGTTCTACTTGTTGAACCACTGCTGGATCGACTTATACCGGCATTCGTTCGCTTACCTGCGCCTGCTGTCCGCCATCTTTGCGGCCCTCGCGGCGGCCGTCGTGTTCTACCTCGCGAAAATGGAAAGCGGATACGCGGGCGGGGTTTCCGCCGCGCTGTTTTTGGCCACCAACGCCTTGGTGATCGACCAGGCGCGAACCGCGCGCACCTACGCGCTGGTGCTGCTCGCCGCGTCGCTCTGCCTGCTGTTCGCGTATCTCTACCTGGTTCGAGCAAAGCGGCTGCGGTATCTGGTCGGCTTTGTTGTCTCGACGGTGTTGGCGGTCTATACGCATTTGTTTCTGCTGGTGCTCGTCGGCCCGCTGACCGTGATGCTGATCGTCGACTTGTATCGAAATCGGCCGGACCAGCGGACGACGAAGCGAGTCTACCTCGTCGGTGGAATCGGTCTGCTCGCGACGCTGCCGCAACTGGGCCGCGTCTTCGCCGTGTTGGGGTACGCCGAAAGCCGGCAGGGCGTCTACGGCAGCATGACCAGCGGCAAGGCCGGGTTCTTCGAGGCGCTCACGACGGGTTTCTTCGCCGGCGAAGGAACCGCGCGCGCGGCGATGTGGCCGGTCGCCGCCGCCGTCATCGTACTGACCGTGATCGGCGTCGTGGTGCTGAAGCGGCGCGGGCTGATCGCCGGGCTGACGCTCGTGCTGCCGACGGTGTTGATCGGCTTCTACCTGAGCCTCAAGACGCCGATGTATCCGCGCTATCTGATTTACGTGCTGCCGGTGGCGGCCTGCCTCATCGGCGGCGCGCTGGCGCGGCTGCGCAAGGCGTACCTCTGGGCCCCGCTGGCCGTCGCGTTGGCCGCGACAAGTTTGCTCGCCGCGCGAGTCGAGAACACTACGCCCGACCCGAACTGGTCGCAGGCGGTGAAGTTCGTCGAGTCGGTCCGACAGCCCGATGACGTGGTCGCCGTTTTCCCCGACTACTGGATGTACACCTTCCGCCGTTTCTACCCCGATGATCACCTGGGCGCATTCACCTTCGTGCCTGATCTCGACCGCATTCGCGCCCGCGGGCGGCGCGTGATCATCGTCGCGAGCATCGGCCGGCCGTTGGACAACGTGAGCGCCTATCTGAAAAACCACGCGCGCGTCTTGGACCACTGGGACAGCAAAGACCAGGCCGGGCTGCGGGTGATCGTGGTGGACCGCGAACCTCCGACAACGGTGGAGCTGACCAAGGCGGAAGAGCCGACGGTGTTGATCGGCGGCATGGTTGGGTCCGGCGGATATCCGTGGCAGCTTGAACCGCCCGCCGGCAATCCGTTCGCCGGTCTGTCGCCCGCGTTCAAGTCGGCGGACCTGACGATCACGGGATTCGTTCCCTATCGACCGCCGTGGTTTCTGTGGGCGTTGTGGGGTCCGCGCCGCTACGGCTCGTTCAAGCCAAATCCGCAGGTGGCGCGTTTCCTGGCCGAGGCCGGCGTGAACGCAGTGGCCCTTTTGTCGCCGGGTGACGCTCCGGTTGATTTGCTGACCGCCGCCGGGCTGCGTTCGATTCCGCTGCAACCCGCTTGGAACAAGTCGGCGCCGCAAATCTTCGACGTCCGCGGCGTCAAAGTTGGCGTGCTGCATTGCGGCCAGCGCGTTTTCACCGACCGGCCCAATTATCGCGACAAGGGCGAGGCGGTCGTGGCCGATTGGGAGACCGGCATCCGGCGCGCGAAGGAGGCGGTCGGTCCGGCGGGGCGGCTGATTGTCTTCTTCCCGCAAACGCCCGACTACGACCACCTGTTTCACGGCGAAGAACAGATGGTCGCGCGGCGGGCCGTCGACCTGGGCGCCGACGTCGTCGTGGGCATGGGAAGCTGGGCAAACAAGGAGGTCGAGGAGTACAAAAACGGCGTCATCGCCTATTCGCTGGGCACGCTGCTGCGGCCGGGCAACTTCGTTCGCAGCACGCTCGAGTCGACCGGCGCGTTGCTCCGCGTGACTTTCCCGGCTGGGCAAAAGCCGCAGACCGAAATGCTGCCTATAATTGTCGACGATCAATTCCGCGTCGTGTTCGCACGCCCGGAAGCCGGTCGCAATCTCGCGCTGGCCCCGCTCGACGATCCGGCGCACGAACACCTATTGAATAATTTGCTCTCCGCGAAAGTCTTCCATCAGTCGGCCACTGGCGCGAAACATTTGATCTCCGGTTGGTCGAATGAGCTGAGCGCGCCGGCTTCGTGGGCCGACCGGCAGCTCGTGCGTTTTCAAGACATGGTTACGTCCTGGTTCCCGCGCTGGGCGCCGTTTCGATACGCGCACGAGGGTTACACCGACAAACATTCGACCGTCGGCGTGGAAGGCGTCGTCGCGATGGAGACTTTCCGGCGCGCCCTGGTCTTCGAACCCGAACGCGGCGAAAGCCTGTCGGTCACGTGGCCGCAAGTTCGCCTGGGCGAGCATCTGCTGATCGTCTACGGCGTGGGGAATCACGCCATCCACGACAAATACCGCGCGCCGGCGGCGCAAACGCTGACGGTTTCCGTCGGCGCGAAAGAGTTGTTGAAAAAAACGGTCCCGTGCATCGTGGGTTGGAAAAACGCGGTGCTCGACACGAAACAATTCGCCGGCGCGCCGCAGGACGTGACGATCACGGTGACCGCGGGCGCCAAGACGCAGTACCCCCTTTCCGTGGACGCGATCGTCGAACGCAGCCCGGAGACGATCGCGGCGCTGGCCCAGTTCCCCTACTCGTTCGAAGACCACATTCGCGAAGCGCGGATGATCATGAAAGCCGCGGGCGGGCGGACCACCGAATGTTTCGGCCCCGACGAAACCTTCCGCTATTTGCGCGGCGGCGCCCGGCGTAGTCCCGAAGAGCACGGACCGTCCGGCGAAGGCGTTCTGCACACGCGCTGGGTCTGCGGCGCCCTGCCGTGGGATTGCGCGGCGCTCACCCTGCAGCGCAGCGGCGGCGAACTGCGGCGCGCGATCTGGCTGCACCCGGTGGCCAAAACGCAACGCTCGCTGATCTACGGTCCGCTGGCGCTGCGAACCGAAATCCGCGGCTACTACGGCATCACGGACCTCGCCTTCAAAGCGGCGAAGAAGCCGGTGACGTTCTCTATCTTCGTCGGCGACCGCCAAATCTGGCGCGAGAAACTGGCCGGCAAACGCGGCTGGCAGACGTTCGCCGCCGCCATTCCGCCCGACCTGCAAAACCAGAGCGCGGAGGTGTCGTTCATGGTCGAAACCCCCGACCAAAACTGGCGCCACCTCTGCTTCAACGCCTGGATGCAGTAGCTTCGCCGAATACTCGACGCTCGGCGCGATTGCCAAGCATCCTTATTTGCACTAATTTCACGGGCCAAGAATCGGCCCCGGGGCAGCCCGGCGGGCCATCTTTATTCAAGCGAGGAGGGAGTGGTGTCGGAAGCGGCTCCGGCTGAGGGCGCGCGGGGATTCTGGCTGCGTCATCGCGGCGTGATCCTGGCGGCGGCGGTGTTTCTCGCTGCGCTGACTTATTTCGCCTGGAACGCGTCGGGCATCTCGCCGGAACTGGCTGAATCGCAAGACATTGAAATCGCGCACGACTACCTGAACACCTTCCGCATTCCGGTCGATCAATCGCCGATCTACTACATGGTGCTCGCCGCCTGGATGAAGGTGGGCGGAACGTCGGTCGCCTACCTGCGCATTCCGTCGCTCATCGCCGGCGCGGTAGCCGTGCTGTTCATCTACCTGCTCATGAGCGCGGAGGTCGGCACGATCGGCGGGTTGTTGGCCGCGCTGTTTCTGGCGACGAACTCGGGTCTCGTTTTTTATTCGCGCAGCACCCGCTGCTACGCGATGATGGTTTTCTTCGCCGCTATTTGTATGTGGTATCTGCGGCGCTACGTGAACGGCGGACGCCGCTGGCGCGACTTCTTCGGCTGCCTGGCGTTTGCGGTCGCCGGCGTGTACACCCACCTCTTCTTCCTGCTCTTCGCCGGCTCGATGGGCCTGTTGCTGGTGATCGACCTGGCGCGCCATCGCCCGAGCTGGCGGATGCTGGCCGCGCTCGCCGCGCCGTCGCTCGTCGCCGCCGTCGCGATGGTTCGCCAGGGGCTGCGCACGTTGACCGTGACACACTACACCGAAGGCCGCCATTCCATTTACCAGGGCCTGGAGCACCACCCCATCAAGTTTTTCGCCGGCATCTGCCACGGCTTTTTTCGCAGCGGATTGACTTTCCACAACCAGAAGATCTTGTCCGACCCGGACGTTTACGTCATGGCCGTTTTCGCGGCGCTGGTTCTCGCCGGCATGATCGCCCTGCGTTGGCGCGGCGTGATCGCCGGCCTGGTGATTTTCGTTCCGACGCTGGTCGCGTCGTACCACCTGAGCGCCGACAGCGCCGTGTGGTCGCGCTACGTGCTGTACATGGTCGCGCCGATCGCGGCGTTCACCGCGGCGGGTTTCGCCAGACTGCGCCGGGCCTGGTTGTGGGCGCCGCTGGCGTTCGCGGTGGCGGTGCAAGGCGTTTCGTCGGTCAACACGCGATACGCCGTGCCCACCGATTGGCCGGAAGCCGTGGCGAGAATCCACCAACTCAAAAAGCCCGGCGATGTCGTCGCGGTTTTTCCGCACTTCTGGCGCTACACCTTCCAGAGTTACTACGGCGACGACGACTTCACGCCCTTCTATCACCCGGCGGAATTGGAGCGCGTCATCGCGCGCGGGCAGCGCGTGATCGTCGTGGTCGGCCCCGGCCGCTGTCCCAACCACGTGCTGGGATTCCTGCGGGCGAACGCCGCGGCGAAAAAAGAATTCGAAACGAAAGTGCGGGACAAGATCATCGTCTATACGGTGTCGCCGGAGGCGATGCACGCCGAAGCGCTGCCGCCGGCCGCCGAACCTTCGCTCTTGCTGACCGGCGTGGTCAGTCCGGGCGATTATCCGTGGAAGACGGACCCGGTGCAGGACAATCCGTTCGCCAGGCTGACCCGCTTGTTCTCGTCGGCCGATCTGGTCGTCGCGCCGTATGCGCCCTACGCGCCGCCGCACAGTGTGCTGTCTTCGCCGCGTCTGTTTGATCTCGCCGGCGCGTTGGCCAAGGCGGGCGTCAAAGCCGCCGCGATGTTGCCGCCGCTTTCCGAAACGTCGGACCCGACTTCGATGTTGCAGCAGGCCGGCCTTCAACCGATCGCCCAGCAGCAGTCGTGGCAAAAGGCGGCGCCGGTGATCTTCACCATCCGGCAGCAGAAGATCGGCATCCTGCACGTCGGGCAGCGCGTGTTCACCGACCGGCCGAACTTTCGCGAGCGCGGCGACGCCGTGGTCGCCGATTGGGCCGAAGCCGTGCGGCGCGCGAAAAAGGCCGTCGGCCCGACTGGCCGGCTCGTCATTTTTATGCCGGAGATGCCCGGCTACGACCGCCTCTTCAACAAGGAAGACGAGCTGATCGCGCGGCAGGCCATCGACCTGGGCGCCGACGCGGTCGTGGGCGTGGGCGGCTGGAACGCGCAGGAAGTCGAGGTCTATAAACGCGGCGTGATCGCTTTCTCGCTGGGCACGCTGCTGCGGCCGCCGTCGCAGTCCGCCGTGGCGCGCAACTCGACCGGCCTGGCGATGCGCCTGCGCTTCCCGCCCGAGCGGCCGGTGGCGTTCGAGCTGGTTCCGCTGACCTTCGACGACGATTATCACGCCGCACAGACCGCGCCGGAAGATCTCGACGGCCTGCTGCGGCCGGCTGACCGCGATCCGCGCGCCGAACATCTGTACGATCACCTGATCGACGCCCGCGCGACCTTCATGCCGAAGGGCGGCACGGCGCAAGCCCTCAACAAGTGGGACGGCGACGAACATTCGTTCTCCGCTGATTGGCCGAAGTATCAGGCGGCGAAGCACGGCCGCATGGGCGACTGGTCGCGCTCCCTGCGCGGCGCTAACGAACGACAGGAAGGCTTCTACGGCGCCGGCAATTTCGTGGCGATGAGCGGCGCGCTGAGCACCGGCCGCTTTCGCCGCGCGCTGTCGCTGCGCGCGCCGGCCGGCGGCAAAGTCAGTGTCACCTTTCCGCCGCTGCTGCTCGGCGATGAGCTGCACATCTATTACGGCGTGGATGACAACGCCGTCGCCGACCAGCATCTGTGCAACCCGGCTGAATCGCTGGTCGTGAGCATCGACGGCGGGGACGTGTCGAGACAACGGGTGGAATTCGCCGTCGGCTGGAAGCTCGTCAAAATCGACACGCGGGATTTCACCGGTCGCGCAGCCAAGATCACCCTCACCGTCGCCGCCGCCGCCGTGATGACTTTTCCCGTGGCGCTTGACGCCATCGTGATCCGCACGCCGGAGCAGGCGCGAGACTTGGCGCGCGGCCCGTACCAGTTCGCTGAGCATTTGCGCGAGGCGCGCGTGGCGCTCGTCGACTCGACCGGCGCGGCGACGGCGTGTCTCGGCCCCGACGAAACATTTCGTCTTTTGCGCGGCGGAAAAAAGAAGGTGGAAGAGAACGGCCCGTATGCGGAAGGCGTGTTGTACCAGCGGTGGGTTTGCGGCGACCTGCCCTGGAACGCCGTCGGCCTGACGCGCCAGAAAAGCGGCGGCGAGTTGCGGCCGGCCATCTGGCTGCATCCGCTGGCCAAGCACAAACGGGTGCTGACTTACGGCCCGCTGCCGCTGCGTGCGCAGATTCGCGGCTACCTCGGCCTCACCGACACGGCCGCGCACGCGAAGCAGACGCCGGTCACCTTCGCGGTGTTGGTCGGCGGGCGCGAACTGTATCGCGATTCGCTGGCCGGGCAGACCGGTTGGCGGCCATTCGACATCACGCTGCCGGCTGCGTGGCGCGGGCAGAGCCGCGAGATCGCGTTTGTCAGCGAAACCGCCGACGACTCCTGGCGGCATCTTTGCTTCAACGCCGAAATGCAATAACCACACCCTCAATTTTTATTCGTTTTTCGGCTTGCCATCTCGTTCGCTTGTAATAAAGTACCGGGCGACGGGCAGCGTCACCTTTGGCGGATAGCTTTTGTTCGGTCGGAAATCTTAATCAGCGCTTGGTGAATGGCGAAATGATTATTGCGGAACGCGATAGCGCCGCCGGTTCCGTGTTGCGCACTGCTTCTTTTTGTCAACAAGTACAACGTTGGCGGGCGAAGAACGGCCGGCTGATACTGTTGCCCGCCGTGTTCGCCGCCTCGTTCATTTACTTCGCCTGGGTGGCTTCCGCCGTCGCGCCGGAGACCGTCGAATCCCAGGACCTTTACTTCGCCGCCAACTTCTTTCATGGCATCCCGATTCCGGTCGACCAATCGCCGGTCTATTATTTTCTGTTGGCGCTATGGATGAAACTCGGCTCGTCGCTGTTCTTTTTGCGCGCGCCTTCATTCGCCGCCGCCGCCGCGGGCGTCGTGGTGATTTTCCTGCTGCTGGAGGCGGAGGCCGGAGTGGTCGGCGGGCTGCTGGCGGCGCTGTTTTTGGCGGCCAACTCGGGCGTCGTTTATTGCGCGGGCGCCGCGCGGTGCTATGCGCTGGTCATTCCTTGCGCCGCGTTGAGTCTGTGGTTCGTGCGGCGTTACGTCGTCGACGGCCGGCGTTGGCGCGACCTGCTCGGCTTCGTCGTCTCGGCCGTCGCCGGATTTTTCCTGCACCTTTATTTTTTGGTTTTCGCCGGATCGCTCGGTCTGCTGATGCTCCTGGATTGGCTTCACCGGCGGCCCACGAAACGCGAGTTGCTGGCGGCCCTCGCCCCGCTGTTGATCCTGACCGGCGCGGCCGCCTATCAGCTGTTCAAAGTTCGCGAAGTGTTTCGCTACACCGGCGGCCGCTATGTGTTCTTCAAAGGAATCGCCCACGACCCGGTGCGGTTTTTCACGGGCATCGGCAATGATTTCTTCCGCTATGGACTGACCGCCACCGACCAGACGCCGTACGTCACCCTCGCCTTTTTGTTGCTGGCGTTGAGCGGCATGATCGCGCTACGGCGCCGCGGGATCATCGCCGGACTGGTGATCTTAGTCCCGACGGCCGTGGCATCATACTACCTCAGCGCCGGCCACGCGATTTATTCGCGCTACCTCGTTTTTCTGCTGATTCCGCTCGCCGGCTTCGGCGCCGCGGCTGTCGCCCGGCTGCGCCGCGTTTGGCTGTGGGGACCGGTCGCCGTCGCGATCATGGTGTACGGCGTCTATACGGTGCACCGGCGAATCACCCCGCCTACCGACTGGCCGCAAACGTTCGCCGAAGTTCGGCGATTGGCTCAACCGGGAGACATCGTCGCTGTTTTTCCGGATTACTGGAGCCATACGGTCCGGGCTTACTTGGGCGACGTCGAGCTATCGCCTTTCATCTCCCCGATGGAGCTCGATCGCATGACGATGAGCGGCAAACGCGTCATCGTGCTGATCGGTCCCGCCGTCCGCGCCAGCCACATCATCGACGATTTGAAAACGCGTCACGACGGTCAGGTCATCATGGTCACGCGCGTCCGCGATCGCTTTTCCGTCTGGACGTCCGAGGCGAAAGAATCGCCGCCGCCGGATTTGCCGCGCGTCGAAGAACCGACCCTGTTGGTGACCGGCGTGGTCAGCCCGGGGTGGTATCCGTGGCCTGACGACGCGGCGGCCGACCAGGCTTTCGCGGCGGCGGCGCCCCTGTTTCACGCGGTCGACCAGGTGCTTGTGCCCTATGCGCCTTACGCCGCCGACGCGCCGTTCACTCCGGCGCCGACCCGCCGGTTTGATCTCATCGCGCCGTTGCGACGGGCCGGCGCGACCATGGCCGTCGTGCTGCCGAAGATCGGCGCGGCGACGGATCCGACCGCAGCGATAGGACGCGCGGGAATCCAGCTTCTACCCCGCAATTCCACCTGGCGCAGCGCCGCTCCGCTGATGCTGAATCTGCGCGGACAAAACGTGGCCATCCTGCGCGCCGACCAACGCGTGTTCACCGATCGTCCGGAATACCGGTCCAAGCGCGACGCCGTCGTGGCCGACTGGGTGGGCGCCGTCGGCCGCGCCAAACAAGCGGTGGGGCCGGACGGCAGGCTGGTCGTGCTGCTGCCGCAGGCGCCCGGCTACAATCGGCTGTTCGCCGGCGAAGACCAGATGATCGCCCGGTTGGCCGTTGACGCGGGCGCCGATGCGGTGGTGGGCGTCGGCGGCTGGAACGCCGAGGAAATCGAAGCCTACAAAACCGGGGTCATCGCCTACTCATTGGGCGCGCTGCTTCGGCCGCCTTCGGGGACGGCCATCGCGCAATATTCGACCGGCGCGCTGTTGCGCTTGCGATTTCCCCCGCATCAGCCGGTGGGTTTCGACCTGCTGCCGATCTCCTTCGACAACACCAGTCGTCTCGCGGCCGCTCCAACGGACGACGCGGCGCATCTGCGGTTCAGCCAGCCGATCGACCCGGCGGAAGATCATCTGTATGACCACCTCTTCGATGCGCGCGCGACCGCCCGCGGGCGCGACGGCGTCGAAGAGCCGATCAAAAGCTGGAAGGCGCCGGAGATTTCCTTCAACGGCGTCTGGACGCGGTACGAAAACGCGCAACACAGGGGCGGCGAGTGGCTCGGCTCGCTGCTGATTCCGAGCAGCCGCGGCGGCGGCTTTTTCCTGCCCAAATCCTGGATCGCCGTCGCCGGCAACACCAGCGTCGGGCAGTTTCGACGCGCGCTGATGATGCGGGCGCCGCCCAACGGCAAAATCACCACGACGTTTCCGGCGATTTTCATCGGTAATGAGCTGCGTCTCACCTACGGCCTCGACGACGAAGTGCTGGTCGGCCAGCCGTGGACCGGCGATCCGGTCGTGATGAATATCAGCGTCGCCGGGCGATCTCTCCGCGATGAAAAGATTGTCTTCAAAGTCGGCTGGAAGACCATCTCCGTCGACACGAGCGAATTCGCCGGCCGGGACGCCGACATCGCCATTTCCGCAACCTCGACGGAAAAAACGAATTACTCGATTTCGGTGGACGCGGTCGTCGTGCGCGGCCCCGATCTCGTTCGACAACTCGCGGAGCGCCCCTACTCTTTTTACGACCATCTCGCCGACGCGCAGGCGTATTTGATCGACCAGAACGGCGAGCGCACTTCATGTCGCGGCCCGGACGAAACGTATCGCTTGATGCGGGGCGGGCGAAAATCGACGGAGGAACACGGCCCGTATGGCGAGGGCTGCCTTTTCCGCCGTTGGGTTTGCGGCGACTTGCCGTGGGATTGCGTCGGCTTGACAAGACAAAAAAGCGGGGGTGTACTGCGGCCCGCCATTTGGCTGCACCCGTTGACCCAACATCAACGCGTGTTGACGTTCGCGCGGCTGAAAATTCGGCGCATGATTCGAGGTTACTACGGGACGACCGATCTGGTCGCGCGTATGGAGCGGCGTCCGGCGACGTTCACGGTGCGCGTCGGCGACCGCGTGATGTTCCGCGACACGATCACGGGCGACGCCGGATGGCATGAGTTCAACATCGAGTTGCCGCCCGCGTGGTTCGGCAAACCGATGGAGGTGACCTTTATTACCGAGACTCCGAACGACAAATGGCGTCACGTGCTGTTCAACGCCTGGATGAACTAGGAATTGCAACGATGAGCTCAACGCCGCGAAAAATTCCGCCGCTGTCGATCGTGATGCCTTATTACAACGAAGAACTCAACATCGAGCGCTCGGTGCAGGGCGCGCTCGATTACCTGCGGCCGCGAACGGACGACTTCGAGGTGGTGGTGGTCGACGATTGCAGCACCGACCGCACGCTTGAACTCGCCCGGAAGTTGCAAGCGGCCGAACCGCGCATCAAGATCGTGAACCTGCCGTGCAACTCCAAATTCGCCGGCGCGCTCAAACAGGGCTTCGCCAACGCGACGAAGGATTACGTCTTCTATACCGACGGCGACTGTCCGATTGATTTCGAAGATATCGATCGCGCCTTCGCCGAAGTGGGTCGTTATGACGTCGTGATCGGCCGCCGGGTGACGCGCGACGAAGAGGGCCTGCTGCGCAAGATTTACACGACGGGCTACCGCTCGACGCTGGCCTGGTTGCTGGGCTTGCGTTTCCGCGACGTGAACTTCAGCTTCAAACTCTTTCCGAAAAAAGCGCTCGACGCGATCGAGATCGAATCGAACGGCTCGTTCATCGACGCCGAAATTTTGTACAAGCTGCAGCGCGGCGGTTGGCGCATCGGCGAAATCCCCGTGCATTACCACTCGCGCCGCTTGGGGACATCGACGCTCGCGTCACCCACCATCATCTTCAAGATCATTCGCGAACTGTTCGGTTTCTGGTGGACGCACCGCAAACAGCCGCCGTTGACCGGCGCTCGGCAAGCCAGTGACACGCATCCTGCTGATCACCAACGCGGATGACTTCGGTCTCACCCCGGAAGTGAACCAGGCCGTCGCCCGGGCCTTCGACGGAGGTCTGGTGCGCTCCGCTTCGCTGCTGGCCGGCGCGGACTGCGCGGCCGACGCCGCCGCCATCGCCGCCGTGCGGCCGGGCCTGGGCGTGGGCGTCCATCTCGCACTGACGCAGGTGAAACCGATCTTGCCGCCCGAGCGCATCCCCGGCCTGACCGGCGACACCGGCGCCTTTCCCGCCGGACCGCGCCAGTTCGTCACGCGCCTGATGAGCGGCCGCATTCACGCCGACGAAATCCGCGCCGAATGGACCGCGCAGATCGAACGCGCGCTCGCGCTCGGCGTGCGCATTTCGCATCTCGACGGCCACCAGCACCTGCACGTGCTGCCCGGCGTCGCGCGCATCTTCCGCGAGGTCGCCGAGAAGTTCGGCATTCGCGCCATGCGTCTGCCGCGCCTCGGCGGGCCGTCGCGTTCGCCGCAGGAATGGCTCAAGGGCCTCGCGATTCAACTCGCCCAGCGTTACGCGCGACCGTCGCTGCACGGCCTGATCTGGCCCGACGCGTTTTGGGGCCTCGCCTGCTCCGGCGATCTGACGCGCGCGCGGGTGCTGACGATTCTGCAGGCGCTGACGCCCGGCGCGCATGAACTGATGACCCACCCCGCCACCGATCACGCGGTCATGGCGCGCGATCATCACTGGGGCTATCACTGGCAGACCGAACTCGAAGCGCTGTGCGACCCCGCCGCGCTCGACCTCGTCAAGACCCGCGGCATCACCCTCGGCAATTTCCACGACCTCGTTTAGATCTCGGCTTCTCCCGTTTCATTTGTCGCAATTTTGGTCCACAATTATGGATGTCATTCGTGCAGGGCCGAAGGTGAAGACAAAATTCCGCAAGCACATCTGGTCGGAAGATTCGCACGAGCAGACGATGTTTTTCATCTGGGCGGAATGGAACGCGCTCGGGTTTCTGCTCGCGTTCGGTCTGGTTTACCTGGCCGCTCATGCGATTTCGATTTTCGGCGCCATCTTGTGGGCGTTGCTGCTGCTGGCCATCGGCAACCTCGCGATTTTCGCTTTCTTCGGCGTATTTCGTAAAGGGGTCAACGCGCTCTTCGGCATCGGCCGGCCGGTGGACCAGGAAGAATTGAATTTCGACGCGCTGGGCGATTTGGCCGAAGGGAAATATCGCCGGGCCGAGTACACGAACGCGGCGGAGCTCTACCGGCGTTTGGTCGACGATCCGTTGAACAAGAACGCGGAGTACTCCGCGTTTCGCCTGGCCGAGATTTACGCCCATCAGCTCGCGCGGCCGGACGACGCGTTGTACTGGTACCGCAAGGCGATGGCCATCATTCGCAACAAGGACCAGGACCATTTCACCGAGAACGCGTTGTGGCCCGATCTGCTGCGCGGCTTGAGTTTGTTCGACGCCGCCAAAGCGACGGACGACGCGGACTTCCAGGTGTTGCTCGTCGATTTGCAGACCGCGATCCAGGATAAACGAATCGAAGACGCCGCCGCGATTTCCGCCGATCTGCTGCGCCGCTATCCGGCCAACGCCGACTCCTGGTTCTGGGCGGCGCTCGTCGAAGTCCGCCGCGGCCTGCCGGCCCGCGCCATCGACCACTACTATCAGGCGGTCGCCCGCGACCCGAATCACCGGCGCGCGCAATACAATCTCGCCATGTTGCTCTGCCAACAGGAGCGCTTCGTCGAAGCACGCGAGATGCTCCAAACGTATCTCGCGGCCGCTCGTGACGATCCGCGCGAAGCGGAGTATGTGGCCGAGGCGGAACGCAAGTTGGCGGAGATGGTTGTCGAATTGACGCCGAACCTTACCGAGCGCGGACCGGATGAATAGACCTCCCCCCGACCTCCTCCGTCTCGCGGTATATGCGCTAACTTTAACGAACGACCTGGCCGCCTTCTGTCATCCCGACCCCTTCGACTTCGCTCAGGGCAGGCTCCGCGGACGCGCGGAGCGAAACGAAGTGAAGCGGAGCGCGGAAGCGTAGTGGAGGGAGCCCTCTCTCGAGATTGTTATTCTTCCTTTGATTGCCGCCGCAGAAAAGGATGGACGCATCAGCAAGGGAGGGATTTCTCCGCTCGCCCCTCGGATGCACTCGGGGCTCGGTCGAAATGACAACCTCGTTGGATCGACGAAATAAGTTAGCGCCTAAGCCGAATTGCGGAGGGGGAATTCGAGACGCTGACGCGAGCGACGGCGCTCACGCTTCGCGCTGGGTGGCACTGGCGCGCGAAGCTTGCCAGTGCTTGACACGCGATAGCACTGGCAAACTCCGCGTTGCTCCGTGTGCCAGCGCCACCCCTCCGCCGCTTCGACAATTGCGCGCGTCGCTGCGCCGGTGTAGCCTGCATATTTTTCGGCGGAGGGAAGTAATTTGCATCGTCTATTCTGGTTGTTGATGGCGGCTATCGTCGCTTTGTCGCTCGGCTGCGGTTCGAGCGCGGGCTCGGATGATGACGCTGCCGCGCCGGACGACGATCTTGATGACGACCTCGCCGATGATGACGCCGCTGACGATGACGCTGCCGACGACGACGCGGACGATGACCTCCTCGACAATGATTCTACCGACGACGATGCAGTCGACGATGACGCGGTTGACGATGACGCGGATGATGATCTCGTCGATGATGATTCGACGGACGACGATATCGTCGATGACGACACGGCCGACGATGATGCCGCCGATGACGACGCCATCGACGATGATTCGGTCGATGACGATTCCGTGGACGACGACACGGTCGCGCCGGAAGAAGATTACCTCGCCGTCGGTCTGGCCGCGCTTCAGCCGGGCGTGCAGGCGCTGCTCGATTGGCATCAGGCGCAGGGCCGCACGGTTTGGTACATGGATACCGAAACGATCGCCGCGACCTGGCCGGGCGTGGATTTGCCCGCGCAGATCCGCGTCTATCTGCAAAGCGTGCTCAACCCGGCGAAGCGGCAGTATCTGCTGCTCGTCGGCTCGAACCATACGCTGCCCATGCGCTGGGTCGATCCCGATCCGCTGCACCCCGGCGAATACGCGCTGGCCACCGACACCTACTACGCCGACCTCGACGGCGACTTCGACGCCGACGGCGACGGCATCTACGGCGAATACGGCGAAGACACCTACGACTGGGTTCCCGAAATGTACGTCGGCCGCTTGCCCTTCGACGATGTGGATACGCTGACCGCGGCAGCCGACAAGATCGTCACGTTCGCCCAGTACGATGCCGACTACAAATGGGACACGCTGCTGGGCGCCGGCTCGATCGAATTCGACGGCGACAGCTCGATCATCGTCCAGATGATTTACGACCAGATCATCGCGCCGAACGGCTACCGCGGCTATCGCATGTACGAACAGCCCGGGCCGATCCGCCCCGATGAATGGCTGACCCACGACGCGTTCGTCGCGCGGCTGTCGTCGCACCCGGCGGGCATGGTGATGTCGGCCAGCCACGGCAATCAGTATTGCGCGTTCGCCGGCGAGGCGTTCGTCTGCGACACCGACACGCCGTCGTTTTCCGACGACCAACCGGCCGTGGTCTTCAGCTCGGCGTGCGACAACGCCGATCTCACCGTCGACCACAGCCTCGGCGAGTCGTTCGCGCGCCACGGCGGTGTGGCCTACATCGGTTCGACCTCGACCACGCATCCGGGCAACCTCGGCGAAGCCAGCCTCGTTTTTCTGGTGATGATGAGCCAGACGCTGGCCGACAACGCGCCGCTGGGCGTCGGCCTGGCGTGGTCCAAGCAGCTTTACATGGACACGTTCTTCCCGCTGCACTGGTACGACAACGGACTGTACCTGCGCAACTTCTTCGGGTTCACCCTCTTGGGCGATCCGGCGCTGACCTACTGGCATGACTCGCCGCTTCGCTGACCATCCGCTCGCCGAACCGGCCGCGGCGCTGTTGCTGATGATTCTCTATCTGCTCGTCTGGAACGCGGCGTCGCTGCTGCTGGGCGGCTTCCCCGGCGAGTGGTCGTTCGCGCTGATGGTGGCGATGCCCGCGTGCGTCGCGGTCTACGGCCTGCGCCTCGGCTCATTGCGCGTACGCGGCGAGCTGCCCATCGTGCGCGAAGAGATGGTCGTCGCGGCGGCCGTCGCGCTGGCGATGCTCGCGCTGCTCGGTACGCATCCGGGCGTGACCGGCTCGCTGACGCATCTGCCGGCGGCGACGGTGGCGGTCGTGGCGATTGCGGTGGGCGAGGAATCGTTGTTCCGCGGCGCGATCCTGCCCGTGCTCTCGCGGCGCTTCGGCTATGCCTGGGGCGTGCTGTTCAGCGCGGCGCTGTTCGGCGCGGTGCACGCGGAAGGCGGCAGCGGGGCGATGATCGCGGCGTCGCTGGCCGGCGTGGCGCTCGGCGGGTTGTACCTGCGCAACGGCCTGGGCGCCTGCATCGTCTTTCACGCCGCGTTCAACTTCGTGACCGGCCCGATCTTCGGCCTCTCCGTCGGCGGTTTGCCGTGGCCGGGATTGCTCGAACCGGCGCTGCCGCGCAATCCGCTCGACGCCTGGCCCGTGCAACTCGCCTGCCTCATCCTCGCGCTGTGGTGGATGCCCTGGCGCCTCGTGCGCGGCGCGCCGCGTCCGGCGGCCTGAGCTCGTCGTCGCTTCGCTTTTCCTCTTGACATAATTCAACGCAAGTCGGATTCTTTTATTCGCAGCGCATCGGTCTTAGACGTTTGCTTTTTGGGAAAAAAGGGAGGGCGAGATGAGAAAATTGTGTCATCGGCCTTGGTTCCTGCCGATCCTTTTCTTGGCCTGCTTGATTGGATTTTCTTGCACGCCGTCCGGCGATGACGACAGCGCCGGCCCGGGCGACGATGACGTGGCCGGCGATGACGACGCGGCGGTTGACGACGACTCGACGGTCGATGACGACACGGCGACGGACGATGACACTGCGCCGGACGACGACGCTCAGCCGGACGACGACACGACGCTGAATCCCACCTGTCAATGGACCGTCATGGACAGCGGCACGAAGATCGATCTGTATACCGCCTGGGGAGCTTCGCCGACGGACGTCTACGCCGGAGGGGGCATTCCGTTCGAAACCAACGGCGTCGTCCTTCATTACGACGGGACCACGTGGTCCAGCTCGTTCTCGATTCCTTACCTCCCGGTGGCCTCGCTTTGGGGCGCGTCGTCGACGGACATCTACGCGGTGGCCGGCGGCGACATCGCGATGGGTGCGGTTTTTCGTGACGACGGATCGCATTGGAAATTAGCCAAGATTGTCTGGATGTCGGTCTTGTCGAGCATCTGGGGGTCGTCGCCAACCGACATCTACGCCGCAGGGATGTCCGCCGCGAGCCCTAGTCCCCTCGACTGGACTGCCGTGGTTTATCATTTCGACGGTCAACAATGGACGAAAACCTTGCTTGGTTCGTGGCTGAGTATTTTCTACGCGATCTCCGGATCATCCGCGTCGAACGTTTTCGCGGTCGGATCGGATTTCGAAGGCGAGATCGCCGCACGTTTCGACGGGCAAACCTGGTCGGACATCTCGACCGGTCTTTCCACGATGCCCGAGACGTCGATGTACGGTGTATGGGTTGCGTCGGAGTCGGACGCCTGGGCGGTGGGAGACAATCCGGACGACTCCGGCGAGTCTAAAGTTTTTCACTATGACGGATCGAGTTGGTCTCCGCAGGCGATCCCGGCCGGAAACCAGCTTTCCGGCATCTGGGGATCGTCGCCGACGGATATTTTTACGGTTGGCTACAGCAACCTGACGGGAAATTGCGTCATTTTGCATTATGACGGGTCGTCCTGGTCCCCGATGAAATGCGACCAGGGCCAGATTCTGGTCGGCGTCTGGGGTACGTCGTCGTGCAACGTTTTCGCAGTAGGCAGCGGCGGAACGATCCTACACTACGGCAAGTAATTAGGGACAGTGGGGCTGCTGCAAAACCTCGAAACAATACTTTTTGTCATTCTGAGCCCTTCGGCTTCGCTCAGGGTAAACTCCGCGAAGAATCTGTCGCATTTCAGAAACTTCATCGAACCTTCACTTTGTTCAGGATGACTAAAGAGAGCCTTTTGCAGCAGCCCCACAGTCACCTATTTCCCTATTTCCTATTTCCTACGGTTAGTCGCCGTAATGCATGATCGTGCCGGAGTTGCCGACCGCGAACACGTCGGTCGCGGAGTTTCCCCAAACGCCGAACAGATACGCGCTCGTGTTGCTCGTCATCGCCGACCACGAGCCGCCGTCGTAGCGCAGGATCATGCCGGTTCCCCCAGACGAAACCCCCACGGCGAACACGTCGGAGCCGGAGCTTCCCCAGATGCCCAACAAATCCGACGCCGCGCCGCTGTCCATCAGCGACCACGTCGAACCGGTATATTGCAAAATGTCATAAGTGATGGCGATGTTGTCGAAGCCGGCGACAAGCACGTTCGAGGCGGAGCTGCCCCAGATGCCGTACAAACCGTACGGCGTCGCCCCGCTCGACATCGACGTCCAGTTAGAGCCGTCGAAGTGCAGGATCACACTGGCCGAGGCGCCCGAGTCCCACCCGACGGCGTAGACGTCCGAGTGGGAAGTACCCCAAACGCCGTACAGCCACGCCGTAGTCCCGCTCGTCATCGGCGACCACGAAGAGCCGTTGTAGTGCAAAATCGCGCCCAGGCTCGCATCCATGTCAAATCCCACGGCGAACACGTCCGACGAAGAGTGTCCCCAAACGCCTTCCAACACTACCGCCGTCCCGGACGACGTCGACGACCACGAGGAACCGTTGTAGTGCAAGATCACACCAGATGAGCTCGTTTCGCCTCCCACGGCGAACACGTCTGAAGCCGAGGTTCCCCAAATACCGGCTAACTGCGGCGCCGTCGGGATCGTCACGTCCGACCACGAGGAACCGTTGTAGTGGACCATGGCGGCGGCGTCATCGCCTCCGCGTCCGACGGCATATACGTTTGAGGAAGAGGTTCCCCAAACGCTATACAAGTCCGCGATCGTGTTGCTCTCCATCGCCGTCCAGGCAAGCGTGCTGTCGTCGTCGGCCGAATCGTCGTC
>PMZC01000028.1:21212-34255 GCA_003170555.1 Deltaproteobacteria bacterium
CCGCCGCCACCGCCACCGCCGGAACCGCCGCAGGCAGTCAGGCAAGCGAGCAACGCCATCAACAACGAAAACAGCATTAACGAATTGTGACGTTTCATGATGATCCCTTCGAGAATGCGCCTGTTCCGAACTCGATTGAAAGTTTCGGCAGCGCGGTTGTTGGTGTCATAGCTACGCCGCGCGTTCTTTGCTGTCAAGCACAGTTTCCCGTTCCTGTTTGGCTGACGGCGCNNGCCCGCCGGGCGGCGCGCGCACCCGACTCGAAGTGGAGTTCGCCGGCGATGTTCGCGACACGGCGCTGACCGGCTCCCGATTTTCGTTAAGAATAACGGTTGATCTCATTCAGCGAATATTGGAGACTATGAATAACGCGCGGGTGGATCTCGGATGTTCGTTTTTGGAAAACGGCGGAGGGCAAAATGAACGGTGCGAGACGAAAACTTTGGTGTTGGCTCGTCCTGCTGCTGACGTGTTTGATGGGCGTCGCCTGTTCGCCGTCCGGCGACGATGACGACGGCGCCGGCGCGCCCGATGACGATCTCTTCCTCGATGACGACGCCACTTCGCCCGACGACGATGCNNGACGACACGGCGCCCGACGACGATGCCACCCCTGATGATGATTCGTTGGTGGACGACGATACGACTGCCGACGACGATGTAATCGCGCCGATCTGCAGTCCCAGCGGCTGGTGCTGGCAAAACCCGCTGCCGCAGGGCAACCCGCTTTACGGCATCTCGGGAACATCGTCGCGGGACGTGCTCGCGTTCGCGGTGGGCGCCGGCGGCGTGGTTTTGCGCTACGACGGGACCGCCTGGACCGGCGTGTCCGGCGTAACCCCGGCCGAACTCCACGGCGTCTGGGCCAGTTCTTCATCCGACGTGTTCGCCGCGGGGATTGATCGCAGCCAGGATGTGTACCGCGGCGTAATCATGCACTTCGACGGATACTCCTGGTCGACCGTTTGGGACGCGCCGAACGTGTGGTTGTCCGCCGTGTGGGGCTTTTCTCCGTCGAACGTTTTCGTTGTCGGCTACGACTTTGGTTACAACCCGTATCACGCCGTGATCTTGCACTATGACGGCGCCGCTTGGACGGAGACGACCGGCCTGGCCCCGGCGGAACTTTACGCCGTCTGGGGCAGCTCGCCCACCGACGTGTTTGCCGTGGGAGATTCCGACGAGAACGGGGGCGTGATTCTGCACTACGACGGAACGACGTGGTCGCCCATGGCCGGCGAAACGCCCGACGCGTTGCTCAACGGCGTTTGGGGCGCGTCCCCCACCGATGTCTTCGTCGTCAGCCGGGGCTCCGGCAACGCTCTGGAGGCGATATGGCATTACGACGGCGTCACGTGGTCGCTCCAAACGACCGGGGTCTGGGATGCGCGTCTCAGCAGTGTTTGGGGAACTTCCGCGACGGATGTTTTCGCCGTCGGCTGGATAACCGACGACACTGGTACGGTGAAACAAAGCGTGATTTTGCATTACGACGGCGCCTCGTGGTCGTCGATGCCGAACGACGGCGCGGACCAACTCGGCGGCGTGTGGGGAAGTTCGCCGACGAACGTCTTCGCCGTGAGCGCGGACGGCTCCATGCTGCACTACAACGGGTCGTCCTGGTCGGGCGGAACGGTGGCCGAGCCGGATTTGTCAGGTGTATGGGGCTCCTCGCCGACCGATGTGTTCGCCGTGGGTTCGATCGTCGCTGGCTCGGGCAGATCGGTCGACGGAACGATTCTTCATTACGACGGTTCGGCCTGGTCGACGATGGCGACCGAGGCCGGCGCATCGCTCGACGCCGTTTGGGGATCTTCGCCAGAAGACGTTTTCGCCGTGGGCACGGGTTGGGACCAATGGGGCGACCCGACCGGCGGCGTCATTTATCATTATGACGGAAACTCCTGGTCGCCGATGACCATCAGTACGAGCAGTTACTTGATTGATATCTGGGGCGCCTCCGCCACGGACGTGTTCGCCGTCGGCGGTCCCGGCGTGATTTGGCATTACGACGGTTCTTCGTGGTCGCAGATGATCAACTGGCCGTCGACCTGGTTTTATGGGATTTGGGGCGATTCCTCGTCGAACGTGTTCGTGGTCGGTTGGGACGACGAACAAAGCGCCGCCGCGATTTTGCATTACGACGGCTCGGCGTGGTCGGAGATCGCCAGTCCGACCACCGCGCGGTTGTTTGATGTTTGGGGCAGCTCTTCGTCGGATGTGTTCGCCGTGGGCTATGACTACCACTTCGGCAAACTCGGCGGGGTGATCGCGCACTACGACGGATCCGCGTGGTCGGTGATGGTCAGGAACGCGGGCCCGGTATTTTACGCCGTCGGGGGCGCGTCCGCGTCGGACGTATATGTGGTGGGCGTGGAAGACCGCGCCGGCGGAGCGATCACCGGCGAGATTCTGCATTACGACGGTTTGTCATGGTCGACGATGTCGAGCGGCGCGGCGTTCTACCTGCGCGGCGTCTGGGGAACATCGGCGTTGGGTATGTTCATCGTCGGCGACCGCGGCACGATCCTACATCGCAGCTTTAAATAGGGGACAGTCTCCTATTTAGAATACCAATATGCAGCTCCGAACTGAATAACCAGGTAGAGCTTCAGTACCGTGCCCCAGACCAACCGAGAGCCGGACATCAGGTTGTCGAACACGACGAAATATCCGAAAAACTCCAATAGGATCGCGACCAAGAGAAAAACCCCGGTCAGCAGCAGGAGCCCCCTTCGTTCCAACGGCCTGCGGCTCCCCCAATATAGAAGAGCAGTCCACGCCGTCATGAACAGCGCGGCGACACCCATGGCAAACCGGTAATCGCGTCCGTCGCCCACGAAAAAGCTGGGGAGCGCCGGAAGCCCGGCCACTCCAAGGCTGATCATGAACCACTCAACGGCGATCAGTCCGTCGCCGATCGCGCTAATCCAGAAGACCGTCTTGGCAACCAGGAATTTCCGTCGTTGGGTATCGAGTTCCATGATCTGACCTTCAAGAAGGGGTACAGTCATCGATATTCGTTATCCAGTCCTGATTTGTAAAATAGGTGACTGTCCCTAATTAGAAGTAGGTGTACGAAGCAGTCGCGACCCAACTGAGCGTGTCGCCGAAGTCGGGGTCGGACTTGAAGGTGTATTTCGCCCCGGCCGTGCCGCTGAAGTGGTCAAGGACGAAGCGCAACGTGCCGAGGATCGCGTTGGTGTCCTGGTTGTTGTTCGTGCCGAGCATCAGCACGCCTTCGTACTCCAAATTAAGCTGGAGGAAATTGCGCGGCATCAACGGGAACACCATGCCGCCGTGCACCATGCCGTGCTTTTCTTCGTAATTGCGGTTGTCGACGCCCATGTCGCGCAGCACGAGTTCGCCGTCGGCCAGAATGGCGAAGGCGTAGTCAGTGTACGGCAGGTCGTTGACCTCCAGCCCCATCGCCAGCAGGACCTTCGCGCCGTAATACTTCACGTAGCCGAGTTGGCGGCTGTAGCTGGTCCCCGGCGCGATGCCGCCCAAGCCCACCGCGAAAGCCGGCAGGAACTGTTTTTGTTCCACGAAGCCCCACTTGAACATGCCCTCTACCGAGCCGACGCCGGCCGTGGCGCTGCGGCCGTAGGTGTTCACCAATGTCCCCAACGCGTTGAAGCGGGGGATGGTGACTAGGTCGGTCATCACGTACGGCACGCGCAGGCCGAACTCGAAACCCGCGGGCATCCCCACCGTGCCGAGAAACGCGAGCTCGCGCCGATAGTAGGCCGGCTGCAGGCTGTCTTCCCACGATCCGCCGAGGCCGACCTCGAACGAGCCGGGCTTCAGCGTACGCGTGGCGGTGGTGACCATCAGGCCGGTCAGACCGTACATGTTAAACGGCAGATTGTTGATTTTCGGCTTCGGCTTCGGCGTGTTGGGCGTCACCACGTCCTCGGGCAGACCCTGCGGCGGGGTCGGCGTCGCGGCCGGCGGCGGCGCCTGCTGGTCTTGTTGCGCGGCGACGAGCGCAGGCGCGACGACCGCCAAACAACACAATATGAACAGGAACACTCCTACTCTCATAGGAACTCCGTACCGCCTGCGATTGGGATGCATCCTGACATGAACCGTCATGCGCCGTCAACACTAGCGCCGACTTTTTCCTCGGCGCCGTCCGACTCGGCCAACCGCGCCAGCCGGTCGCGCGTCGCCGCCTCGTCGCCTTTTTCCGCCAGCGAGATCAGCTCCTGCAGCCGCCGGTCGAAGTCGGTCGCGCAACATTGGATCTTGCGCACGACGCGGATTTTGTCGTGCTCCGTCGGGCCGATGCCTTCGGCGTCGTCCCACAATTCCTCGCGCAGCTTCTCGCCGGGGCGCAGACCGGTGGTGACGATCTCGACGTCGCGATCCGGTTCGAGGCCGGACAACCGAATGAGATTGCGCGCCAGGTCCATGATCCGCACCTGCTCGCCCATCTCCAGCACGAAGATCTCGCCGCCCTTCCCCATCGCGGAGGCCTGCATCACCAGTTGCACGGCTTCGGGGATGGTCATGAAGTAGCGCATCATGTCCGGGTGCGTGATGGTGACCGGCCCGCCTTCGGCGATCTGGCGGCGGAACAGCGGGATGACGCTGCCTTCGCTGGCCAGCACGTTGCCGAAACGCACGGCCATGAAACGCGTGCGCGACGACGGCTGCGCGCCGGCCAGCACGATCCACTCGGCCAGTCGTTTCGTGCGGCCCATGACATTGCGCGGCCGCACCGCCTTGTCGGTGGAGATGAGCACGAACCGGCGCACGCCGTGCCTGGCCGCGGCTTCGACCAGCACCCGGGTCGTCCGCACGTTGTTGAGCACCGCGGGCGCCGCGTTCGACTCCATCAGCGGCACGTGCTTGTAAGCCGCCGCGTGCAGGACGATGTCCGGCCGTTCGCTTTCCAGCAGCGCATTCACCAGCACCGGGTCGCCCGCGTCGCCGATCACCGGCACGACCGCCACGCCCGACTGGCGCCGCGTCAGCTCCCAGTGAATGTAGAAAAGATTGTTCTCGTTGCGTTCGAGCAGAATCAGCCGCGCCGGAAACAACGCGGCCGCCTGGCGCGCGATTTCGCTGCCGATCGATCCGCCCGCGCCGGTGATCAGCACGCGCTGGCCGGAGAACGCCTCGCGAATCATCTCGACATCGAGCTTGATCTCCTGCCGGCCGAGCAAGTCTTCCACCTCGACGTCGCGCAGGTGCTTGACGCTGACCTTGCCGCCGAGGATGTCGCTCATCGCGGGCACGATGCGGAACCGCACTCCGCTGTCGCGGAAGCGATCAACCAGCGAGCGCAGCGCTTTGGCTCGCATCGCCGGCGTGGCGATGATGATCTCGTCGACGCCGTAGCCCGTGAGCACGTGGGCCAGTTCGTCCTGCCCCCCGAAAACCGGCAGGCCGTGAATCTTCCACCCCTTCTTCAGCGGGTAGTCGTCGATGAAACCCAACACGGTCATGTGCAGGTTCGGATTGGCGCGGATTTCCTTGAGAATCTCCACGCCCATTTCCTGCGCGCCGTAGATCAGCACGCCGCGTGCGCCGCGCGGCCGCAGGCGCGAGGCCTCGCGAAACGCCCGCAGCAGAAAGCGAATGCCGCCGATGAAGGTGACGCAAATGAAAGTGTCGATCAGAAACACCGACCGCGGATATTCGGCGCGAAAGACGAACATCACCAGCACGATGAAGATCACCGAACTGGCGATCACGGCCTTGATAATGTCGAGCAGATCGTCCATGCCGACGTAGCGCCACCAGCCGCGATAAAGGTCCCAATAGTAGAACGCCAGCGCGCGCAGACCGAGCAGCAGCGGCAGCGTCTTCAGGAAGGTGTTGAGGGGCCAGCGGTTCTGGGTCGTGAGATCAAAATCGAAGCGCAGTTGAAACGAAAGCAGGTAGGACACTACGACCAGCCCAAGCTGGCTGGTCACCACCAGCGACCGGCGGTGACGCAGCACCCAGCGGCCCGGCGCCGAATCCATCAGGTCGTGCTCTCGTTTCGCGATCGTTCTCCCCCTGGCGGGCGGTTTTGACTATCTTACGGCAAGGATTTTTTCTAGGCCAGCGGAAAAGGAAGGCGTCGCACGGGCGATGTGAAATCGGAAAAAGATAACCTGCGCTTCGTTCGCTGGCCGCCGGCTGGTATGCTGGTGAGCAAAATACGACGTGGCGAACTAGAACGCCCGTTTTTTCGCGGTGATAGGGCGCCGTGAAAGAAAAAACCCTTCTGCGAAAACGTTATTATCACCACCTCTATTGACCATCGCGGTAATCGGCGTTCGCGGCGCATTTTCGTGGTTTCGTGGGCGCCAAAAAAGATTATTGACATCAATTAGGGTCATCAACTACGATTTCCACTCAAAAGTTGCCGCCGATATTCCGATATTCTTGTGTAGTTCGTAAAAAGAATGGGCGTTCGAAGCGGCATGTAGTCGCCCATCTAGTAAAGGAGCATCCCATGTCCGAGGACACGGCGCCAAAAAGCGCGCCGACCACTGAAGAAGAAGAACTTCTATTCGCCAAACAAAAATCCGAACCGCGATTCGCCGTCGGGCTGCGAGTTTTTCTGGAATTCGCGGTCAAGAACAAAGTCATTCGCGCCGCGGCCAATACGTTGGGTTGGCAGCGGCCCGATTTTCTGATGACCAGCATTCCGATGCTGGAAAGCCGCATGGTGGTTGCGTCGCCGGGGACCGAGTTCGTCGTGCGCTATCTGTTTGACGGCACGATCTTCGGCTTCACCACGCACCTGGTGCACAAACAACAGGACCCCTTTCCCATGTGGGTGTTCCATTATCCGACGGTCGTGGAAGTCAAGACGCTGCGCCGCAGTCCGCGGATCAACATGACCGTGCCGGTCAAAAATGCGGACGGCCGGGTTTTTCAATCGCGGGATGTTTCCGCCCATGGCGCGCTGCTCGCCATCAACGGGAAGATCGTCATCGGCAATCGCCTGGAATTGTCGTTCAATCTGCCCGACGGAACGGTGATCGAAAACCTCGGCGCCGAGGTGGTGCGGGTGCAGGAATCCCGCGAAGAGACCTTGGCCGGGGTTAATTTCGCCGAGAGCGATCACGAGCAGGTCAACAAAATCGCCGCCTATCTCTACTCCGGGAAAAACTAGCAACCGGTTGATTGACGGCGAAAAACCAACATCAAGAACATGGTCCGGACAAACCGCGCGGCGTCCGGCAAGTGGCGTCCCGCGTCGGGATCAGCCGCGAAAGACCAGCCGATAGCCGCCGGGCGCGGGAAGTAGTATAAGGAACCAAAGTGCAATCGAACCAAGGAACAAATAATGAGTGAAATGGAACGCACCCTGGCCGTGTTTATCGATTTCGAAAACCTCGCCATGGGTTTCAAAGACCGCAAAGAGAAGTTCTCGATTCAAAAAGTGCTCGCGCGCCTGGTGGAAAAAGGCAAGATCGTGGTCAAGACCGCGTACGCCGACTGGTCGCGCTTCGGCGATTACCGCAACCAGATGCACGAGGCGGCGATCGAGCTGATCGAAGTCCCCAAGCGCCAGATGACCGGCAAGAACAGCGCGGATATCCGCCTGGTCGTCGACGCCATCGACCTGTGCTATTCGAAAACGCACATCGACACGTTCGTCATCGTTTCCGGCGACAGCGATTTCTCACCGCTGGTCAGCAAGCTGAAGGAAAACGGCAAGCACGTGCTCGGCGTGGGCATGCACGACTCCACCAGCACGCTGCTCGCCGAAAATTGCGACGAGTTCATCTACTACGAAGACCTCGAAACGCCGGAAAGCGCGCCGGGCGAATTGGACGTGGGCCTGCCCAAGAAAAAACGCGAAGCCTTTCAGTTGCTCATCGATTCGATCGTCGCGCTGGTCCGCGAAAACAAGGAAATCCTCTGGAGCAGCATGATCAAGGACACGATGAAACGCAAAAAGCCGATGTTCAACGAGTCCTACTACGGCTACAGCACGTTTCAGTCGCTCATGGAAGACGCGGAAAAGCACGAGCTGATTCGCCTCAAGACCGATCCGCGCAGCGGCACCTATGTGGTCGTCGGCTTCGGACCCAAAGCCGGCCAGACGCCGAAAATTCCGACGCACTAAACGCTAGCGAAAAAGACCCACTCTTTCCCGGTGGCGCGTTTTGGGGTGGCGCTGGCACACGGAGCGAAGCGCAGTTTGCCAGTGCTGACGAATCGGGCTGCGCGCCTAATGTTCGATCCGCTCGCTCGCCGGCTTTTTCTTTCTCGCTTTGTCTTTCCATTCCAGCGCGCGGCGCGCGGCGGCGCGGACCTCTTCGTGCAGGGCGCCGTCGGAAGCGACCTCGCGCAGTTCCTGCCGCAGCAGCGTCGGGACGAGCGATACCGCCAATTGCGGCGGCGAGTACGGGTTGCGGATGATCGCCAGCCGCACCAGCGTGCGCGACTTCCACTTCGGCGAGCGGTAAATCTCCGCGATGATCTCCGGCCGGTTCGGACGGCGCGCGGCGATGGCCAGCACCATCGGCTCGGTCAGATGCGGGTTCTGCAGCAGTTGCCGGATGACGCGCGTGTCGGTGTCGTAGCCGACGCGGTTGAGCCGGTCGCGGTTCAGGCTGCGCGCGGCGCTGGTGCGTTCGCCGGTGGTGAGTTGGTGCAGTCCGTATTGCTGAAACGAATCCTCGTCGCCGCCCGGCTCCTTCGCCGGTTTGATGCTGTGCAGCAACGCGCGCACGTTGGCGAATTCCTCGTCGGCCGCCTCGCGCAACAGCGTTTTCATCCGCGCCTTGCCGAGCTCGTCCACCATCATCTGCACGTTGAGCCCCGCCGACAACACCGCGTTGCAGCCGGCGTCGCCTTGCAAGGCCCGCTCCTGCAACCGCTGCAGGACATGGAGAATGTCGCGGTTCTCCAACTCGGCCAGATGGCGCACCAGGAACAGTTCACGCACCGTCGCGTCGACGATCTGCCGGAACGTGCGGGTGATGCGATTGATCTCGGTGTCGATGGGGGCCGCTTCGATATTCAAACCCGCCCGCGCCTTTCCGCAGCACGTTCATCTGCGCGCGCATTATCACACGCGCCGGGCGGGCCGGGCAACGCTTCGTTGCTCGCGCCGCCGGCGGCGAGTAGCATGGCCGGCGATGAACGCGCTGGGGCTGTATGTGCATGTTCCGTTTTGCCGCGGCAAGTGCGGCTACTGTGCGTTCAACTCGCGGCCGCTGCGCGATGACGCCGAACTCGCCGCGTACGCGCGCGCGCTCGAAACCGAATTCGCGATGTACACCGCACGACTCGCCGACGCGCAAGTGACGACGATCTATTTCGGCGGCGGCACGCCTTCGCTGCTCGCGCCGGAGCAGATCGCTTCGTTGCTAACGAGGATGAGGCCGGTCGCCGACGCGGAGATCACGCTCGAGGCGAATCCGGAAACGGTGACCGAGCGGACGCTCGCGGGTTTCCGCGCCGCCGGCGTCAATCGCCTGAGCCTGGGCGTGCAATCGTTCGACGCCGCCGCGCTGGCTTTCCTCGAGCGACGCCATCAGCCAAATCAAGCGGTCGACGCGTTTACCGCCGCGCGGCGAACCGGCTTCGCCAACATCTCGCTGGATCTGATCGCCGGTCTGCCTGCGCCGCATGACCGCGCGTACCTCGCCGATCTGGACGCGCCGTTGTCGCTTGCGCCGGAGCATCTGTCGGTCTACCTGTTGACCGCCGAACCGCCGTCGCGCCTGCACGAAGCCGCGTGCGCGGGACGCGTGACGTTGCCCGCCGCCGACCAACAGGCCGATGTGTTTTTGCGCGTACACGAGCGGCTCACCGCTTCGAGTTTCGAACATTACGAGGTGTCGAACTTCGCCCGTCCCGAAAAGCGCGCGCGGCACAACAGCGCGTATTGGCGCGGCGCGGCGTATCTCGGTTTCGGCGCCGGGGCGCATTCGTTTGTCGCGCACGAACGCCGGGCGAACGTCGGCGATCCCGATGAATACGTACGGCGATTGGCGCGCGGCGATTCGCCGGTCGCGTTTCGCGAGACGATCACGCCCGAAATGTCCCGGCGCGAAAAGTTGATGCTCGAATTGCGCACGGCCGAGGGCGTCGATCCGCGTGAGTTCGGCGACGCGGCGCCGGCATTGGCGGCGGCGTTGTCGCGTCATGCGGCGGAAGGGCGTTACACGCGCGACGGTTCGCGTTTTTGCCCGACGGTTACGGGATTCCTCGTCGCCGACGGAATCGCATTGGAATTGTGGGAGACGTTGGAAAGCAAATGACCAGCAAACCAACGTTGATTGATCGGGTGAACCACAATCGGCAGACATTGCGATGGGAGGAATGCGACTACGCCGTGGCCGGCGCGTATTTCGTGACGATTTGCACGCATGAGCGGCGGCGACTTTTCGGCTCGATATCAGACGGCGTCATGACGTGTAATGCGTTGGGCCGGCTGGTAGAGCACGAATGGAGACAAACCGTCGCGAAGAGAAAAAGCGTGGCGCTCGACGCTTTCGTGGTCATGCCCAACCATTTTCACGCGATTCTGTTTATCGCCGATCGCACACCCGCTCGTAGGGGCGTATTGCCATACGCCCCAACCGTGGGCGTATGGCAATACGCCCCTACGCTTCGCTCTCCTTCGCAAACCCTTGGGGCGATCGTTCGCGGGTTCAAGGGCGCGGCCACGGCGCGCGTCAACGCTCTACGCCGCACGCCTGGATCGCCGGTCTGGCAACGCAACTATTACGACCGCGTCATCCGGGACGACGAGGAACTGATGCGCATCCGCGAGTACATCAAGGAAAATCCGGCCAACTGGGCAAGAGACGACTACAACCCGAGTAGCTGGTAGAGCGGCGCGGCTATTTATACAACCCGTGTTGTTCGATGTAACCGATGACGGTGTCGGGCACGAGGTACCACACCGATTTGCCTTCGTGCAGGCGGCGGCGGATGTCGGAGCTCGAAATGTCGAGGCCGGTAATCGGCAGGAAAATCAGGCGCGCGCCTTCCTTCATTGCGTAGGCGCCGTCGCCGGTCGGGCGATAACGTTCGGCGAACGCGGCAGGCAGCACATCGACCGGTTTCGCGAGCGCGTGGCCGGGCCGTGACAGCACCACGAAGTGGCACATCGGCAGCACCTCGCGCCAGCGATGCCAGGTGGCGATCTCGGCGAAGGCGTCGGCGCCGGTGAGAAAAAAGATTTCCGCCGCCGCGCCCAGCTCCTTGCGGAAATGGCGGATCGTGTACAGCGAGTAACTTTTCTCCGGTCGCTTCAATTCGACGTCGCTGACGCTGAACGCATCCTGGTCGGCGATGGCCAGGCGCACCATGGCCGACCGATGTTCGGCGTCGGAAATGCCCTCGGCGTCTTTGTGCGGCGGCAGATGCGCGGGGACGAACACGACCTGGTCCAGCGCCAGCGCCTCGCGCGCTTCCTCGGCCGCGCGCAGATGCGCCAGGTGGACCGGGTTGAAGGTGCCGCCAAATAATCCGACGCGTGGCATGACCATTATCCTAATCGAAGTGCGGGGCTTCGCCAATCCGTGTTATGCTGCGCCGATGACCAGAGCGGCGATCGGGATCGGCGGCAGCCTGGGCGACCGCGCCGGCGTGGTGCGCGCCGCCATCGCCGCGCTCGGCGAATTGCCGCAGACGCGCCTGCTCGCCGCCAGCACGCTGCACGAGACCGCGCCGGTCGGCGGCGTCGCGCGGAACCGGTTCATCAACGCGTGCGCCGTGCTCGAAACGGAATTGCCGCCGCGGGAATTGCTGGCCGCGCTGCAAAAGCTCGAAACGCAATTCGGCCGCGAGCCCGCCCCGCGCTGGGCCGACCGCACGCTCGACCTCGACCTCTTGCTTTACGACGATCTGGTGCTGAACGATCCGCTGTGCACCGTGCCGCATCCGGAGCTGCACCGCCGCGCGTTCGTGCTCGCGCCGCTGGCCGAGATCGCGCCCGATTGGCTGCATCCGGTGCTGCGCCGCACGGTCGCCGATCTGGCGCGCGAAGTCGAATTCTGATTTGAGCCGGATTGCATCGCGACCCCGCCGCGCTAACATGAAGCCCGATCAGTCAACAGCGAGTTGAACCAATGCCAGGCAACCTGATCGTCGGCGTGCGGATGGGCGGCGCCGCCCTGCGCCACGCGGAGGCCATCGTCGCGCGTTTGCGGAACACGACGCCGACGACGCTGCTGCTGATCCCCATCGGACTCAGCGACTCTGATTTTTTTCACCGACCGCGAACCACCGCGCCGCTCGTCGACGCACTGCTGGCCCGCCGCATCGACGTCGCGGTCATCCCCGTGCCGGAGTTGGCGGCGACGCTGCCGGCCGAAGTGACGATCGCGGCTTATCCGCCCGGTCGCGAACGACGCGAGGCCGTGGTCTATCGCGCGGACCTGGCCGTCAAGCACCTGCAGCCCCAGATGACCATCGCCACGCCCTCGGCGCTGACGCAGGCCCAATTGGCGGAGCGGACGCCCCACCTGCGCTTCGCGCCGTTGTCCGAGCCGGCGGGCCGCCTGCGCGCCCTCGACGACGGCCGCGCCGACGCGGCGGTTCTGCCGCTGGATGAGCTGACGTTCCTGGAGGGCCTGGATCGCGCGCACGAAGCGGCGTCCATCGAGAAGCTGGTCCCCGCGATCGGCCAAGGCTTGCTGGCCCTGCTGTGTCGCGCCAATGATCACGAAACGCTCGCGCTGCTGCGGCCGCTCCGTGACGCCGCGACGGCCTTGTTGGCCGGGGCCGAACGCACGGTCCTGCGCGAATTGGAAAGCGAGCGTTCGCTGCCGCTGGGCGTGCTGGCGCGAATCGAAGGGGATGAACTCGTCTTGCTTGGCGCGCTGGCGTCGCTCGACGGGCTGCGCGTTTTTCGCGGCGAGGCGCGCGGCCGTCCGGACGAGCCGGAGGCGGTGGGCCTGCGACTGGCCGACGAATTCGTGCGCCGCGGGGCGCGCGTGCTGCTGGGCGAGGTGCTCGAAGAGACGCGCCTCGGTCCGTTTAAAAAATAAGCCTGCAATCGCAACTCAGAAAACTTCGTTGACCCCACCCTAAACCCCTCCCCGACACGGGGAGGGGCTTTCGATTCC
>PMZC01000161.1 GCA_003170555.1 Deltaproteobacteria bacterium
GATGGAGGGTTGTGAAAAGCGACGCGATCGGCTTCGTTTGGCCTTATTTCGCATTTTCACGACCGGTTGAATGGTGGTGAAATCATCGACTGCGATGCTGCATTTATCTACACACATTTTAATATGTAATTACATCGAGTTATATATGAATGGCCAATCATTCAGAATTTACGGTGTCGTTAAATTCAACGAAATCGGGCTCTGTTAGTGTCGCAAAGAAACTTAAAAAAATATGCGTCGAAGCAGATGGTAACTTACTGAAATTGAAACGATTCTTTCCTCTTTGAACCTTGTTTACCGGAGACGACGAAAAAACTGGCTTGCTTCTTGTACCATCAAGGGTCGGAACGAAGAAGGAGACACGGAGATGGTGACGATGATGGTAATGGTAACGATGGCAGTGGCCATCATCTTCAGCGCGACCCATTCACGCAAGAATGCGGCGTAGGGAAGGAGACGGAGATGGTAGTGTTGTTTGTAGCCTTGACGTTCGCGGTCGCGATCGTCGTCGACGCGGTGCTGGTGAAGCGCTTCTCCGAAAAGCGTGCGGAGAAGATGTATACCGACCGTGTGGAGAAGGACAAGATGGTGCCGGACCTGGAAGAGGTGCAGGATATCCTCTTTCACGAAGGGCACACCTGGGTGCGCGTGAAGCGGGCGGTGGTGGAAGTCGGCCTGGACGCCTTCACGAGGCAGTTCGTCGGCGACGTCACCAAGATCGACTGCCCGGCGCCCGGCACGAAACTGGCCAAGGGCAAGAAGGTGTGGACGATCCACTTCGGCGATCGTTCGTTGACGCAGCTCGCCCCGATCAGCGGCATGGTGTTCGAAGTGAACTCCAAGCTGCTCAAAGAACCGAAGCTGCTCGGCGAGTCGCCCTATCGCGACGGCTGGATCGTCAAGATTCTGCCCGACACCTTGAGCCAGGAGCTGCCTGAGCTATATACTCCCTCGCGTTTTATGAAGTGGATCGACTTGCAAAAGGCCCAGGTTCTGCGCGAAAACTTCGGCGGCCTCGGCGTGGTCTACGGCGACGGCGAGAACCTGATGCCCGGCGCGGCGATGCAAATCGAGAAAGACAAGTGGGAGCTGGTGTCCCGCAAGCTGTTCGGTTCAGAAAGTTAACGTGGAGGTGAAGAGACCATGTCCAGACGCACACAGACCAGGATTCCGGAAGCACTAGCGGCGGCGGTGTTCCTGCTCCTGGTCGTCGGGGTGATGGCCAGCGCGGCGACGACTCCGACTCCCGCACCGACGGCGACGCCGGCGCCTGCGGCGAATCGGGGTCCGGCTAGCGTGACCATCGACAAGATCAAGAACCTGTGGGAAGGCGTCAACTTCAATCACGCGAGCCACGTGGGCTACGCCGAAAAGTGCGCGTCGTGCCACCATCACCAGCCCGAGGGGTCGACCCTGGCGTGCTACGAATGCCATCGCACCAACAACGCGGTGGAGTCGCCCAACGACGGCACGAGTTTGAAAGCGGCGTTCCACAAGCAGTGCATCGGCTGCCACAGCAGCATGGGCGCGGGCCCGACCGGATGCGCTGATTGTCACGCGAAGCGCGCGGCCGCGACGCCAACCGCACACTGAGGGAGAACATCATGGGTATCGACAGACGCGGTTTTCTCAAGTTGATGTTGGGCGCGGGGGCGGCCGGGGCCCTCGGCGTAGCTCGTGAGGCGAAAGCCAACAACGAGGATTTCGAAGGTTACCCGGACAGCAACGGCGTGTTGGTCGACACCAGCGTGTGCATCGGTTGTCGGTCTTGTGAAGAAGCTTGCGACCGGGCGAACAACCTGGGCAAGCCGGCCAAGTATTTCGCAGACAACTCGGTTTTCGAGAAACCCCGGCGCACCCAGAACAACGAGTTCACGGTGGTCAATCGGTTCCAGAGCGAGGCGACCGGCAACAAGCCGGTGTTCGTGAAAAAGCAATGCATGCACTGCAACGAGCCGGCCTGCTTCGCGGCTTGTCTGGCCAAGGCCTTTTCCAAAAGCCCGACCGGCGCCGTCGTTTACAATCAGGACGTTTGCATCGGCTGCCGCTATTGCATGCAGGCCTGCCCGTTCTACGCTCCGACCTACGAATATGATCGCGCGTTTACGCCGCGCGTTCGCAAATGCACGTTTTGTTTGAATCGCATCAGTCAGCCGGGCGGCGTGCCCGCCTGCGTCGAGGCTTGCCCGACCGATGCGATCCTGTTCGGCAAGCGCAAGGACCTGCTGAAGATCGCGCAAAAGAAATTGGCGAACGACAGCAGCTACGTCGATCACATTTACGGACAGAACGAAGTCGGCGGCACGTCGTGGATGTACATTTCAAAAGTGCCGTTCGAACAATTGGGTTTCAAGATGGACCTGGGCACGACGGCGTTGCCGAAAAAGACCTACGGCTTCCTGGCGACGATCCCGGTCCTTCACATCGGCCTTCCCATTCTGCTCGCCGGGTTCTACACGATCGCCAAGGCGCGTGAGAAGTCGGCGAAAGAGCACCCGGAGGAGGGCCGCAAATGAGCGAGCGCACCATGCCGACTACCCCGAAAGAGTGGATTCGCGAGAACATCTTCCTCGGCAAGACGATCGGCGAGTACATCAAAAGCCTGATCACGCCGTGGAACATCGTCGCCGCCGCCATCCTGGCCGTCGGCATTCCGGTCATCATCTATCGTTTGATTTACGGCCTGGGCGCCGCCACGCATTTGTCGAATATCAACCCGTGGGGTCTCTGGCTCGGCTTCGACATGTTCTTCGGCGTCGCGGTCGCCACCGGCGGCTTCGTGATGGCCGTGGGCGTGTACATTTTCGGTTTGAAAGACTACCAGCCGATGGTGCGCCCGGCGATTCTGACCGGCTTCCTCGGCTACTTCTTCGCCATCGTCGGGCTGGCGATGGACCTCGGCCGGTATTACCGCCTGCCGTATCCGCTGACCTTTTCGATGGGCACCGCTTCGGTGCTGTTCCTGGTCGCGGAACACCTCGCGCTGTACCTGACGATCCAGTTCATCGAGTTCCTGCCCGCGGTCGTCGAGTGGCTGCACCTCACCAAAATCCGCGAGTGGCTGTACAAGATCCACATCGGCGCGGTGATTCTGGGTTCCGTGCTGGTGCTGGGCCATCAGTCGGCGCTCGGCGCGGTCTTCCTGATCATGCCGTCGCGCCTGCACCCGCTGTGGTACTCGCCCTACCTGCCGTACCTGTTTTTCGTGTCGTGCCTCGCCGGCGGCATCGCGATGCTGGTGGTGGAAAGCCTGCTGTCGCACAAGGTGTTCGGCTGGCAGGTGAAGGAAAGCGATCACGAAAAGATCGACCGCCTGACCCTGGGCCTGGGCAAGGCCGCCGGCTTCGTACTCTTCGCGTATTTCGCCTTGAAGATGCTGGCGCTGCTCCACGGCGGCAACTGGGTCTACCTGAAAGGCTTCTACGGCGTCGTGTATTTGATCGAGGTGATCGGCTTCGTGCTGCTGCCGCTCTACCTCTACACCATGGCGGTGCGCCGGCAGAGCGCGACGCTGGTGCGGGTCGCCAGCGTGCTGACCGTGCTGGGCATCATGGTCAATCGGTTCAACGTGTGCATGACGGCGCTCAACTGGGATGCGCCGGAGCGCTATTTCCCGAGCTGGATGGAAATCGTTCTTTCGCTGACCCTGGCTACGTTTGGCGTGATTGTATTCAAGTGGGTGGTCAACCGGATGCCGGTGCTGTACCGCCTGCCTGATTTCCCGGACGAGCACTGAAGGTCCGGAGGAGGCTGACGATGACTGAGTATCACACCTTCGTTGACTACGTGCTGCACACCAAGCTGATGGAATACGGCGTGGCGTTCCTCTTCATCGGCCTGTTCGCGATCTTCTACCGGTTGCTCCAGGCGCCGGCCGTTCCGGCGACGGCGAAAGAAAATGTGCTCGGCCGGGCGATGGATTACATCCGCGGCCTGCTGGTTCCCGAAGGCATCAGCTATCACCTGGGCCATACCTGGGCGCGGTTGGAAAGCGCGGGCCTGGCGGCGGTCGGTCTGGACGATTTCGCCAACAAGCTGATCGGCCGGATCGATCAGATCAAGTTGCCCGCGGTGGGAACGGAGTTGCGCCAGGGCGAGAAGGCGTGGTCGATTGTGGCGGACGGCAAAACCGTCGACATGATCGCGCCGGTCGAAGGCAAGGTCGTGGCGATCAACGCGAAGGCGGTCGAGAACGTCAACCACGATCCGTACGGCCAGGGCTGGCTGCTGAAGGTCGAATCGCCGCGGCTGACCACCAGCTTCCGCAATCTGCTCAGCGGCCTGCTGGCGCGCAAATGGACCGAGCAGTCGGTCGACACACTCTTCGCCCGCGCCAACGCGACCGTCGGTGCCATGGCGGCTGACGGCGGCGCGCCGGTCAGCGGCATGGCCAAGCAGATCGACGCCGAACACTGGGACAAGATCGCCAGCGAGTTCTTCTTCACCAACAACTGATTCGCGAATCAGCAAGCGCCATCGCCCCCGCCCGTGCGGGGGCGATTTGTCTTGGACGGAGTACATCCTCTCGGTGTTATTCTTGCTGTGTCGGTTGGTTTACCGCCTCATTCCAATAAACGGACCGAGCGCGACGACGATCGCAACGGCGTCTGTGTCCGGCAAATTTTGTCCGAAATAGACCGTTTGGTCGCCGTAATCGAAACTCACACTTCCACCACCAAAGAAAAAGGGGCTTTTTGTGCGCGGACCGAGAGGCACTACCGACGGTACAGCGCAACACAAATTGGAAACCTGGGATAGCAGGAAACGTCGTGTGCGATGAACAAACAATATCTTTCTCGTAACCACGAGCAAACCGTTTTCCATATGGACGATATCCTTGCCGTACGCCATCCAGAAAAAATTGAGAAGCCCAAACGCCAGGAATGCCATGCAGAAAAGCGCGAAGCCAATCAACGCGGCGCCTTTAATTTTCCAGGGATCGCCGTGCACAAGAACATAAATCGCAGCAGCGGTGGCATAAGCCGATCCAGCGGTCCATATGAACATAAAGATCATCTGGAACGCTATGCGCCAGGCGCGAATCTCGATTCGCGGGCCTCCCAAGTCTTGGTAGATCGTCACCCGTTTTCCGATATTTCGCACGTTGCTTTCCATCGACTTTTCTTCCCGCGGGCTATCCCGGCGGAGTCGGCTGAGCAGGCATTGCGACCAGCACCGCTTTCACCGGTTTCGGCTTGGGCAAGACGTACAGGAGCCAGTAGATCGGCATCGTGAACATGCCGAGGAGGAAGATCAACAGCGCCCAGAGGATACGTTGCTGCTTGGTCAGGCGCGCGGTATGAAACAGATGCACGACGAAGATCGTCCCCACGATCCAGAAAACCGCCATGTTGATGAACAACGCGGCGAGCGGCAGAGCCGGCATCGGCGGGAAGCCCGCGGGCATCTGCGGTGGTGAAACGGGCGCCGGAGTCGCGGGCGGCGGAGCGGCCGCGTTGGCCCCTGCCTTTTCGCCGACCATTGTTGGGGGCGCCTGGTTGGCGGCCGCAGTTTCCGACGTGGCGCCGGGTGTCTGGCCGACCGGCGTCGCTTGCTCCATTTGCACCCGGGCTATCTGCGTGGCGACCATCTGGGTAATGGAGAACATCATGCCGACGAAAATCATGGTGAAGCCGAGAAAGGGCGCAAACGACGCCACCCCGAGCGCGATCCGCCCGCGCCGCCGCAGCGGTTTCAGCTTCGCGCGTTCGCGCGGCTCACTCCAGATATTAAGCCACCAATAGATCGGCAGCGCGATGACGTAGCCGATAAACAGCGTAATCGTCCACAGCCCACGCCGGTCGGCGGCCACG
>PMZC01000249.1 GCA_003170555.1 Deltaproteobacteria bacterium
GGCGTCGGCGTCGGCGTTTCGCCACCTCCCTGCCCCATATCTCCACAGCGGAACACCATCTCGCCTTCGCCTTCCCAGCGATTGAAAACCGGATGTTGTCGTCCCTCGCTGCGGTCGGTCACATGCTGCTGCGCGTAAAGAGCCAGTTCGCTGAAGGTGATGTAGCCGTCGTGGTTGAAATCGGCCCCGCCCTGCATGCCGCGAACCAGCACGCCGGTGAACAGCCCGTCCATCGCCTGCTCGCCGCGACCACCGGCCGTGAGCACCATTCGCCCTTCCTGCTGTAAGGCGGCTTGAACGGTCGGCGAACGCAGCGTGCCGCGGCCGGCCAAGAGACCGCTGAAACACGCATCCGCCACCAGCAGCACGTGTTTGGCCGAGTATTTGTTCATGAGGACGTTGCGGATCTCCGTCATGGAGATGTAGCTCGACCAGGAATCCTGCCCTTCGGGCCGGCGGCCGTTGACCGGCACGAGGTAGCCGAGTTGTCCGCCCGGCGCCTGTTCGGTTTGACCGTGGCCGGAGAAGTAGAACAGGAAACGATCACCCTGGCCAAGCTGCGGCGGGATCACGTCCTGCAACTGGTGCATGATCTCGTCTCTCGTCGCCTGCTGGTTGAGCAACTTGATGACCTGGAAGCCTTGGCCGCGCAAAGCCGCTTCCATCTGGTTGGCGTCGCTCACCGCCGCGGAAAGCGGCGGCCAGCCTTGCGAGTATTGGTCGATGCCGACCACGAGCGCCACGCTCTTTTTGTACCACTCGCCCGGTGTTACGCCCTGTCTCGAAAACCCGCCGCCCCGGTTCCGCGCCAGGGCGAAAGACGCCAGCGTGACGATCAAGCCGATTGCCACGACCAAAAGAAGACGCTTGCTGCGCATGAGTGTTACTCCCACAGAGTGAACTCTGCCCGCCGCTGTCGTTGCCTAGTGATGTGACCCGAATCGTCGCGCAACGCGGCGGCTGCGTCAACCGGGAGAGTAGGGTCGAGATACCGACCAGACGAGCGTGTTTGAGAAGCGATACCGAAAAAGCGGCAAAGCGTCGGGAACTTTCGATAGCGCGCGTCGCCGGCGAAGGATTTCGCATGGCGCGCAACGTCGAGTAGCCGTTCCACCGCCGGATTTCCCGATCCGTCGACGCGCTTTCAGCTTGCCATCAGGCGCTCGCCCGCCTAGTATTTGGGCCAGTCGTTACCACCTCGGGTCAACATGCGATCGAACGCGAGCCGCAACTTCGTTTTCCTCCTCTTTCAAGACATTGTGCTGCTTGGAGCCTTCGGCACGGCCGCGTACTTACGTTTTTTGTGGGACCAGTTTGATCTGTTCGAATACCAGAAGCTCGGCGGCCTGCTGATCATCTTCGGCGTGGTCAAGCTGGCGTTTCACTACTTCAATCTGTATGAAGTCGCGCTCCACATCTCGTTTCGCGAGTTCGCCAAAAGCCTGCTCAAGGCGTTCATCACGGCGGTCGTGGTGTTGACCGTGGTCTATTACGTTTACCCGCCGGCGATCGTCGGCCAGTATATTCTCGCGATGGGGGTGATGCTGGGGATCATCGGCACTATTCTCTACCGTTTGCTCTGGGGCGAGCTCAGCGAGGAATCGAGCTTCACCCAAAACCTGTTGGTGCTGGGCACCGGCAAAGCGGCGCGCCTGTTGCTGGAAGACGTGCTGCGCTACAGCGACTCCGGTTACAAGATCGTCGGCGTGGTCAGCGAGGAGACGCGCGAGCAAAAAGACCTGATGGGCTTCCCCGTCGTCGGCGAGACGAGCGACATCCTGACGCTCTCGCGCGAACGGCGCGCCGATTTGGTGGTGGTGGCGCTCGACGAGCAGCGCGGCAACATGCCGGTCGCGGAGTTGATGCCGGTCAAGATGACGGGCGTGCGCATCATCGACAACATCGTGTTCCACGAACAGTTCACCGGCAAGATCGTGCTCGAATCGCTGCGGCCGAGCTGGTTCATCTTCACCGACGGGTTCAAGGTCGGCCGCCTGCGCTTGGTCACCAAGCGGGCCTTCGACGTTTTCTTCGCCGCGTTGGGCCTGTTGCTTTCCGCGCCGCTGTCCATCGTGACCATGATTCTCGTCAAAACGACCAGCCCGGGGCCGCTGCTCTACCGGCAGGAACGCGTGGGCCTGAACGGCCGCAAGTTCAGCCTGCTCAAGTTTCGCTCGATGCGCATCGACGCCGAAGAGGACACCGGACCGGTCTGGGCGGCCGAAGGCGATCCGCGCGTGACGTCCGTCGGCGGCTTCATCCGGCAGTACCGCGTCGATGAAATCCCGCAGATGTGGAACGTGCTGAAGGGCGAGATGAGCTTCGTCGGCCCGCGGCCCGAACGTTCGTTTTTCGTCGAGCAGCTCGCGCGCGACCTGCCCTACTACCACCAGCGCCACGTGGTGAAGCCGGGCATCACCGGCTGGGCGCAGGTGCGCTACCCGTACGGCGCCACGGTCGACGACGCGAAGGAAAAACTGCAACTCGATCTTTACTACATCAAACACACCAACCTCGGTTTTGATTTGAAGATTCTGACCGAAACGGTGAAGACCCTGTTCCGAAAAATGGCGCGGTGAGTCGGTCGAAAAAATCGTGTACAATACGCGGCCGAACTGACGGGAGGTGGACATGCTCCGCCGTTCTTGCTTGCTCGCGATTCTGCTGTTGCTCGCGCTGAGCCTGGCCGGCTGCGGTGGCGATGACGACGACGACAACGGCCATCACGCCGACGACGACGCGGTCGATGACGACGCGGTCGATGACGACGCGGCGGACGACGATCAAACCGATGATGACACCGTGGACGACGACGCGGCGGATGACGACACGACGCCGCTCGATCCGGTGACGCTGGTCAATCCGTTGGTCGGCACCGGCGGCTTCCTTTACGGCTATTCCGGCGCATATCCCGGCCCCAAGACGCCGGGCAGTCTGGTTTCGGTCGGCCCGGACACCACGACGCACGGCATCAACATCGGCCAGCAGCATTTTTCCGGCTACTACTATCCGGACACGATGATTCGCGGCTTCTCGCATACGCGCATGCACGGCACCGGCGCGCCGGATTTGTGCTCGCTGCTGGTCATGCCGACGACGAAAATGCCGCGCACGCCCATCGACGAAGCCGGGTTCCGCAGCGCCTACTCGCACGCCAACGAGATCGCGCGGGCCGGCTATTACTCGGTCAAGCTCGACGACAGCGGCGTCTTCGCCGAACTGGCGAACACGGACCTGGCGGCGATTCATCGCTACACTTATCCCGACGGCGACACGCCGTACGTGATCGTCTATCCCAGCCACTCGATCGAACCGGGTTGGGTGAAAAACGCCGAGGTGCATATCGACGCCGCCCAGCACACGGTGCGCGGCGTGATCGATCTGCAGGGCCCGATGACCGGCCGCTACGGCGGCGTGCTGGTCTATTACGCGATGGAGTTCTCGGCGGACTTCGCCGACTACGGCACGTGGAAAGACGGCCAGCCGACCGCGCACCAGACCGACGAAACCGGCGCGGACATCGGCGCGTACCTCTCCTTCGCGTCGCGTCGCGCGCCGCTGCTGGTTAAGGTCGGCCTCAGCTACCAGAGCCTCGACCAGGCGGTCGCGAATCTCGCGGCGCAAATCCCGGCGTGGGATTTCGACGGCGCGGTCCAGGCGGCGCGCGATCGTTGGCGCGACACGCTCGGCAAGATCGAAATCCGCGGCGGCACAAAAACGCAGCAGCGCATTTTCTATACCTCGCTGTACCACGCTTATCTCGACCCCACCGACTTCACCGAAGCCAACAACCAATACGTGGGCTTCGACAAGCAGGCGCACGACGCCGGCGCGCGGCGCTACTACACCGACCTCTCGCTGTGGGACACGTTCCGCACCGAGCATCCGCTGTTGAACCTGATCGACCCGACGCGAAGCGCCGACATCATGCAGTCGATGACGCTGATGTATGAGCAGGGCGGCGGCATTCCGAAGTGGGCGCTGCTCTACGGCGATACCGGCTCGATGATCGGCACCAGCGCCGACATCGCGTTCGCCGACGCGTTTGTGAAGGGCGTGCGCGATTGGGATTACCAGACGGCCTACGAAGGCTGCTACGCGCACGCGACGGGGCCGGTCGCGGTCAGCGGGCGCGAGGACATCGAGGATTACCTGAATGTCCATTGGATCTGCGAAGACCACGAAAGCCGCGGCACGAGCATCATTCTCGAATTCGCCGACGAAGACGCGGCGCTGTCGAGTTGGGCGGCGGCGATGGGCTTGTCTGCGGACGCCGACATGTTCCTCACGCACAGCAAGTACTACAAAAACCATTTCGATCCGAAAACGCATTTCCTGCGCGCGCGCAACTGCGACGGCTCGTGGGCCATGCCGTTTTATCCGGAATACCCCTTCAGCGAGCAGTACGTCGAAGGCGACGCCTGGCACTGGACGTTCTACGCGCCGCGCGATCCGCAGGGCCTGATCGATTTGTTCGGCGGCGATAAGCCGTTCGTCGACGCGCTCGATTGGGCCTTCGACAAAGAGTACAGCGAGACGCTCGACCTCAACTGGCTGCCGGATCTCTACTTCTGGTTCGGCAACGAGGTGAGTATCTTCCACGTGTTCATGTTCACGTTCGCCGGGCGGCCGGACCTGACGCAGAAGTACGCGCGCTGGATTCTGGGCGAATATTTCCGCGACGATCCCGACGGACTCGACGGCAATGACGACATGGGCGCCTACAGCTCGTGGTACGTGTTCGCCTCGCTGGGCTTCTTCCCGGTCGCGGGGTCCGATCAGTACGTGATCACCAGCCCGCTGTTCGACGGCGCGACGCTGCACCTCGACGGCGGCGAGCTGGTGATGACCGCGCAGAACAACAGCGCGGACAACATGTACGTACAATCGGTGACGATCAACGGCGAACCGCTGGCCACGCCGTTCTTCACGCACGACCAGATCGTACACGGCGGTACGATCGACTTCGTCATGGGGCCGTTCCCCAGCCTGTGGGGCCGCGCGCAATAGAAAAGCCGGCGGCCGATTGGAATCGCGTTCCGCCGACGGACATCGCCGTCGACTGCCACGTGCATCTTTTTCCCGAGCGCTTGTTTGAGGCGATCCGCCGTTGGTTCGCGCAGGCGGGCTGGGCCATTCCGTATCCGCACCGCACCGGCGAGGTCCTCGATCTGCTGCGCGCGTTCGGCGTGCGCGAATGCTGGGCGCTGCCGTATGCTCACAAGCCCGGCGTCGCCGCCGAACTCAACGCGTGGATGGCCGACGTGCAGCGCGAGCACGCGATGGTGCGCGGGTTTTTCGCCGTCCATCCCGATGATGACGTGGCCGACCTCGCGCGCCGCGCCGTTGACGACCACGGCCTGTGCGGCATGAAGATTCACTGCGAAGTGCAGCAGGTGGCGATCAGCGATCCGCGGCTCGATCCGGCGTTCGATCTGCTCGAGCGGCGCGGCCTGCCGTGCGTGCTGCACAGCGGCGACGCGCCGTATCCGTACACGCGCCCGCACCTCGACGTGTCGCGCGTGGCCGAGCGGCTGCGGCGCAATCCGGCGCTCCACGCGGTGATCGCCCACCTCGGCGCGATGCAGACGGCGGAGTACCTGAAGCTGATGGATCAATACCCGGGCCTGCACCTCGAGATTTCGTTTACCAAAGCGCCCGGCGTGGCGGAGCTGGACAAGTTTGATTGGAACGGCCTGGCGCGCTACGCCGAGCGCATTCTATTCGGCTCCGATTTTCCGAACCTCACCTTCATCTATGCCGAGCAAGTCGAGAATTGGCTCGCGCTCGATTGGGTGCGGCAAAACCACGACGCCTTTTTCGGCGGCAACGCGCATCGGCTGCTGAGTCGCAAGGGAGACATGAGGCTTGGGGCTTGAGACTTGAGGGGTGGGGCTTGGGGACGGTCGCCACTCGCCTTCGCGTCACAACCCTCAGGACTCAAGCCGCAGGACCCGAGCCTTTCGTCAATCCGCAATTCGCAATCCGCAATTCGCAATCCGCAATTCGGCCCGCCCCTACCGCATCAACTTTTCCAACTGCGGTTCGACGAGACGATTGAGCACGGCGTATCCCGCCGGCGAAAGGTGCAGGCCGTCGGGCGTGAATTCCGGACGCAGCGCGTGATGCTCGTCGCCGAGCGCGGCGGACGCGTCGACGAAATCGGCGTTCGACAGCGGCAGCAGCTTCGTCAACTCCGCGTTGAGATCGCCAATCATCGCGTTGCTGAGCTCGGTCGATTCGCCGGTGATCGGCGCGCGCACGGGCAGCGGCAGCACGATCAGCGGGCGAACGCCGTGGCCCTGCAGGCGCTGCGCGATCGCGACGATGTTCATCGCCGTGCGGTGCACGCGGTCGGCGCGGCCGAGCCAGGCGAGCAGGTAGATATCGTTGACGCCGATCAGCACCACGGCGGCGCGCGGATGATAGGCGATCACGTCGCGCGCGAGGCGTTCGTGCAGGCCGTTGGTCGAATCGCAGCCGATGCCGCGGTTGGCCGCGTGATGGGACTGCGCCAGCGGCAGCGGCGACCAATTCTCGACGAGCGAATCGCCGACGAAAACGATGTCGTACGCCGTGCGGCTGTCCCGCGCGAACTCGCGGCGCCGTTCCACCGCGTGCTCGCGGCAGTTCGCCGGCAGCTCATTGGAAAAGAAAATGGGTACGGAATACGCCGGCCCGTCCGGCGCCGTCTGCTGCGCGCTTGCCCACCACGCCAGCCCGCCGATGGCGAGCAGCACCAGGCCGCCGATCAAGATGGTTCGCCGCATGAGCTTGCCCTTTCTTGGGGGACCTCCCCCAACCCCCTCCGTCTTGCGGAGGGGGAATACGAGACGCTGACGC
>PMZC01000240.1 GCA_003170555.1 Deltaproteobacteria bacterium
TCAGGGCGACGACCTGGTAGAAGTAGTCCGTGCCGTCCTGCGTGTCGCTGTCGACCACTTCGAGCTGCGGCGTTTGACGCGTCGCCTTGCCGGCGTTGCTCAGCGCCCACGACGCCGACGAACTGACGGACTCGAAATGGTCGGGCCGGCACGCCGCGCGCAGCACCTGGTAGCTGACGACGGGGTCCGCGGCGTCGGCTTCGCTCGGCGAAGGGCGGAAGCGAATGGTGATCGAGCCGCCGGCGTCGGAGGGCGTGTCGGCCGCCGTGACGGCCGCAGGCGGTTCGACGGCGAAGGCGCTCGCCGCTGGCAACACCAGCAGCAACGCANNTCAACGCAACGATCCAGGCCGCGCCGGACCGCGTGGTCATCATTCCTCCCGCCGACACGAAACCGCCGTTCGAGCAAACAAAGAAGTCACCTTTAGCGGAAGGCCGCCGGCTCGTCAACCAAGAACTGCGGACAAAAAAAGCGGCCGCAGTCAGCCTGCGGCCGCTCTGGCTTATTACGCGCGCGCCGTTATGGCGCCGGATCCAACCGCAGGAAGATGCCGATAAAATCGAGACCGGAGCCCATGATCATCATCTGCTGCAACTGCGGAACCCAACCATCGAAGGTCGGCAGTTGGAAGCCGCCGATGGCCTGCGAGAGGAGCGGCAGCAGCAGTTGCACCAGCGGCGGCACCAGCGATTCGAACAGCGCCTCGTTCAGGTCGAGCGGGTTGTTCACCGTATCGACCACCACCGTCGGCGTGCCGAAGGCCACGGTCAGCGTATTGGTGGCGTAATCGTGGCTGATCGTCGCCGGCAGAGTGACGCTGGTCGCCAACGTCAGCACGGGCTCCTCGCCCCCGGTGGTTTCCGCGTAGAGGTAAATCAACATGTCGCCCAGCTGAATCTGCGCCGGAACGGAGCTGGTCGAGTCGGCCGCCGCGGAGCCGAGCATCATGATCGGCGGCAAGAGCGGACGCAGCTTGATCGTAATCGGCACGTCGCCGTAGGTGGTGCAGATTTGCGGCAGCAGCGTATGGAGCGGCTCGCTGCACGCGGTGAACACGTTGGGGAAGTCCGGCGCCAACATGCCGGAGCGGAAGACCTGGTAGAGGATCTGGTTGATGATGTCATCGCCCAGGACGAAGCCGAAGTGAATTTCCTCCTGCCCGCCGGGGATGTAATGCCCCATCGCCGGCATCGGGTTGTCGGTTTTCAGCGAACCGTTGAATACCGGCATGACCGGATTGATCGTGTCGGTCAACGTACGCGACGACAGGTTGATCGTTCCGCCGTCGCCGTCGAAGAGGACGGCCGCCGGATTGGCCGCGAAGGTGAAGTTCGCGTTGCCCACCGGGAACTGGAAGTCGTACGGAATCTGATCGAGGAAGCCCTGCACCAACGGCGGAATCATCTGCTGCAGCGCCGTCGAGACCACCGACTCCACCACCGACGTAATCACCCCCTCGAACAGATCCAGCAGGATCTGCGGGAAGCCGCTGAGCTGCACATCCATGCTGCCGATCGTGAGCGTAAGTGCGTCCATGGTGAGCTGAAGTTTGCCGTTCTGCGCGGTGATCCACGCCCAGGCCGAACCTTGGGTGTCGGTCAGAATCACCTGGCCGTGAATCGTGCTGCCGATGCCGATGACGTAGACCCGCACGTCGAACCACAACGTGAAGGTGTTGATGCCCGCGATCACATTCATCCCGCCGGGCTCGCAGTTGAAATGGACCCACGGGAAGGAATAGTCCGCGCCTTTGATCCACGCCTTGGCGCTCGCCACGGTGACGCCCCAAATCTCGACTTTCTCGTCGAAGATCGGGTTCATCGACAGCAGCATTTGTTCGATGTCCAGGTCGATCAGGAACCGTTCGATCACCGCCTCGACGTCAGTGAAGCCGACATTGGTGATGCGCAGCCCGAAGGCGTCGGTGATCCACGAATCGTTCGGCCATTCGGCCTTGCCGTAGAGCACGCTGGTCGAGCCTTCGGCCGTCTTGCCGTTGATGTCCTTCACCTTGGCCACGATGATGTTCAGCCCGCTGGCCAGCGTGAAGGTGGTTTCGAAGTAGCCGTCGACCGGCCGGATGTACACGTACTCGTCGTTGATCGTCAGCGTGGCCGTGTACGTGTCGACATTCGAGACGTAGCCGGACACCTGCACCGTCGGGTCGTGGGTGTAAAAACCCCGCGGCGGCGAAGTGAACATGACGCCCGGCACCGTGATGTTGACCACCTGCACGACCTGTTGATCGACCAGCGCGGGATAGCCGTTCACCTTGCCGGACACCACGAAGTAGCCGGGGGAATCGAACTTGATGGTGTAATGGTGCGTCGCGCCCGGGGTGATGGTCACGCCCGTCGTCGGCACCACTTCCACGAAGGTGTTGTTCGGCGTGGCGTTGCCGTACGCGTCCTGCGCGTCCACCACGGCCTGGACCGAGTCATGTTGATTGATCGTCGGTTGGTCGACGTACAGCGTAACGTCGGTCGGCGGACCCGGGTTCACCGTCACGGTCGCGGTGTCGTAGACGTCGTAGCCGACCACGTTGCCGATGACGGTCGCCTCGCCCGCGTGGGTGAGCGTGATCGCGTTGTCGTTGACCGTCGCGCCGAACGGCGGATCGACGGTGTAGGCGACCGGCAGGTACACCGGGTTGCCGTTGATGTCGACGATGGTCGCGGTCATGAGCACCGTCTGGCCGGCGGTAATCTCGTTGGGGGACGCCTGAATGTCGAGGCTGTAAATGTCGGCCTGCGTCACGTACAGCCACACCGTCGCCGAGTAAGTCTGCCCGGAGTAGTACGTGCTGACCGTGATGGAAAACAGCCCGGGATAATAGAACCACAGCCGGTCGCCGACCTGCACCACGCCGGTATTCGGCGAAACGATGATGTCGATCGCCACCGACGAAGTGATGTCGTTGCCGCTTTCATCATAGAACGTGTAGAACAAATCGACGTATTGCCCGGTCGCAAGCTGGGTCGCGCTCGCGTGGAAATCGAAATGCGGGTCGAGCAATTCCACGGTGAAGGGCACGTCGACTTCGGCGATATCCGCGCCGCGCTGCGCGGTGAAGACCATCATGTGGTCGCCGGTGGTCAGCATCTCCAACTTGCCGGTGATCTTGCCCAAAAAGACGTCGAGCTGACCGGTGATGTCCGCGCCGTCCAAGGTGACCGTGACGCCGCCGTCCAGACAATTGCCGTAGAAGGCCTTCACGTCCATCGTCGAGGAATTGTAGTAGTCGCCTTGTTGCGGCAGATCGACTTCGATCCACGGCTTGTTGATCTTGAACGCCGATTCGGCCGCGCCGGCGCCATACTCGTTGCTGGCTTCGACGCGCAGCACATGGTCGCCGCCGTTGCCGGCATTGAGCGAGCCGGTGACGAACGTCGCGGTCACGGTCAGCAACGTGGTGATGTCCACGTCATCGAGCAGGACCTTCACGGTCGAGGCATCCGTGACGCGAGTCAGGTCGACGTCGATGTCGATGATGTAGGTGTTGTACGTGTGCCCATTGATCGGGCTGTTGATGACCACGCCGGGCGCCTGGCCGGTGCTGTCATCGTCGGCGTCGTCGTCAACGGGCGTGGTGTCGTCATCGCTCGGAGTCGTGTCATCGTCACTGGGGGTCGTGTCATCGTCACTGGGCGTGGTGTCGTCGTCGCTCGGCGTCGTGTCGTCATCGCTGGGTGTCGTGTCGTCATCGCTGGGCGTCGTGTCGTCATCACTCGGCGTCGTGTCATCGTCACTCGGCGTCGTGTCATCGTCACTCGGCGTCGTGTCATCGTCGGACGGCGTCGTGTCGTCGTCGGTCACAGTGTCGTCGTCGGTCGGCGAAGTGTCGTCGTCCGTCGGTGAGGTGTCGTCGTCGCTCGGCGAAGTGTCGTCATCACCCGGAGGCGGCATCCCGGTGTCGTCATNNCGCCGAGTTACTGGCGCCGGAGGAACAGCCGGCGGCGAATCCCGCCGCCAGAAGCAACACCAAACCTACAGTGATCAGCCACGATAAGTGTCTCATAATTGCCTCCGTCCGGACGAACTGCACCCCTATTTTATCTATCTTATTTTGTTACGAGTAGAAGAGTCAAGGGTTTCGCGCGAGGCGAGCCGCTTTTCCGCCTTCCGGCGCGGGTCGCCAGAGGCGCATTTTCAAGAACGACAGCACGGTGGCGAACGAAACCTTGCGGAAGACGGGCAGCCAGCGTTTCGGATGTCCGTAGAAGCGCAGGTAGCCGCGAAACTGCAATGTCTCCAGGCGCTGGCGGCCGATCGTCGTCAACTCCACCGCGCCGCCGGTCTGCTTGCCGTAGTCTTCCCAGCGATCGGACAACAGGCGCAGGCGGCCCTCGCCGCGGCGGGCCATCTCCAGCACCTTGCTGCCGGGATATGGCACGAGCAAAAAGAAGCTGGCGTAGTCGAGCGGCAGCGAACAGGCGAAGTCGATGGTGCGCCGAACGGTCTCTTCGTTTTCGTCGGGCAGGCCGAGAATGAAGTTGCCGTCCACGACCATCCCCGCCTGCTTGGCCGCGACGACCGCGCGGCGACTCTGCTCCGGCGTGATGCCTTTGCAGGCGCGGTCCAGAATTTCCTGGTCGCCCGATTCGATGCCGAAGGTGATATGCGTGAAACCGGCGCGCGCCATCAGTTGAATCGTTTCGGGCTCGATCTCCACCCGGCTCTGACAGATCAATCGCAGCCGCCCGGCGAACCCGCGGCGCATCAGGCCTGCGCAGTACCCGTGCACCAGCGACTTCTTCAGCGTGAAGTTTTCGTCGGTGAAGATCACCTGCCGCAGACCGTGGCGCAGGACGTGGCGTTCGGTTTCGGCGACGAGGCTCTCGGGCGAACGGAAGCGCGCGCGGTCGCCCATGACCTTCGTGCAAAACGTGCATTTGAACGGACAGCCGCGCGAGGCCGACAGCGGCAGCTCCATCAGCCACCGCCGCGAATAAAACGGCCAGTAGGCGTGCAGCGGAAACAGATCGAAGGCCGGCGGCGGCAGCTCGTCGAGCCGCTCGACCCGCGGCGCCGCGTGCGCCGAAACCTCTTCGCCTTCGCCGCGCAGGTGAATGCCGGGCCGCGCCCGCAAACCGCCCGCGTGAAAATCATCGAGCGCCAGGCCGAGATTGATTTCGCCCTCGCCGGTCAGCACCGCATCGAACGCGGGGAACTCGTCGAGCGTGCGCCGCGGCACGGCCGTCGCGTGGGCGCCGCCGAGCACGATCGGCGTATCGGGCAGCGCGTCCTTCAGCGCGGCGGCGGTCGCGGCCGCCGGCAGAATCTGATAGGTCATCGCGGAAACGCCGATCAGCGCCGGCCGTTGCGCGCGTGCTTCGGCGACGATTTCATCCAATCCCCAACGCAACGCGTGCGCGTCGATGACCGCCACGCGGCGCCCTTGCCGGCGTTGATACGAAGCCATGTAAGCCAGGCCCAGGTTCGGGCTCACCTGGCTCGCGCCCAGTTCGGTCCGGCGCAGATGCACCGGCGGCTGAATCAGCAGCAGATCAACGCCGCGCATCGACGGCCTCCGGCGCCGCGCCGCGACGGAACCAACCCGTCAGCAGGTTCCACAGATACACCGGCAGCACCTTCAGATTGACCATGCGCAGCATGTTGCGCAGCTTGCTCGGGCGCAGGTAGAAGCGCAAGTACGCGCGGAATTGCAGCCGCTCGAGCCGCGACCGCGACAGGCCGGTCAGTTCGAGCGCGCGGCCCATTTGAATGCCGTACAGATCCCAATCGCAGGTCAGCAGATGCAGGCCGCCTTCGCCGCGCCGGGCCATCTCGAACACCTCCGTGCCGGGATAGGGCACGAGGATAAAAAAGTTGGCGAAGTCGGAATCGAGTTCGACGGCGAAGCGGATCGTCCGGCGCACCGTCGCTTTCGTTTCGCCCGGCAGGCCGATGATGAAGAAATTGTCGACCAGGATGCCGGCGTCTTTCGCGTCGCGCACGGCCCGGCGGATGCGGTCCGGATCGATGCCCTTGCTCACGCGCGCCAGCAGTTCCGGGTCGCCCGACTCGACGCCGAACGAAACGTGCCGGCAGCCGGCCGCCGCCATCAGCCGCAGGCCGTCGCGGCTCACCGAGTCGATGCGCGTCTGGCACAGCCAATAGATGCGCCGGTGCAGGCCCTGGTCGATCATCCCGCGGCACACCTGCTCGACCAACGCGGCGTCTTGCGCGAACGATTCGTCCATGAACACGATCGCGCCCGCGCCGTGGCGTTCCACGTCGTCGCGCACCTCGGCCAGGATGTTCGCCGCCGAACGCCGCCGCAGCGCGCCGCCGGTCACCCGCGCGCAAAACTTGCAGCGCCCGACGCAACCGCGGCCGGTGTTGACCGGCAGCTCGATGACGCCGCGGTCGGTGCGATAGTGGGCTTGGTACGCGTGCAACGGAAAAAGATCCCACGCCGGCAGCGGCAGCGCGTCGAGATCGGCCAGGCGCGCGCGCGGCGGATTCGCCACGATGCCGTCACCGTCACGAAAACACACGCCCTCGATGCCGCGCAAGCCGGTCTGGTTTTGAAAAGCGCGAGCGAGCGCGACGGCCGTCTCTTCGCCTTCGCCGAACACAGCGCAATCGAAGGCGGGGAACTCGCGCAGCGAATCTTCCGGCAGCACGGTCGCGTGGTAGCCGCCCAACACGACCGGCCGTTGCGGATCGCGCCGTTTGATCTCGCGGGCCACCGCCGCCGCGCTTTTCACCAACGCGGTCGGCGCGGTCAAACCGATGTACAGCGGATCGTCGCGCAGCGCTTCCTCCGCCGCGCGCTCGGCGGAATAGCCCTGCGCATCGCCGTCGATGAACCGCACCGAAAACCCGGCCGCGCGCAAAACCGCCGCGACGTAGCCGAGCCCCAGATGCGGCTCGGACGTATAGCTCGGCCGTTTCGTCACGTTGCGCAGCCGAGGCGGGTTGATCAGGACAATCGGTGCGGTCACGCATTCCTCTCAGCGAAATTGTCGATTGCGGATTGCGGATTGCGGATTGCGGATTGAAACAAATGGCCAACAATATTAATCTCCAACCTCCAATCCCAAATCCGCAATCCCCAATCCCCAANNTTGCGGATTGCGGATTGAAACAACAGCCGCAAATCGCACCATCCAAATCGCCGCCATGAAACCCTCGTCTTCTGTACTCAATCGACAATCCGCAATCGCCAATCGGCAATTGCAGACACGTTATCGTGTCCCGTGCGGGCGCTCAAGTATGAAGTGAAATCAGTCGGCGGGCTTTTCCTGCGCGCGCCAGAGGGCCGCGACGTCGGCGAGCATTTTGTCGCGCAGGCGCAGGCGTTCTTCCNNCGGCGCTGATCTTGCCGCCGGCCGCGGCCGGATGTCCGCCGCCGAGCTCCAGTTCGTCGAGGATGGCCGCGCAATCGTGCGCCGCGGTTTCCCGGCGAAACGGATTGAGCGACAGCGACACGCGCAGGTCGTTCGTGTGGCGGCCGGCTTGCACGACGCCGTTGACGCCCAGCACCGCGTCGGCCTGCGGAAAAACGGCGTAGGCGAGGTTGCGCGAAAAACGCGGCGCGACCTTCATCTCCGAAAAATCGAGCAGGCAGATGCGTCCGTCGGCCACCATCCGCCCGATGCGCTTGATCGTCTCCGTCGCCTGCCGCGCATGTTCCTTCGCCCGGCGATGGCGGTCCTTCACCTCGTCGTATTCCGCCACCGCGGCGAGCGGCTGATGCTGAATCATCGTCGTCAGCCGGTGCAGGTAACGACTGGCCTGCTTCATTTCCTCGCCCGGCAAAAAGATCGTGTTGTTGATGATGTTCTCCGGCGTTTCGGCCAGCCATTCCT
>PMZC01000356.1 GCA_003170555.1 Deltaproteobacteria bacterium
AGACAGTGAAGGAGAGATAAGACCATGGCTCAGGACAGCAAAACGAAGGCGGAAGTCATCAAGCAGTTCGCCCAGCATGAGGGCGACACGGGCAGCCCGGAGGTCCAGATTGCTTTGTTGAGCAACCGGATCGGTTACCTGACCGAACACTTCAAGATCCACATGAAGGATCATCATTCGCGTCGGGGATTGTTGAAGCTCGTCGGCCAGCGCCGCCAGATGCTGAATTACCTGCGGAACAAAGACGTTGAGCGCTATCGCAAAATCATCGCCGTGCTCGGCATCCGCAAGTAACCGACCACTTCTTCGTGAACAACGAAGTTTAGTCCGAAACAAACCGGGTGGTGTTCGCCTTGTGCCTCGGGTGCCCGTGCAATCGCGCGGCTCGAGACGCCGCCCCCAACAGGAAAGGAAACAGGAGTAATGGAGCGAGTTGTTGTGGAAACCGAATTTTTCGGCCGTACCCTCAGTCTGGAAACTGGGCGTATTGCCAGGCAGGCGGATGGCTCGGTCGTCATTCGCCTGGGCGACACGATGGTGCTCGCCACCGCCGTGACGGCGCCGAATATGCGCCCCGGCGTCGACTTTTTTCCGCTGACCTGCGATTACCAGGAGAAGACGTACAGCGCGGGTAAAATCCCCGGCGGCTTCTTCAAGCGCGAAGGCCGTCCGAGCGAAAAGGAAATTCTCACCAGCCGCTTGATCGACCGTCCGCTGCGTCCGCGCTTCCCCAAAGGTTTCGCCAACGAAGTGCAAATCATCGCGTCGCTGTTGAGCATGGATGATGAAAACGACGGCGACGTGTTGGGCATCACGGCGGCCTCGGCCGCGCTGCACATCAGCAGCATTCCGTTCGTCGGGCCGATCGCGGCCGTGCGCGTGGGTTACATCGACGAGCAATTCGTCATCAACCCCGCCATCCCGCAGATGGAAAAATCGCAGATCGACCTCGTCGTCGCCGGCAGCGAAAACGCGCTGGTGATGGTCGAAGGCGAAGCGCAATTCGTGCGCGAAGAGATCGTCACCAAGGCGCTGATGTTCGGCCAGACGGCCATCAAAAAGCTGATCGCGCTGCAAAATGAACTGCGCGACAAAGTCGGACGGCCCAAACTGGAATTCACGCCGCCCGAATTGCCCGCCGATATTCTCGAGCGGGTCAAGGCGACGGCGTCCGCGCGCATTGTCGAGACGCTGAAGATCAAAGAAAAGCAGAAGCGCTATGCCGCTTTCGCCGCGCTGCGCCAGGCCGTTTTCGCGGAACTGAACGAGGGGCGCGCCGCTGACCAGTTGATCGACCTCGGCGTCGCGGCCAAGTGCTTCGAACAGGTCGAAACGAAAATCATGCGCTCGATGATGTTGAAAGATCACCAGCGCATCGACGGCCGCGGCTTCGCCGAAGTCCGGCCGATCACCATTCAAACCGGTCTGCTGCCCCGCACGCACGGTTCGGCGCTGTTCACCCGCGGTGAGACGCAGGCGTTGGTGACCATCACGCTGGGCACCAGTTCGGACGAACAGAAGATCGACGGCCTGCTCGGCGAAACCTGGCGCCGCTTCCTGCTGCACTACAATTTCCCGCCGTTTTCGGTCGGCGAAGTGCGGCCGCTGCGCGGTCCGGGACGGCGCGAGATCGGCCACGGCAACCTGGCCCGTCGCGCGCTCAACTCCGTGCTGCCGCCGGAGACCGACTTCCCGTACACCATTCGCGTGGTCAGCGATATTCTCGAGTCCAACGGCAGTTCGTCGATGGCCACGGTGTGCGGCGGCAGCCTCGCCCTGATGGACGCCGGCGTACAAACCGTTTCGCCGGTGGCCGGCGTGGCGATGGGGCTGGTCAAAGAAGGCGACGACTACGCCATTCTGACCGACATCATCGGCGACGAAGACCACCTCGGCGACATGGACTTCAAGGTCGCCGGCACCTTCAAGGGCATCACCGCGATTCAGATGGACATCAAGATCGGCGGCATCACCGAGCAGATTTACTCGCAGGCGCTCGAGCAGGCCAAAGAGGCGCGGCTGCACATCCTGAACGTCATGAAAGAGGCGCTGCCGAAGCCGCGGCCGGATTTGTCGCCCTACGCGCCGCGCATCACGACGATCGAAATTCCGGTCGACAAGATTCGCGACGTCATCGGCCCCGGCGGCAAGATCATTCGCGGCATCATCGAAGAGACCGGCGTGAAGATCGACATCGAAGACGACGGTCGCGTCATGATCGCTTCGACCGACGAGGAAGCCTCGAAGAAGGCCGTGGCCATCATTCGCCGCCTGACCGCCGTGCCGGAACTCGACAAGTTCTACATGGGCAAGGTCGTGCGCATCGAGACTTACGGCGCGTTCGTCGAAATCATGCCGGGCACCGACGGCCTGCTGCACATCAGCCAGCTCGACAACAAGCGCGTCAATGCGGTCGAAGATATTCTGCAGATGGGCGACGAGGTGCTGGTTAAGGTCATCGAGATCGACAAAGAGAACGGCCGCATTCGCCTGAGCCGCAAGGCCGCGCTCGGCGTCAAGCCGGAGGAAGTGATCGACCTCGCGGAGTGAGCATGACCCGCATCCACGTGGCCGTGCAGCGACTGCCCCATGCGGTGGGTTTGCCGCTCCCGCAATACCAGACGCCCGACGCCGCAGGCATGGATTTGCCGGCGGCGGTCGAGGCGCCGGTGACGGTCCGCCCGGGCGAACGCCTGCTGATTCCCACCGGCCTCATCATCGCCGTGCCCCAGGGCTACGAAGCGCAGGTTCGACCGCGCAGCGGACTGGCCTTGCGGAACGGCGTCATGCTGCCGAACGCGCCGGGCACCATCGACAGCGATTTTCGCGGCGAGGTGCAGATCATCGTGATGAACAACGGGACGGAGCCGTTCACGATTCGCCGCGGCGACCGCATCGCGCAGATGGTGCTGGCGCCGGTCGTGCAGGCCGAGTGGGTCGAGCAAAACGAATTGGAGTCGACGGAGCGCGGCGCCGGCGGTTTCGGCCACACCGGCCATTGACGTGGAGCCCGTGCTCGACCACCGCTGGGACCTGACGCCCAAAGAAGCCATCGCCCTGCAAAAACAGCTCGCCGGCCGGGTCAGCCTGCGTAAGGAATTCGGCCGGCTGCGCACGGTTTGCGGACTCGATGTCAGCTACGACAAAACGTCGGATCGCTTTTACGCCGTCGCCGCCGTGTTGTCGTATCCCGATTTGAAGATCGTCGAAATATCGCAAGCGGCCGCGCGCAGCCCATTTCCTTACGTGCCGGGCCTGCTCAGCTTCCGCGAAATACCGGTCGCCCGCGAGGCGCTGGCCGGGCTGCAAACGCTGCCCGACTTGCTGGTTTGCGACGGCCAAGGCTACGCGCATCCGCGCCGTTTCGGATTGGCGTGCCACCTCGGCGTACTCTACGACCGGCCGTCGATCGGCGCGGCGAAAAGTCGTCTGTGCGGCGAATTCAAGGAGCCCAAAAGCGAGAAGGGTTCGTGGACGTGGTTGCTCGGCGACGGAGAAAAGATCGGCCAGGTCGTGCGCACGCGTACGGGCGTTTCGCCGCTGTTCATCAGCCCCGGACACCGCGTCGATTTCCACACCGCGCGGAAGATCGTCCTCTCGCTGTGCCCGAAATGCCGTCTGCCGGAAACGACGCGTCTGGCGCATCAGGAAGTGAATCGACTGCGAAGGGAAATGAACGCCCGGTAGCGGCGCGACCTACGGCTTTTTGCCGGCGAGTTTGGCTTCCAGTTCGTCCAGCCGCTCTTCCAGGCCGGCGACATCGCGGCTGAGCGTGGCCATCGCGCGCAGCGTGTCGAGCAGCTCGTTGATGCTTTCGTCCACGCGGGAGTACGCTTCTTCAAGGCCTTTTTGGCTGGAGCTGAACCACTCGCTGAGCAGCCGCCGCCCTTCTTCCGGGTCCATCTTGCCGCGGCGGATCAGCCGGTTGACGTATTTTTCCATTTCGTGCCGCGCGTGGCCGAGGCTGTTGAGGCCGGGCACGATGTGCCGGTCGACGAACTCGCTGATCGATTCTCCGCCGCTCTGGATGATGCGCCGCAGCGTCGCCAGCGGCAAAATACTTTTTTGTTTTTTCTCTTCTTCGAAGATAATCTGCGCCAGGGTCAGGCCCGTGAGATCCTTGCGGGTCTTGTTGTCGACGACCTTGACGTCCTCCCCTTCTTTGATCATCCGGGCGATGTCGTCGAGGGTGACGTAGGTCGAGGCGACCGTGTCGTACAACTTCCGATTCTGGTATCGTTTGATAATTCTCGGCTTGCCCACGTTGTGCTCCAAGTTCCTGCCTAAAAAGCGGTTTCTCGGTAACACGGTGCGTTATCAAAGTCAAGGTCGAAGCCCTTGACACCCGTGGCGCTTACGGCTATAGATTGACACCCTTTTTGAGAAACGGGATTTCGACCAGGCAAAAGGAGGCCGGACTTTGGCGAGACACAAAAGCGCGATCAAACGGAATCGTCAGAGCATCAAGCGGACGTTCCGCAACCGCATCATTCAGAGCAAAGTGCGCACCGAAACCAAGAAACTGACCGAAGCGATCGCCCATGGCGACGCCGCGGCGCTGCCCGCGCAACTGAAGGCGACGACCAAGACGTTGAACAAGGCGGCGACCAAAGGCGTGCTGAAGAAAAAGACGGCCAGTCGCCGGATTTCGCGTCTCGCCAAAAAAGCGCGTAAGACGCTAACGACGCCGGCAAAGAGTTAGCACCAGTTTTTCGAGAATCGCCCGATCACTGCTTCGCCCGTCTTTCAACTCCAGATCGATCCGCGACAGCATCAGCAGACCATCGCGCAACGACTTGGGCGAGAAGCGGTCGGCCTGCTCGAAAATCCTTTTCGCCATGAACGGCGAGGTCCCCAACACGGCGGCGCTTTCGCCCTCGTCGGCTTGCCGGGCCGCCAGTTCCTTGGCCAGGATCAACTGCCGAATCTGCCGCCCGACCACCGCCAGAATCGCCAGCGGCGACTCGCCCTGGTCCAGCATTTGTTTGAGCAGGTAGAGCGACTCGACCTTGCTTTTCTTGGCGACGGCGTCCATCAGATTGAACAGCGGCTGCTCCTTGGCCGTCGAAATCACCGCCGCCAGATTGTCGGCCTGCACTTTTTTCGTTCCCGCGTGCAGCGCCGCTTTCTCGATCTCGCGCGCGATCGCCGATAGATCGGCGCCGACGTTCTGCACCAGGAAATCGACCGCGCGCCGGTCCAGCTCCACCGCCTGCTCGCGCGCAATGGCTTCAATCCACGGGCGTACGCGCGATTCGTAAAGCCGCTCAAATTGCAGCACCAGCCCGTGCTTGTTCGCCTGCTTCGTCAGCTTCTCGCGGTTGTCGATTTTCTCGGCCAGGAGCACGAGCGTGGTGAACGGCGACGGCGACTGCAGGTAGTTCGTCAGGTTTTCCTTGTCCGGCGCCTTCAACTTCTGGACGTCGTGCACGATGATCAGCCGGTGCTTGGCGAGCATCGGGAGGCTGTTGGCCAGCCGGGTGAGTTCGCCGATGTCGTCGCGCCCGACCAGAAACACGTCGCAGTTCATTTGATCGAAACGGCTGATCGCGGCCTTGGCCATGATGCGCCGCAACGCCATCTCGCGCTGGAAAGGCTGCGGGCCGGCGATGAAATAAACCGGCTTCAGCCCCTGCTTCAGATCGTCGTCCAGCATGGCGAGCGGCATCAGTAGAACCCGTCGAAGATGCGGTCGTGCACATCGCGCGACACTTCTTGCGCCAGCCAGCGAATCGCGCCGCTTTTATTTTGTTCGCTGGAAAAGATATTGGGGTCGGCGCGGTACTCGCGCATCTTGACGATGTCCGGGTCTTGCCAAATGGTGTTGCCCCGGCGGTCGACCAAACGAATGCTGACCGAAATTGACGCGCGATATTCCACGGCGAAGTCGCCGGTCGAGAACGAAATCGGCGTGGTTTTGAATTTCTTGATGACCCCGACCAGCACCACATCGGCGTCTTCGACGTCCACCAGCTTCAACCAGCCGCTTTCCGCGAACCGGCGGCGAAGTTGATCGCTCAACAGGGCTTCGAGACCGGCCTCGGAGGTGTCGTTACGCAGGACCGGAATGGCGATGGTTTTGATATTCGGCGGCAGATTTTCGCCCGGACGCGCCAGATGATAAGCGCAGCCGACCAGTCCGGCCGCCAGCGCCAGCACCGCCGCAAAGAAAAAGCGGAAGCCCCGTATGCCAAGGCCTCCGCTCATTTGCGCGGATTTATTTCGCCGGATCAAGATTGATAGGGCTTCCGGGTCACCAGGTTGGTTTTCATGCTCCAGACAACGGCGTCCGTTTTCGTCGCGCCGCCTTCGGTGTAGCTGATGATAAACCAGATTTCCCCGGCGTTATACGTAAACGGGGTCACCGGCGGCAGGAAGAAGATCTCGTCGACAAAAAACTTCGCCGGCGTCAGATGAAAGTGCAGGTCGATGTCCAGCTTTTTGTGTTCGGAACGCTTATAAAGGACTTTGCCGTCGTTAACGACGAGCGCGTCTTTCAGCGTGATCATACCTCTCAATGGAGCGATCTTGTAGTGCAGATGATGCAACCCGGCCTCGTCCCACTTCGCGTTCAAGTCGATCAGGTCGACGCTGGTCTGCTTTTCCAAATCGTCAACTGGCCCCAACGCAACCTGCACCAACGTCGCGTCGCGCTGCTCGGCGAGCGCGTAGGCTACGCAAATTAAGACACCAATCAATACCGTCAAAAGCAGGCGCTTGCGCATGGTTTTCTCCCGGTTGGTGACGTGTGAATGAAAAGGGTTTTACCTGGAACCGGCTGACCTGTCAACCGGAATATCAGCTAACTAGTAGTAAACGCTGATTCCGAGCGTAAATAGCACCTGGCTCAGCCGAATTTCCTCGTCACGCGACGCGCCGGGGATTTCGATCCGGTAGTGCGTCGCCGGGCAATAGGAATAAAGCACCGCCGCCCCGACGCCGAAAAATTCGTTGAGGCGCACGTCCATGCCCGCTTTGCCGATCACCGTGGGCAGCAGCCGATGCACCTCGAGGCTCAACTCGCCGTGGTTCAGCGGCAAGCCGGACCGCACGTGCTCGGAGTCCTGCCGAACGACCAGGTAATTGACGCCGCCCGCGATTCCGACATACGGATTGAAACGCGAATGCGGCAGGATTTCCAGGTTCACCCCGGCATTGATGGGCGAAAGGGCCGTCGAAACATCGCGGCGGTATGAGACGTAAGCGAACGCGATGCGCTGTGTCTGATAGCCGACGAGATAGCCGACCGATGCCTCGACCGAAAGATGTGAAAGCAAAAAGTAGCGCAGGGAAAAGACGCCGCCGTACGGATTACCCATCGAGGCGATTGTGGCGTGATCGGTGAGCAACGCGTAGGCGGGCGCGAGGTACGCCTCAGCCCGGCGGGTAAAATCAACCGGCGCGGCTCCGGGCGTCGTCGTGGATGGCGCAGTTTCCGCCGGCGCCGGGGTCGATTCGGGCGTCGGCGTTGGCGTCGGGGTTGCTTCCGGCGTCGGGGTCGGTTCCGGAGTCGGCGACGGCGCCGCCACGGGCGATGGAGTCGAAGTTGTCGCCGGCGTCGGGGTCGGCTCGGGTATGGGCGTCGGCGTCGGCACTGCGGTCGGAACCGGAGCGGTCGCCGGCGCCGGCGTCGGCTCGGGCATCGGCGTCGGCGCGGGGGTCGGCGTCGGAGTTGTCTGACCCGGCCCGGTGTCTTCCGCATCCACCGTTGCGGGAAGAATCCAAAGTCCGACTATCGCCGCGGCGACCAAGCACGCCGCCAGCGCTGTTTTGATCAATTTCCATCCGCTCGATTGCGACTTGAATGACCGCATGTTACCCACTAATCGAAATGTTCACGTTGAAAAAGCGATGGTCATACACCGGCGCGACCCGTCGTTGTTTGATCGCTCGCACCAAGTCGGCGGCGTCGCGCACTTCATCCGGATACTTCGTCCCGCAACGAAACACCATCTCGGCTTCGTGGGTGTCCGAACCGCCGGTCATCGCCAGCGAACGATCGAGCGCCACCCGCACGAGATTGGAAAAGTAATTTCGTCGAACCGATCCCTCGCCGGCCAGCGACATCATCGTGCCGTTGTAAATCTCCAACCCGTCGATGAACGGCGCCACCGCGTGGACCACCGGCAGTTCCGGCGCCTCCCATCCCTTGGCGCGCTGGCTGACTCCGGGATGGGCCCAGATCACCACCGTGTCTTCGCCGCGGCGCAACTGCCGCACCGATTCGAAGGGCTGGCCCAACGAAGCGAGATATGCTTCATCGGTGGAAAAAATCAAAAAATGGCCCTCGGCCGTGCGGATCTCCAATCCAAAAAGCACGGTCTGCTCCGGCAGCAATTCGCGCAGCCGCCGGCAGCCCTCGATGCTGTCATAGTCGGTGACGGTCACGAGGGGACGTCTGCTCGCGCGGTAGACCTGCGCCAGGTTTTCAATCGACACTGCGGAACTGTGCGACAGCGTCGAATGGACGTGGAGATCAACCTCACCCATCGCAACGACTTACATGCGTGGCGCGTTGGCGATCGCGCGAGCGACGAGCCCGCCGAAATCCTTGATCTTCCATTTGGCGCCGACTTTGGACATCACCACTTCCACCGTGGCTTCGGTCGATGATTCCTCGCTGAAATAGCGCGGGTCGGCTTCGGGCTGCACGCCCTTGATCACCTTCACCTTGATTTTCGCCGTGTCGCCTTCCACCGTCGGATCACCGACGACCTCGGCGCGCTTGATCTGGATGGTGTCGAGATAGGCGACCACCTCGGTGTTCGGATCGATTTGCGTCGTCGGATCGCGGTCGACGAACAGCGCACGCAGGCGCGTCAACGCTTCCAGGTAAGCCTTGGCCCGCGTCGGGTCGATGTCCGACTGCCGGCTCGCCGCTTGGTACGCGGGGTCGAGCGCGATGTTAACCGCCTCAAAGAAACCCAGCAACGCTTTTTGCGGCGAACTCTGATCAAACGGCTTGGACGGCGTGACCTCACCCGGCTTCAACTTGGCCGCCAGTTGCGCATCGGTCCCGGTTTGGGCGGCGCCGCCGGTGATCGCCGGCGACGGGGTTTCCTTTTTCGAGCAACTTCCAAGCAGCGCCAAAGACAAGACCAGGATCGCGATCAAGATGCTGCGACGCATGACATCATTCTCCGTATCAAGGGTTCAATACGTGCGTTTCGCCGTCAGTGCTCGTCTGTTACGAGAATTCCACCGTCAATAACATGGACCAAGCGGGTCCCCAACGTCAACCGGCTCGTTTGACCGCGGCGAATCCCAGCGCGAACGCTTTTTCGTTTGACGCGGCGAACCGGCGAGGCGCGTCCGACGTCACCACTTGTCTGAGCAAGTCGTCGGGCATGGGCAACGCGCCCGTCGTCGCCGCCGCGCCGAGCAACACCGCGTTGATCGCCTTCGCGCTCCCGGCCTGCTCCGCCAGCGCCGTCGCGTCGAAAGCCGCGAGTCGTTTCACGACCAATCGCAAACGGGACAGGATGTCATCGAGCGCGGGGTACTGCGCTTGTCCCAACGCCACCGAAAACGGCACAACGGCGCGCGAGTTGACCACCGCCAGCGTCTTGGCGCTGCAATAAGGCAGCGACCGCAGCGCCTCCGCCGGTTCAAAGGCCAGCAGAAGGTCGGCGTCGCCGCGACCGATCAGCGGGCTCTTGGCGCCGCCGATCAACACGCAGCTTTCCACGATGCCGCCGCGCTGGCTCATGCCGTGCACTTCGGAAACCGTGACGTATAAACCGGCCTGGAGCGCTGCTTCGCCCAGCAGTCGGCTCGCGGTCAGGCTGCCCTGCCCGCCCACGCCCGTGACGTAAATGCGCACGCAGCCGTCCGGCTTCATGATGCGCCCTCGCTCACCGGCACGATCGCCCCGTTCGGACAAACCTGGACGCACAGCCCGCAGCCGTCGCAAAGCAGCGGGTCGATCTGCACTTTGCCGTCGACGCGGAAAAACGCCGGGCAGCCGAAGTTCTGCAGGCAGTTATCGCAAGTCGCGCAAAGCCCGCACGCCAGACACCGGCGCGCCTCCGCCGCGGCTTGCTCCGCATCAAGGCCTCGTTCGACTTCATCAAACGACCGCACCGCCTCCGCGGCGTCGAGACTTTCCTGCTGCTGTCGCTGCTGCACCTCCACGGCGACCGGCCGATAGCGCGGCTCGGCCAACAACGCCTCGCGATCGCGCGGCGCTTCCACCATCACGCGCCGCGGATCGCCCGACAACGCCGCGTCGATCCCATACGCCGCGCACTTTCCGCTTTGCAGCGCCTCGACCACCGTCGCCGGCCCGGTCACCGCGTCGCCGCCGGCGAATACAAATGGATCGCCGGTTGCGCCGGTCGCTCGATTCACCACCAGCCTTCCCCAACGATCACGCGGCACATTCGGCAGCGCGTCATCCGGCACGCTCGATTGCTGCCCAATGGCGACGAGCAGCAGATCGCACTCCATCGCGTGCGTCTCGTCAGTCGGCTCCGGTTTACGGCGCCCATCGACGTCCGGTTCGCCAAGCCGCATGTGACGGCAAACGATGGACAAGGCTCCCGGCGCTCGAGTGATCTGTTCGGGCGTAACCAATTCCACAAGCCGCACGCCCTCCGCCAGCGCGGCTGCCACTTCTTCCTTGATCGCCGGCATTTCGCGGCGCGTGCGCCGATACAGGAGCGAAACCTCGCGCGCGCCGAGACGCAGCGCACAACGCGCAGCATCGACCGCCGCATTGCCGCCGCCGACCACCATCACGCGCGGCGGAACGGTGGCCAGGCCTTCGACGTTGACTTGATGCAACCATTCCAACGCGCCGACGACGCCCGGCAGATCGTCGCCGGCCACGCCGAGACGCAGACTGCCGGCCAATCCCGGTGAAACAAACACGGCGGAGAAGTTTTGCTTCTTGAGGTCGGCCAACGAAATGTCGCGGCCGAATCGCACACCAAAGCGGAACTCGACGCCCAGGTCGGCGATCACATCGAGGTCTTTGAGCAGGGCCTCGCGCGGCAAGCGGTGGCGGGGAATGCCGAAGAACGCCATGCCGCCCGCGCGTCGTTCGGCTTCGAAGATCGTCACGCGGTAGCCGCGCAGTCGCAGATCGAACGCGCAGCCAAGGCCCGCCGGCCCCGCGCCGATCACNNCGCGTTCGTTCGACGTATTTCCGCCGGTCGTCGTCCGTTTCGCCGTCCATTACAAAACGCTTGATGGCGTTGATCGCGACCGGTTGGTCCACGTCGCCGCGAATGCAAATGTCTTCGCACGGGTGCGGACACACGCGGCAGACGACGTGCGGCAGCACCAGCCGTTGGCGAATGAGCGCGCGCGCGCGGGCGAAGTCGTTGGCGGCCGCGGCGGTGACATAACCCTGCACGCACAAGCCCAATGGGCACGCGGCCTCGCACGGCGGCGTCTGCATTTTCGCCGGCGCGTTCGCGGAGTAATCGCCCGCTTCCGCCGGACCCGCCGCCACCCGCGCCCGGCCGCGAGCGAGCGAGTAATCGCGAAACGGATCGAGGCCGCAATAAAGACACGAGTCCTCGCGCCCGCAGAACATGCACTTGTCGTGATCCACCGCATAGCGGACCGTCGGCGATGTTCGGCCTTCCATCTTCTGCACGAAGAGCGGACACGGGCTGCGCGAGATCAACACCTTCGGCCCGCTGTTCGCCAGCAACGTACGAATCGCGCGCGCGCTGTCTTTCAAATTCATCGGGTCGATCACCGCGACGTGCTTCACGCCCGCCGCGCGCGCCAACGCTTCGATGTCGATCTGCGGTTCGCCGGCCGTCGCCGTGCCCGGATGCGGCTGATGGCCCGTCATGCCCGTCGTGCCGTTGTCGAGCACGACCAACGTCAGATCGCGTTCGTGCCGCACCGAGTTGATCAGGCCGGTAATGCCCGAATGAAAAAAAGTCGAATCGCCGATGAACGAAACGATCGGCCGGTCCGTCACGGCGGCGAACCCGCCCGCGCTACTCGCCGACGAGCCCATGCAAATGAAGTAATCGCCCATGTTGAGCGGCGCGTTGAAACCAAGCGTGTAGCAGCCGATGTCCGACAGATACAGCGCGTCGTCGCCCACGGCCAGCTTCACCGCATAATACGTGGCGCGATGCGGACAGCCCGGACACAAAATCGGCGGACGCGGCGGCAACGCCGGGGCCTTAATCGCCGCCGGCAATTCGACGTCGAATCGCAAAATATCGGCCAGTGCGCGCACCACTTGATCGGGCCCGAACTCACCCAGCGGCGAAAAATGGCCCGTCTCCTTGCCGAAAATCGGAATCAGCTTCCCGGCCCGGACACACGCGTCGCGCAATTCGCTTTCCAGCAGCGGGTCGAGCTCTTCGACAACCAGCGCCTGGTCGACCTGGTTGACGAAATCAGACAACAAGCCGCGCGGCACGGGAAATGTGGTCGCCAAATGCAATACGCGCACGCGGTCGGTCGCTTCCAGCCGATTGACTACATCCTCGACGTAACACGCGGCCACTCCGCTGGTCAGAATACCCAGTCGGCCGGTTCCCCACGCCTGATTGAGCGCGGACGCGTCGAACTCCTTCTCGATATTTTTGAGGTTCTCTTCCACCACCGGATGGCGCAGCCTCGCCACGGCCGGCAGCGGCGTGAAGCGGCGTTTGTCGGGCTTGAACACGCCTCTCGTTTTGTTCGGCCGCCACTGCCCCACGCTGACCGGCGCCCGCGTATGCGAAACGCGCGTGGTCGTGCGCAGCAGCACCGGCGTCTCGTAGCGCTCCGAAAGCGCGAACGCTTCGAGGACCAATTGATATGCTTGTTCCGGCGTGGCCGGTTCGAGCATCGGGATCTTGCCGAGCCGCGCGTAGTGACGATTGTCCTGCTCGTTCTGCGAACTGTGGCAACCCGGATCGTCCGCGGTGACCAACACCAGCCCCGCGCGCACGCCGATGTACGACAGCGTCATCAGCGGATCGGCCGCTACATTCACCCCGACGTGCTTCATCGCCGCCAGCGAGCGCACGCCCGCGGCCGCCGCCGCGCCGGCGACTTCCAACGCGACTTTTTCGTTGATCGAATACTCGAACTCCACCCCCGCTTCTTCGCGCAGGCGGAAGAAGTTGTCGCCGATCTCCGAACTCGGCGTACCCGGATAGGTCGAAACGAAACCGACCCCCGCCTCCAGCGCGCCGCGCACGATCGCTTCGTTGCCGAGTAATAGACGGAGGGAAGTGTCGTTGAGCAGGAGCGGATGCATCGCGTTTTCTCCACCAGCGACCGGTCAGTCTAGGCTGGGCCCCCTGCTTCGTCAACTTTGTTGACACTCCACCGCGACTGCTTCTAAGATGGCCCGGCATCAAATTGAGCGGCGCAAATCGTTTCAGGAGAGAGGGCATGATCACGGGCAAAACCATTGTCGTGCTGGGCGGTTGGGGCTTGGTGGGCCGCGCGGTGTGCCACGAACTTTTGCAGGACAATCCGGCCCGGCTGGTCGTTTGTTCGTTGACCAAAGATGAGGCCGACGAGGCCGTGCGCGATTTGGAAAAAGAGCGCGGCCAGATGAACGAAATGCAGCACGCGAAGATCGCGACGAAGATCATCGGTGAATACGGCGATATCTTCGCGCGCGAGGAATTCAAGGATCGCAAGCCGTCGGACATCCGCGATCCGAAAGACCTGGAAAAAATCATCGACGATACGTTTCTTGACCTGAAAAAAATAAATATCAAAGACCAGTTCCTTTACGACCTCATTTTAAAATACCGGCCCAACGTGCTCGTCGACGCCATCAACACGGCGACGATTCTCGCTTACAAAGACGTCTACTCATCGGTGCTCGACTTGCGGTTGAAGCTGGCGGCGTTGGAACAGGCGCATGCGCGCGGCGAAGGCCTGGACGATGCCATTGCGGCGCTGTCGCGCAGCGCGCGGGACCACATCACCAGCATCTATTTGCCCAAGCTGATTCGTCATATCCAGATTTTGTATTTGGCGATGAAGAAAGTCGGCTGCGGGTTCTTCGTGAAGATCGGCACCACCGGCACCGGCGGCATGGGGCTCAATATTCCTTACACGCACTCCGAAGAAAAACCCAGCCAGAAGCTGCTGTCAAAAAGCGCGGTGGCCGGTGCCCACTCGCTGCTGCTGTTCCTGATGGCCAACACGCCGGATACCGCGTTCACGATGGAGGTCAAACCCGCCGCGGCGATCGCCTGGAAGTCGATCGACTACGGCGTGGTCTCGCGCGGCAAGACGCCGATCCGGTTGTTCGACAACCCGCCGGCCAAGGCGTTCAAGCTCGGCGATTCGCTCGACCTCAATCTCGAGTGCGGCGACTGCGGCGGCCGCATTGTCGACACCGGCCGGCCGCTGCGCGCGGTGTACATCAACACCGGCGAGAACGGCCTGTTTTCGCCGGGCGAGTTCACGGCCATCACGACCACCGGACAAATGGAATACGTGACGCCCGAAGAAATCGCGCGCAATGTCCGCGCCGAGTTGCACGGGCGCCACACCGGCAACGACCTGATGACCGCGCTCAAGAATTCGATCATGAGCAGCACGTACCGCGCCGGCTTCATCCGCGACTTCGCCATCGCCAAGCTGCGGGAGATGGAGAAGCAACACGGCGAAGCGGTCGCGTTTGAAATCCTCGGCCCGCCGCGGCTCAGCAAACTTCTATTCGAGGCGTTTCTGCTCAAACGCGCGTACGGCACGCCGAAGAAAATCGTGGCGCAAAAGGCCGACGCCATGTCCGAGAAGTTGGCGTCACTGATCGACTGCGACGCCGATCTTCGTTCGCGCATCATCTCGATCGGCATTCCGATTCTGCTGCCGGACGGTCGCTCGATGTTGCGCGGCACGAAGATCGTCAATCCGCCGTTCCGCGGCGACAATCGCATTCCGCTCGACAAAAAGAGGATCAACGAATTCGCGAAGGACGGCTGGCTCGACCTGCGCGTGAAAAACATGGAGGTCTGGCGCGAGCGCATGACGCGGCTCACCCAGACGCTGGCGGCGACGGATTGGAAAAAGAAGGGCGCGAACACTTCGAGCCGCTTCGACCGCAAGAACTACCTCGACGAAGACGGCAAGCTCAACATCGGCGAGGTGGTGGGCTGGATCTTCAACACCGAAGAAGGCGGCGCGCGACTGGGCTTTCAAACGATGTCGGACAACCGGCAGAGAATCTGACCGACGCCGCCACGGCCGGCGGCGCTTCTACTTCGCCAGAATCTCGTTTTCCAGACGCTTGGTATCGCGTTCCAACTCCGTCAAGACGGCATCGACTTCGGCGCGGCTCGACCATTGCCCGGCGTGCGCCAGGTAGTGCTTGATTTTCGGCTCCGTGCCCGACGGGCGAATGGTCACGTGCGTTTCGCCGTTCGCGGACAGCACGAACGCCAGCACGTTGCTCTTCGGCTTATCGAACTTCTCTACCGCGCCGGTGGCGAACAGCGTGCGCGCACCCGCTTTGCGGTCGACCACCGCGATGACCTTTCGCCCGGCGATTTCGCGCGGCGGATTCTGGCGCAGCTGATCCATCAGATAGTCCATGCGCTCCGCGCCGGCCTCGCCTTCGAGGAAAACCGAGAACTGCGTTTCGCGGTAGTAACCGTAACGGCGATAGAGTTGTTCGAGGCGATCCAGGATCGTCAGGCCGTGCGCTTTGCACCACGCGGCCAGTTGTGCGCCGACCAACGCGGCCGCGCCGCTGTCTTTGTCGCGCACATCGTGGCTGACCATGTAGCCGATCGATTCCTCGAAGCTGAACACCATGTCGCGCGGGTCCTGGCCGGCCTGCTCGCGGCGGAGAATCTCGGCCGCCATGTTCTTGAACCCGACGAGCAGGTCGTCGACCACTTCCACCCCGTACGCCTCGCCGATGCGACGCACGAGTTTCGTGCTCACCAGCGTGGTCAACGCATACGCGGTGCGCGGCAACGTTCCCGCTTCCTTGCGCCGTTCGAGAATGAAGTCGAGCAGCAGCGCGCCCACTACGTTGCCGGTGAGATAAACGAAACCGCCTTTGCCATCCGGCGCCGCGACGCCCAGCCGGTCGGCATCCGGATCGGACGCCATGACGATGTCGGCCTTCACCTGCTTGCCCAGCGCAATGGCCGTGTCCATCACCACCGGGATTTCCGGGTTCGGATAATTCTTCGGCACGCTCGGGAAACCGCCGTCCATCTTCGTTTGCTCGGGCGGCATGTGCACCTTGGCGAAACCGGCCGCCTGCAACGCCGCCGGCACGAAAGTTACGCCCGTGCCGTGCAACGGCGAATAGACGATCGTCGCGTCGCGCTCGGCGCTGACCACGTAATGCTTCACGGCCATCGCGACGTACGCGCGATCCACCCGGTCGTCGAGCATCTCGACCAGTCCGCGCTTTTTGGCCGCGTCTAGATCGAGCCGCTTGATTTCTTTGACGCGATCGACCTCTTCCATGATCCGGCGGTCGTGCGGCTCGACCACCTGGCCGCCATCTTCCCAATAGGCTTTGAAGCCGTTGTCGGACGGCGGATTGTGGCTGGCGGTGACAATCGCCCCCGCGATCGTGCGCAGAAAACGCACGGCGAAGCTGAGCAGCGGCGTTGAGCGCGGGCCGTCGAACAGAAAGACCTTGATGCCGTTACCCGCGAAAATCTCCGCCGTGACGCGCACGAACTCGACCGTGGAAGGGCGCACGTCGCCAGCGACCACCACGCCGCGCTTCCGCAGCGACCCGTCTTTGTCTTCACGCAAGATGTAAGTCGCCATGCCCTGCGCGCCTTCGCCAACGGTGCGCACGTTCATCCGGTTGGCGCCGACGCCCACGAGACCGCGCCGCCCGCCGGTGCCGAATGGAATCAACTGGTAGAACGCGTCAATCAGCGGCGTCGGCCGCAGCAGCTCGATCACCTGGCTTTGAAACTCGCCGTAAGCCGGGTCGGTCAGCCATGCTTTCGCGTTGCGGTAGGTCGTCTCGCTGATCTCGCCGCTCTCGCGATAGAACTCCAGCAAACGAAGATAATGCTCCACGCGTTCATTCATCGTTCACTCCCAAGTCCTTCAGCACTTGCGCGGTGTTCGAGAAGTCGCGGAAAACTATGTCCGCGCCATGCGACTGCAACTGCTCCACCGAAAAACCCAACGTCGCCACACCCACGGCCGTGCACGCATTCGCCTTCGCGCACGCGATGTCGCGGTCGGTGTCGCCGATGACGTAAACGTTCGGACCCGGCGCGATGGCGAAACCGTGAATGGCCGACGCCCGCGCCAGCGCGATCGGAACCAACGCCGCGCGATCTTCGTCGTCGGAGCCGAACGCGCCGTACGGAAAAAATCGCCACAGATCGAAATGGCCGAGCTTCGCTTTTGCCCCGCCCAACACGTTGCCGGTGAGCAACCCAAGGGAAACATTGGGCCGGCCGTGCAATTTTTCAAGCAGCGGACGCACCCCCGGCATCAACGCGGCGTTCGTGGCCCGCGGCATCTCTTCGGCGACGTAGCGCTCGTACAGCGCGATCAGATCACGCACCGCCTGGTTTTCATCGGCCGGTCGCACGCCGTATAAACGCAACGCCTCGCGAAAGATGGCGGGATCGACCTTGCCCTGAAAATCGAAATTGCTGAACGCCTCGGGAACGCCGAACAGCTCGGCGAACGCGCGCTCCATGCCGCGCTTGCCGGCGCCGCCGGACAGCATCAGCGTGCCGTCGATATCGAATAGAAAAATCTTGAGCTCGCGCGCGCTAATCAGGCCGCTCCGCCGCGTTCGATGCGCGCCAGCACCGGGTTGATGCGCTTGAGATCGGGGCCTGGCGCGATCACGACCACCTCGAGACCCGCCATCATGTCGGGGTTTTTACCGTAGCGGGTATGCACCGCGCGGCCGAAAATCTCCGCCGCATCCCCGGGGTCCAGGCCGGCCAACAGCACGCCCGGCAGCGGCAAGGCGAACCGCGTGACATTGATCTTGAACAAGGCATCCGCGATATGCTCGACCACTTTCTGGTAGCGGCTCAAATCGTACGCGCTCACCGGACCGAGCCCCACGACGAACACCTTGTTGCTCTGCATCCGGTGATTGGCGGGCATCAACAGCGGATCGTCGAATTTGCCGTCGATCCATTTGCTCATGATCAGCCGCGACAGGAACCCGCCCAACCGCCAGTCGGTCAGGCCCACCGCCCCTTTCAACGGCCGTTCGTCGTGGAAAAAGCTGAGCACCACGGTGTCGGTTTCGATCTTGTCGATTTCCTGGCTGGTCGCACGCAGTTTCATGCCGGCTCCTTCACGGATTCCGGTTTGTGGTCGCGGGCGATCTTGTCGATGATGCCGTTGATAAACGCGCCGGAATCCTCCGCGCCAAACCGCTTGCCGATCTCCACCGCCTCGTTGATGGTCACGTTCTTCGGAATCTCGTCGCAGTACAGGACTTCGAACACGGCCATCCGCAGGATGTTGCGATCCACCGCCGTCATGCGTTCGAGCGTCCAGTTCTCGGAGTATTCGGCGAGCAGTCGATCGATCTGCTCCTGGTTCTCCACCACGCCGCGCACCAGACGATCGGAGAAGGTGCGCACTTCGGGCGGCGTGTTGATGTCGGCCCAGAACAGGTTCTGGATCTCCTCGACCCTGGTTTCCAGAAAGTCGCGTTGAAAAAGAATCTGGAGGGTAAATTCCCTCGCCTTGTGCCGGTTGCCCATCTTACCCTTGAATCTGTTCGTAGAGATTGACCATCTCGATCGCCGCCGTCGCGGCTTCGGCGCCCTTGTTGCCGGCCTTCGTGCCGGCGCGCTCGATGGCCTGCTCGATGGAATCGGTGGTCAACACCCCGAAAACGACCGGGATCGTCGATTCCAGCGCCACCTGCGCCACGCCCTTGCTGACTTCCGCCGCCACGTACTCGAAGTGCGGCGTGCCCCCGCGAATGACCGCGCCGAGCGCGACGACCGCGTCGTATTTGCCGCTCTGCGCCATCTTGCGCGCCACGGGCGGAATTTCGAACGAGCCCGGCACCCAGACGACCGTGATGTTATCGCGTTCGCCGTCGTGGCGGAGAATCACGTCCACGGCGCCGTCGAGCAGTCGGCCGGTAATGAAGTTGTTGAAGCGGGCGACGACGATGCCGAAGCGAAATCCCTTGGCCGTCAGTTTTCCTTCCACCACCTTCATCATTCATTTCCTTTGCAGCATTGGAGCATGTGCCCCATTTTTTGGGCCTTGGTGTTCATGTAGCGCCGATTTTCCGCCGTGACCGGCACTTCGATCGGCACGCGCTCCACAATTGCCAGACCGTAGCCGTGCAGGGCGACGATCTTCTTGGGGTTGTTCGTGATCAACCGCAGTTGTTTGACGCCCAATTGAACCAGAATTTGGGCGCCGATGCCATAGTCCCGCAAATCGGCCGGGAAACCCAGCTCTTCATTGGCTTCGACCGTGTCCATGCCCTGCTCTTGCAGCGCGTAGGCCTTGATCTTGTTGCCCA
>PMZC01000097.1 GCA_003170555.1 Deltaproteobacteria bacterium
AGCAATCATGAGCGTGATTTTCGTCAACCCCTCATCCCCCGACCCCTTCTCCCACTCAGGAGAGAAGGGGAGCGACGCCGATTCCCCTCTCCCCCGCGTGGGAGAGGGGTTAGGGGTGAGGGGCGACACGCGCAACGCCGCATGGCGGCGGCTCGAGCGCGAGGGAAAGATCATTGTCGCGATCGCGTTCGGCGCGCTCGGATTGCTGGCGGCGGTGCAGGCCGGAATCTTTTTCGGCCTCATCCCGCCGGGGTGGATGCCGTTTTGAACGCCGCTCCCGCCATTCCTGCCCGCGTGCCCGCGCCGGTGTTCAACGCGAACAACAAACGTCGTCGCGGCATGGTCGCCGAGATCGCGAAGCGGTCCGGCGTCGATCCGGCCGACGTGGAACAATGGGTTAAACGCGATCTAGTGGCCGTTTACGCGGGTGGCAGTCCGTCATCGAAGGACCTCGACGAAGCGGGCTGGGCGCACGTTCTCGTCGCATTGCAGGAGCGGATCGACGCGCTCCGGGGCGGCCAGCATCCGCCGCGCGCGACGCACGAAGCGCATCCGGGTTCAGTGCCGTCCGGTGAGCAAAAAGACCTGATCAAGAATCTCGCCGCGCGAATCCCCGACGGCGAGCGCAAGGCCGCGTCGAGTTGTCGCCGGCAGTTCGGCCACGATCGCCCGCACACCATCTCGCAGGCGTCGAGCGTCATCGAAGCGTTGAAGAGCATGGTCTGTATCAAGCTGCAACTCTTCGACCGCGCCGCGCTGCTCGACCCCGCACGCCTCAACGCAAATGAGCGATCGCTACGCGGCGACTTCTTGCGCGAGACCAATCCAAACCGCCTCGCGCCCGGCGGCATCCTGTGGATGGCCGACCTCTGCGATCGCCACGGCATTCCATTGGCCGAGCCTCAACCCTCAAACCCTGGCCTGAGCCCGGTCGAAGGCCCCAAACCAGAAACCGAGGGCTGATATGGGCAAGGTGATTCAACTCGACCTCTGGGGGCACAAAGACCTGGTGCTCGACGCCGTGCCCGCGTTCAAGCTGCCCAAGCGCGATAACCTCGTCGTCGAAGAGGTCGCGGCGTATCTGCGGGTCAGCGATCGCACGGTGTTACGCTGGATCGACGACGGCTCTCTCGTCGCCTCCAAGCGCGGCCAGTCAATCTGGATTTCAAAGAACGCTTTGCGCCGCTTCCTGCGGGCCTCGCGCACCGATCACGTCACACCCGAAGAATTCAACGCGCGCCGCGCAGCCATCGCGGTTGTCAAGCAAGCCATCCGGCAGAGCCTTCCCGTCGAAATGCCCGACGATGAAAAGCGAAAGACCGCCTCGAATATCTACAATAAGATCAAAAACGAGCTACGCACCGTAGGCGACGCCCTCTAATTCGGTGTTATCACCCGACTAAAAATTATTTCTGACAACCGACGACAACGGCGACAACGGCGCTCCCGCCTTTCCCGCATCTTCCGGTAATTTCCCCCTCGTGTCCTCCCTCTTTGCTGTGGTGGTGTGAGACAGGGACCTGGGGCGGGCTTCGGCCCGCCCCCTTTCGAAAGGAAAAAACGATGAGCGAAGCGACGGCGACCTTGGTCAGGCCGGAAAAGTCAATTTGGGAATCGAAGAAGTTCTGGGGCACGGTGATCGGCGGCGTCTGCGCCGTGCTCTCGCTGCTGCCGTTTCCGTGGGCGAAGCCGGTCGGCCTCGCGCTGGCGGGTTTGTCCGCCGTATTCGTCGGCTCGACGGGCCTCGCCGATGTCGGCAAATACGCTCCGCCAAAGGTCGACGCCGACGCGATCCTCGACCTGTTGAAGACGATGACGCCGCCGGCTGACGGCCCGAAGGGCGCGTGATGGATTTCGCCACCGTGCTCAGTCGCTATTCCGAACTCGGCGTGCTCGGCTTGCTCTGCCTCGTCGCGCTCGTCGGGTATTTTCGCATCTGGCCGCAACGGCAGAAACAACTCGTCGAGCGTGAAGCGCGGCTCTTCGGCCTCGCGGAAATGTTCGGGACGAAAATCGTCGACGCACAGAACAAACAGGCCGACGCCGTTTCGAAACTGTCCGAGGCGTTGGCCAAGCGCGACGGCGCGAGCCAGCGGTGCATGGACGATTTACAACTCGCGCTCGGCGGCGTGGCCCAGCACGTGAACAACCTGCACGGCGAGGTCGTGCACCAAAGCGATGAATTGGCGGCCGTCAAAAACGCGCTCGACGAAATGCGCGGCGGCATGGGCGAAAAACTTGACCGCTTGTTGGCGAGGTAACAATGGCTTTTGCGATCGAGACTATTCGGGGCTGGCGCGGAACGGTGCTCCGCGCGCTCTACACCGCCGATCCGGACTGGCTGTTCGAATCGACGTTGAAACGCGTTTTGCACTCGCAAGCCGGCTGCCCGCCCGACGACGAGTTGCGGCACGTGGTGCATTATCTGCGCGGCCGCGGACTGATCGAATCGGAGGACAAGGGCCTGCCCGGTTCGCCGCGTTTTCAACATCGGATTACGGCCAAGGGCATCGAGATGGCCACCAACGGCTGTAACGATCCGGAGATCTGGTAGACGTGCCCGGCCGTCGCCGCCGTGACAATTCCATCGACCGGTTGCCGGAAGGGCTGCGCGACCTGGTGCGCGAACGGCTGGCCTCGAAAGCGCCGCGCTATACCGCCGCGCAGATCATCCGGGAAGTGAAAGAAAAGAGCGAAGGCAAATACGTTCTGTCCGACAACGCTCTCAGCCGTTACTACCACAAAGGACTTGAAGAAGAGATGGCCGAAAATCGGCGTCTCATTCTCATGGGCATCGAACAACGCAAGCAGATCGAGAAGCTATTGCCTGCCGGTTCGGAAGCGCTCACCGCCGAAATCATCGCCCTGCTCGATGCGGGCATTCTGGCCAACACCACCGATGTCACCGCCGAAGGCACGGTCGGTCTCGTCATCGCCAAATCGAAATTAATGCAGGCCCAGAACGAACAACGAAAGTTGAAGTTACAGGAACGGCGGCTCGATCAGGATTATCAGCGCCTGCAGCATCAGCTAGAGGTCTACCGCGCCAAACTGAACCAGGACAACAACCTCACGTTGCCGCCGCCGGACAAAGTCTACCAGCTCGTGGGCCGGCAGATTCTTGGCGTGCTGCGCACCTTCGGAGAACTGCGGCCGTTGCTCGATAAGTATGCGCGCAACATCGCCACACGTATGGGCACCGAGAGCGAACGCTTCGACTGGTCGAAGGTGATCGATGGCAAGTAGCAACCGCCGGCCGCCGCGAGACAAGCGCATTCAGAACGCCATCGGCCTGTTCCTCGCCGTCATCGACTTCGCCGACCAGAAGCACGATCGCGTGCCCGACATCGGCGAGCTGCTCGAAGTCTATGACGAAGTGGTGAAGATCGAGGGCTGGGCGAAAAAATACTGCGGTCATTATTTGCGCGACCAGAAGAGCGGCAACGAAGTTCCGTTCGCGCCGATTCATCACGTGGTCTTCGCCGCGCTTCTATTTTACAAACGCGACCTCGTGGTGCTGCCGCGCGGCTGGGCGAAGTCGACGATCTGCACGGTCATCTTCCCGCTCTACCTGACCTGTGAGAAGCGCAGCCGCTACACGATGATCGGTTCGTACGTCCGCGCCAACGCGCTCAAGATGGTCTACACGTTGCGCACGGAACTCGAAACGAACGAAGCGATCCGGCGCGACTATGGCGATCTACGCACGGAAGCCGGCAAGTGGACCGATGAATTTTTTGTCACGTCCGACGGCATTGTCGTCGAGGCGATCTATCAGGGCATGGGCGGCCTGCGCGGCTCGCACTACATCAACGTCCGGCCCGAATACGTTTTTCTCGACGACATCCAGACGAAGGAGGAGGGGCGCAATCCGGAGCGGTGCGCCGAACTCGTCGAGTGGATTTACGACGAAGTTTGCAAACTGTACGCCGACGGCCACGTCATCGTCGTCGGCACGATCCTCGAAGATGGCGATGCGATCTGTCAGTTGATCGAGAGCGCGGAACTGCTGCGCGACGTGGACGGCGCCCTGGCCGGCGCGGAGACGGCCGTCGAGTCATTGCGCTTCCGGCTGGTGATGATCGAAGCCTGCGACGCCGAAGTGTCGCACACCAACTGGCCCGGCAACCCGCTTTACACCGTGGAAAAGCTGCGCGCGAGCCGCGAAGAAAACGAGAGCAGCTTCGACAAAGAAATGCGCCACCTACCGCGCTCGCGCAAGAGCCGCGACTTTCACACGTTCCATTATTACGACGACGCTGAATTGACCGGCGCGAATCTGCGCCTGTTCAACGGCGTCGATTTGATTCCGGGCGAAAACGATCTGGTCCAGCGGCGCGGCAAGGATACCGACTACTACGCCAGCGTGACCGTCGCGAAGGGCCTGGTCACCAAGCTGCTCTATGTCTACGACGCGTTTCGCGAACGCGAATGCACCAAGGCCCAGATGGTCGGTTACACCCTCGACCGCTACGCCCGCTTCTTTGCGATCGATCCGCTCGTACGCGTGCGCATCGAGGCCAACGTTTTTCAAGTGTGGTTCGCCGAGACGTTTCTGGAAGCGGCGCACGAACGCGGCATGTATCCGGGCGTCGATCCCGATGTAGTCAAGGGCGACAAGATCGACCGCATCACGGCCTGGGACACCGCCGTGAACACCGGCAAGGTGAAATTCCGGCGCAATGATCCGGCACAAGAAATTCTCATTCTCGAACTCAAGCACGTGCGCAACCGCCGCGTTCACGACGATCTCGCCGATGCTTGGGAAAAAGCCATGCGGGCGGCGCGACAGGTTCACGTGGGCGGGGGCGAAGGCGCGGCGGTCGGCGATTACAAGCCGCGGGCGATGGGGTTCTGATGGCCGCGAAACAGAAATTAGTCGACGCCTACGGCCACCCGGTCGAAGCGCGGACGCTCGCCCCGGACATCGCCGAGTCGCAATGGCTCTGGCAGCGGATGCGCTTGCTGCGCACCGACGCGATCACGCCCGAAGACGTTTACAGCGCCATTCGCGCGGCCGAGATCGGCTACACCTTCCAGTTGCAAGATTTGTTTTTCCGCATCTCGCTCGATGCGCGGGTGACGTCCGACACCGAGAAGCGCGTCGGCAAGCTGGCGCTCTACAAATTCGACGTGAAGCCGTACAGCGAAGGCAAGTCGGCGGAGGAACAGCAACAGAAAAAGATCGCCGACTTCTGCCGTGATCGCATCAACAAGATTCATGGCTTCACCTCGACCCGCGTTCACCTCGGCCACGCCCGTATGACCGGCTGGAGCATGGCCGAAAATCAATGGGGCTGGGACGGAAACTATTTTGTTCCGCTCGTCATCCGGCCGCGGCCGACGCGCAACTTCCGGCCGATGCCGGGAGCGTGGGATTGGGAAAAATACACCGACCAGGGCTGGACCGGCGCGCCGCTCGAGCCGTTCCGCTACGTTGTTCATTCGTTCCAGTGCGACGGTAACCTGCTCCTTGGCGGTTTGCTCCTGCGCTGCGTTTTCCCGGTGCTCGCGAAAAGCTGGAACCTCACGCAATGGGGGCGGCTGCTCGATCTGGTCGGTTGCGGCATTACCGATGTGACGTTCGACAAGGATCGAGGCGGCAATCTGATCGACGCCAAGAATCTCGCGTCGACCACCGGCCGCCAACTCTGGGCGGCAATGGAGAAGGCCTACGAGATCAAGCGCGAATTCCCGGACGGCAAAAACGCGGGCTTCCTCGACTTCCTGCGCGAAGCGAACGGCGCGATCACCGAAGTAATTACCGGCGCCCGGATGACCGACACGGGCGGCAAGGCATCGCTCGGCATGGGCGGCGTCGCGACGATGCAGCAGGACGCGCTCGATGATCTGCGCGCCGGCGACGCCGAGCGCCTGGCCGAAACGATCACCGATCAGCTCATCATTCCGCTGGTGGTTTTCAATTTCGGCCCGCAGAAAAATTATCCGTACGCGGTCATCTACCATGACAACCCGGCCGACCTGACCAATGAAATCAAGGTCGACGACGGCCTGCACACCATCGGCCTGCCGTTGTCGAAAAACGACTTGTACGAACGCTACGGCCGCACCGCGCCGGCAGCCGACGCGCCCGACGATGTGCTCGCCGGCGCGCCGCCGAAAGCGGTCGATCCGACCGCGCCCGTGCCGATGTCGATGCGTAAATTTTCGGCCGACGGCGGCGAGCCGACGCCGGGCGATACGACGGCGCCGAGCGAAATCATCGCCTCCGACGATGCGCTGCAAAGCCAGGCCATCTCGGCGATCGAGAACGCCGACACGCTGCACCGCGCGATCGTCGGTCTGCGCGAACTGGCGCAGCACGGCGCGCGGCAGCACACCGAGCGGATGGCCTACGAAATCTACCGCACGCAGGCGCTCGGCCATTTCGCCGGAATCTGGCAGGACATGGCGCTTCACCACGAATTGCCGGCCGACGCCGCGCATTCCACCGGCGGCCTGGCTCTGCTCAACCCGGCGCGGCTCTGGACGATGAATGCGGCGAACGGCGGTTCGGCCCAGGCTTTCGCCACGGTCATCGACCAGTGGGCGAACGTCCCCTTCCAGGAAGCGATCGACTACTTCAAACGCAAAGGCATCGTCTCGGCCGAGGAGTGGGACGCGCTGGCCGAGAACTATCGCCACCGCGCTTTCTACGCCGCGCAACTTGGCACGGCGAATGAAATGTCCGTCGCCTACGACGAGGTGCTGCGCGGCATCGAGGAAGGGCGCTCGACGCAGGAAGTCGTGCAGACGCTGCGCCAACGGCTGCAAGGTCCGGTCGGTCAGCCGAGCTATAGCCGATCCTATTTGCGATCGCTGTTCGACCAGAACGTGGCCAACGCCTATGCCTACGGCCGCACGCAGCGCCAGGAACGGACGCGCGACGTGCGCCCCTATGGCCGCTACGTCACGATGGGCGATTCGCGCGTGCGCCCGGCCCACGCCGCGATCAACGGAACGATTCTGCCGCTCGATGATCCCTGGTGGTCGATCAACAACCCAGGACTCGCCTACGCCTGTCGCTGCACGCGCACGACGCTCGATCAAGACACCATCGATCGGCGAGGCTGGAAAATCAACGAGGAGTCGCCCCCGAACGTCGCCGACCCCGGCTTCGACGTTCCCGCCGCGCAGAAGGCCTCGGCCGACGAACGCATGACCGCGCTGCGCGCCGAAACACAGAATCCTAACAGCCTGCTAAACGGCTATCAGATTCCGGCCAACGTCATCGAAAGCACCGCCGGCGGCCGTCCGGTTCTAGTCGGCGAAACGAGATGATCTTGGAAAAACCGCACCGCACCTTTATTCGCTACCGCAACGGCGCGGGCGCGGAAATGTTTGCTCTTTCGGGCGACGGCATTATCCAGACGGCCGAGAAGCCGCCGGAGTGGCTGCCGCTCGTCATCGAGGGCACGTACTTCAGCCAGGGGGACGACGAAATCCCGACGATTATTTTTGACCAGGCGCGCTTCGACGCCATCATCGCCGGCTTCAACTACGACGTGGCCCATCAGACGTTCTGCCCCATCGACCAGAATCACGCGTTGATGGACGGAGTTTATATCGCCGAGGCGCTCGGCATGATCGATCAGTTGAAGCTCGAAGGCCAACCCGGCTCGCGCCTGCTCTCCGGCCACGTTCGTTACTGGACGGCGGAAGGCGCGCAGAAAGCGACGGGCGGCGGGCTGCCCTACATCTCGATTGCATTGTTGGCGAAGCATCCGGTTCTCGGCACTGAGCCGATTCTGGCGAGCGTCGCGCTCTGCGCCAGCCCCTACATGAGAAACATCGGTCCCTATCTTGCGTTGACCAGTTCGCAAGGAGGGCCGCAAACACAGGAGGAACGAAAGATGTCGAAGAAACTGTTTGCGCTCCTCGGTCTGAAGGATGACGGGACCGAGGACCAGGCGGTGGAGAAAGCGCAGGCGTTGCAAAAGGGCGCGCAGGCGTTTTCCGCCGTGCTGGAAAAGGTGGGCTTGAAGGAGGCGACGGTCGAGCAGATCGGCGCGGCCTTTACCGCCCAGGCGATCAAGCCGTTGGCCCTGGCCGCCCAGATGCCCGAGACGGCGACCGCCGACGAGCTGAAGGCGAAGATCGGCGCGCTGTCGTTGGCCGCGTCGAACGCGAGCGAACTCGCCACGAAGTTCGCCGCGACGGCCGCCGACGTGAAGACGATGAAGGCCGAGAAGCTGATCGAGCGCGCCAAGAGCGAAGGCCTGGTCACGCCGGCCGGCCTCGAAAAGTTCAGCCTCGACGCCAAGGCCGATCCGGACGCGGCGGAAAAAGTGCTGAACAGCCTCGCGACGTTCGGCGTGAAGCTGCCGGTCGCGCCCGCGACGCCCGACGCTTCGCCGCCGGCCAACGGCCAGATGTTCACCGCCGGCGCGGTCGCCGCCGCGAAGAACGCCGGCCGCGACGAAAAGTTCCTGCAAGACAACGTCAAAGTGCCGCCGCCCGCGATGGGCGCGTGAGCGAAAAGGAGCAGGCAAATGGCCCTTGATTCCAACCTCCCGCGCCGCTGCATTCCGGGCGGACGCGAGAAAACATTCGATGCTTTCGTCGCCGCCGGCCAGCACATCTTCCAAGGCTCCGACGTCATGATCTGCGCCGGCTACGCCAAGGTCTCGACCGGCTCGCCGACCAACTTGCAGGGCTCGGGCTACACCGCGATGACCGAAGCCGACAACACCCTCGGCGCGAACGGCGCTTTGTCGGTCACGCTCGTTACCGGGCGCGTCGAAGCCTACACCAACGACAGCGGCACGCCGCTCGTCGCCGCCGACTTCGGCAAGAAGGTCCGCGCGATTGACGACGACACGGTCGGTCTCGCGGGCAACGGCCCGGTCAACGGCGTCTTCCGCGGCTTCGTCGACGGTTCGGACGAAGCGCTGGTCTGGGTCGAGAAACAGGAAACCTTGCTGATCGCCGCCGGCGAGATTCCCGCCGACATTCTCGGCGCGGGCCTCGGCCTCGATGCGAACGGCAAGATCGTTCACACCGCGACCGCGACACAGATGCCGACGCTGCAGACGCTCGCGGCGGCGACGGCACTGGTGATCGCCTCGACCGCGAAACTGATCAAGATCGCTTCCGACAGTGGCGCGGTCACGCTGACCCACGCTTTGCCCGCCGGCGTCGCCGGGCAGCAGGTCATCATTCAGGGCACGAGCGATACCAACGTGCCCACGATCACCGCCGGACTCAATGTGAAACTGGTCGACGGTGTTTCGTTGGCCCTCGCCAACTACGCCAATCTCATCATTCATTACGACGGCTCGACCTGGGTTGAAGATTCCCGCGCCGCCGGCCACGCCTGAGCGTGAGAAAGGATAAGTCATGAAACGCTCTCTGGTGATCATCGGTCTGGCGATCCTCTTCGTCCTGGCCTTCGTTTGCCTCGCCTTTCCCGGCACGGCCGTTACCGCGCTGGTCGAGGTGCAGGCGAAGATACTGCAGTTCAAGAACAACATCGCGCTCGAATTCGGCGATTCGAACCTCGGCTCGATCGAGGCGGTGGTCGACGATGATTATGTCGGAGTCACCGGCCCCATGCGCTTCGCCGCCGCCGGTCCGCCGCCGCAGTTCCTCGACGGTGCGGCCTTCCCGGCCGATAAGACGATCTGTTTCGGCTCCGGGTCGACCAATTGCTACTCCTACGTCACCTCTTCCTCGGCCGGCGTGGTCACCGGGACCTGGCGCTACTCCGGCAGCCTCTATGCCGACTCCGGTTTGTACATGAAAACCGGCGACCCGATTCACATCGGAACCAATAGCGAAGCGCTGATCGAGTACAACGCCGACGACGACACGATCACGGATGACGACGCCACCGGCTCGGTGACCGTCAGCGGACCCGCCCCGTGGAATTTTTCTCCCTTCGTGTCGTTTAACGGCGGCGCGATGTTTCCCAACGGCTTGGATGTTCTCGCTGGACACACTCTCGGCTTCATCGCCGACCAGAAACACCTCTGGTACTTCCAGATGGATTCCGGCACGCATGATCTCGACCTGATGCAGGTGGCCGACGACGACGTGGTAGGCGAGTTCGATATCAACGTGCCTGTAAAATTTGAGTTCGGCTCGGAAACCGCTTCGGGCTACAACCTCACGCTACGCGGGCAGACGCCCAACCGTGTCGCTGAAATCGACGCGTCGCAGCACCCTGTGTCCGGCTCGATTGTGACGACTACCTTTCACACGATCATGGGCCGTCTCGCCGGATTGGGGCATACGATCACCTATTACCTGGCTCGCAAGCTCGGCACGGCCACTACCATCTCGACGCACCTGAATCAACAGTGCGTGACGACTTGCGGCGCGGACAATTGCATCTGCGGCCAGGACGTGCATGTCACCGCCGACGATGACGCCGGCACGGGAACCCTCGTGAACTGTACGGATGCGACCGCGGACATCTGCGTCTGCGCCGGTACGCCAATCGATGACGACACCGACTAACTTTTTCCGCCGCGCGAGACGCGGCTGAAAGGAGAATTAAAGATGCCCGGAATGGAAATCGGCCTGCAAAAACTCATCGATCAGACGATGCTGCTGCAGGCGGAACTGTTCAACGCCGAGAAGACGTTGGACGTTGCCGACCTCGACGAACTCAAGTTCATCGGCTGGATGGGCGCGCTCGCGCTCAATGTCGACGCCGCGATTCTCGGCCTCGACGATCAGCCGAAGGAGTTCACGGAACTCGGCCGCGAACGCGCGATGCTCATCCTCGAATCGTATCGCAAGGGCTACAAGAAGTACGCCCACACGCTCGACCTCTACGAGGACGACGTGAAGGAACTCGACGCCAAGTTGCCCGGCTGGCGCCTGAAGATGCAGGGCTGGCCTTCGGGCTGGGCGAAGTTCAAGGCGATGAACGCCGGCGCGGTGATCTCCAACGCCGACACGCTGTTGTGCTGGGACGGGCAGTACCTCGCCGACGCCGATCACCCGAGCTTCTATCAGGGCGGCGATCCGCAGTCGAACCTGCTGCAGTACAAGTTCGGCCGCTACGCGCTGTGGGAAGCGATTCAGAAATTCCAGCAGCTCAAGGACCCGTTCAGCGGCGCCCCGGCGTACAACAAAGCGACCCACGTGCTCTACGCGCCGAACATCGAGCGCGAGGCGCTCGTTGAAATGCTGGCGGCGATCATCGCGGCGACCAGCAACGTGATGTACATCAAAAAAATCACGCCGGTGCTGTGGCGCACGTTCGCCGACGATCAGTTCGCCATCGTCGATGCCAGCGGCCCGAAGCGGCCGATCCTCGGCGTTTACGATGCGGGCGTGAACGTCGGCCCCGACGCGATGGCGGCGTTCGAACCGGCCGCCGGTCCGGGACTGTCCTGGTCGCAGTCGATTCTCGAATGGTTCGAGAAACGCAAGATCAGCATCGGCACCTTCGGCAAGGTCGGCCTGCATCCGGGGGCCTGGGACACGCTGATGTTCAGCGACGGCACCAACTATCACGAAAAAGACGCGCCGCCGAGCCAGGGCTAGGCGAGAAAGGACAAAGCGATGCAGCTCAAAGTGACGGTGAAGCGCGAACGGGCGCTCTGGCGCGCCGGCCGCAAATGGACCGGCTCGACCGTCGTGGATTCGAAGGAGTTCACGCCGGCGCAGCTCAAGCAGATCAAGGCGGAAGCGCTGTTCGACGTGACCGAGGTTCCGGAGCCGCCGGCGGAGAAGAAGCCCGGCGATCCGGCGAAGAAGTAATCCACCCGAGCAGGCGGCGGGCGTGAACCCGCGGGCGACCGCCCGCCGCCCCGATGAGGCTGAAACGTGAGTTGGATACAGCCGCAAGAAATGACGCGCGTGATGACGGTCAAGCAGATCGAGGAATTGACCTGCGATGAACCGGTCAACGGCGTCTACTCGCCGGATTGGAACGCGGTGCAGCAAGCGATCGACGGCAAGCAGGGCACGCTCAGCAGCCTGCTGGCGAAGCGCATCAAGCGCACTGTTGCCGACGCCGAGGCGACGGGCGAAATGAAACTCGACCTGATGATGCTCGTGCGCATCGTCCTCTTTCAGCGGCGGAACCTTGAGACGGCCGAGATGCTGATCACCGAGAAGCGGCTGCTCGAAAAATACACGGCAATCGCGGACGGCGACCAGGAACTCGACGGCATCACCAACCAGGGCGCGACGAAATCGAAGCAGACCGCGGCGGCCGGCGCGCAGGAATCGATCTGGTCGAAGAAAGACCCGTGGGGACCGTGATGAGCGACCAAAGCAACATTCAGTTTTTCACCGACGATGCGGTGCGACAAATCCGCCGGGCGCTCGACAAGGGGCGCAACCCGGAAGATTTGTGGAATCGCATCGGCGAACGGATGTCCGAATCGATCGACCATAACTTCGAGACCGGCGGCCGGCCCGATCCGTGGCCGGCGCTGGCGTGGTCGACGCTGATCGGCTTGAGTCGCCGGACGCGCAAGATCAGCAGCAAAGACAAGCTGACCTTCACTCGCAAGTTCGACGCCAAGACCGGCCTGAAAAACATTCTCGGCCACAAGATACTCGTCGGCCGCGGGCGGCTGCGCGGCTCGATCGCCTATCGGGGCGACGACAAGATGTTCCAGATCGGCTCGAACCTCATCTACGCCCGCATCCATCAGTTCGGCGGCGAGGCCGGTCGCAAGAGCCATCGCGTGAAGATTCCGAAGCGGCCGTACCTCGTTTTCCAGGAAGAGGATCAACGCGGAATCGTCGAGGTCGATGTGCCCGGCTGGCTGGAGGTCGGGAAATGACCGCCAGAACGCCCAGGATGCCCCAGGACGCGCGCGGATTCCGAGTAGCCCTGGACATGCCTTCCGGCTCCCGCGTGAAAAATAACAGGGTTGGCGGAGTTTTTAACAGGGGGTTCCGGGCCTCTTGGCAATTTTTAAGTGGGTCGGAGGGATAAAGTGGCGCGTTTGACCTATTCCAGCCTGACCCGCGCCCTGATCAACCGCCTGGCCGAAGGCAAGGCCGCCGGGCTCTTCCGCACGGTCGGTTTTTATCGCGGCGATCTGGAAGACCTGCTCGACGAGCTGACCGTCGAAGCGCCGGTTCCGCCTTCGGCCTGGATCACCCTCGACCGCGAAGACGTGTCGCCGGAAACGGTGACCAGCACCGATAGCGCGATCCATTACGCCGTGCTGGTCTTCGCCGAAAATCAACGTTCGGCCTACGAAGGCGCGGTCGGGCAAAGCGCCGATCGCCAAGGCGCGCTCGAGCTGCTGCAGGCGGCGCGCGACTACCTGCACAATTGGCAGCCGCCGAGCGACGACGCACAGGAAGTCGAGTGGACGGGCGCGCAATTGGTCTACACCTCGCGCAAACGCAACCTGGTCGTGATGCTCGGCCGCTTCGTCGTCCATTGCCAACTCGACGACGAAGGCGCGGCGATGGCCATCGAACAAACGAAGCTGGCCGCGAAAGTCGGCGGCCGGAAAACTTACGAGTCAACCGAGGAGGATTGAGCGATGGGTGAACAGCAGTATTTCTTCCCGAAAAAAGGCTTGATCGTGCCGCTCTCCGGCGACGCGAAGGCCGATGTACCGGAGACCGGCGCGCCGATCGACGCCAAGAACATGTCGTATTACCTGCGCCGTCAAACGAGCGGCGAAGGCACGATCGGTCCGCGTCCGAAAAAAGAAACCAAGTCGGCAAAGGCGCCGGCGGACCAGAAGGAGAAATAAGATGCCAGGAATTGCGTTCGACCAGATCGATCCGTCCGTCGTCGCGCCGGCGATCCGGATGGAAACGATTTTCGATCTCAGCCGGGCCGCGACCCAAAACGCGCGCCTACTGGTAATCGGGCAGATGGTGACCGGCAAAGCGGCGACGGCCGGCGCGGTTGTTGAACCGACGCGTCTGTCGGAAGTCCGCACGCTCGTCGGCGGCGGTTCGATCGCCGCGCGCATGTGGATGGAAGCCAAGCGGCTCTTTCCGAGCCTGCCGGTGGCGATTCTGCCGGTGGCCGACCCCAGCGGGGCGAAGGCCAAGGGCAGTTTGGTTTTCGGCGGCACGGCGACCGGCAACGGCGTGATCGACATTGACGTGGGCGACAACGTGCATGTCACGGTGGCGCATACCGCGAGCGACGGCAAAGACGATCTGTGCGCGGCCGTCATCGCCGCGCTTGCGGCCAGCAAGCAGCCCGACATGATGGCGACCGTCGCGCAGGGCGCAAACAACTATACGGCGACCGTGGAGTTCCCTCACGCCGGAACGCTCGGCAACGAGCTGCTGCTTCGCGCGGTGGTGACCACCGATGGCGGCTTGACCGTGACGGCGACGCAGCCCTCGGCCGGCACTCCGGGCACGGGTACGGTCGCTTTCACCAACTCCATCTCGCCGGCCCAGAACTCGGGCCGCAACTATTTCGCCGGCGGCGCGGACGATTCGGCCAACGGCCTATTGCTCAAGGGCCTACTCGCCGATTTGTGGAACGGCATGACCGGCAAGCCGAGCGTCGGCGCGATGGGCACGAACGCGGCGTACGGCGATCAGGTTACCTTGTCGGGGGCGATCAACGCCAAGCATCTGTTGCTCGTCGGCTCGCCGAAATCGGTCACGCCTTCCTGGGTGCGCGCGGCCGGCGCGATCGCGCTGCGTGCGAAACGCGACGTAATGGTCAGCCCGGCGGACGCGATGCAGTGGCAGCAGGTTCCCGGCTGGGTTCCGGCCTACGCCGATGCCGATCGCTACAGCGCCGCCGACGGCGAAGTCGACACGGCGTTGCAACGCGGCATCACCGCCTGCCTGCCCGACGTGAGCGGCGTCGACTGCCTCGTGCTCGACGTGTGGTGTGAGCACAAAGACGGCGACGGCAACTACATCGGCCCGCAGTTCATGACCTTCAGCGGCATTCTCGCCGAACGGCACAAGCGCGTCATCGCGGCGTGGAAGGCCGCGCGGACGATGAACGCCAACTGGGGCAACCGCGTGGTCACCGAGCCGACGACGGTCACGCTGCCGGACAACACGACCATCCTGCAAAGCGAACAATCGAAAGCCTTCGCGTTGATCGCCTTCGGCGTCGACAAGGCGATGGAGAACGAGAAGAAGCTGAACTTCGTGACGACGCTCGGCTTCAAGAATTACCAACACCAGGTCATCAGCTACGAACGCGGCCAGATCGGCATCGCCTGCGATGTCTACCCGGCGCCGCCGCTGATCACCATCAACGCCCAGCAGCGTTCGCACGCCAGCGTGCCCGCCAGCGAGGAGATGTGACATGAAGGCGATCAGAATTCCGCTCGCCGGAAAATACCTGTTCAAGATCGTCGGCTTTCCGGTCCCCGAAGTGAAAAACTTCACCGTCGAACCGCATGACACGGCGGGGCTCGACGACGTGCTGATGGGTTCCGGCGTCTATGAAGAGTTTGGGTCGGGAACCGGCACGGTCGACCTGGCGATCCCGCAAGCCGACCTGATCCCGTGGGAACAATTCAACGGGCAGATTCCGTTCGGCGCCGTCGTCGCCAGCCTCGAACCGGCCAGCGGCGTCGGTCCGTGCTGGGACATCGAGGGCTTCGTGGTCACCAATCCGGGCGGCCCGCGGCAAAGCGACAAAGGGCCGGCGACGCGCGCGCTGAAGATCGGCTTCATCGCGCTGACGCCGCGCAAAATCTAAACCACCCGGTGGGGGCGGTTCGCGAACCGCCCCCACCGCGAATTCACGAGGAGGACCAATGCCGACCGAACTCGAACTGCTCCAGAAAATGCACTCGTTGACCGAGCCCGGCGAATTGGCGGGCGGCGCCGTCGTCGCGGGGAACGTCTATCGCAAATTCGTCATCGGCCTCGATGACGGCAATCTCGCCGCCAAGATCGAGGGCCTGAATCTCCTAACCGATATCGAAAAGCTGGCCGCGAATTTCGCCGAGCGCATCCAGTTCGAAGGGCTGCCGAAAGGCGCGCTCTCGTACAAAGCGTTGATCGATCTGAAAGGCCCAGACTGGAACCAGATCATGAACGCGGCGAACAGATTGGCGGATGCCTACAGCTCCTTTCGCGGCCGGACTGAAGGAAAAGCTGGAAACGGCAACAGCGATCGCGCGTAGTTGCGGGCTGTCGCTCGCGACGGTGCTTCAGTTGCCGACCGGTCTCTGGAACATCCTCGTCGAGATCGCCGACAGCCAAGGCGGTTGCCCGTTTCTTGGGTAGGGGCGCGGCGTGTCGCGCCCGATGAAAGGTGAACAATGGACATCATGAGGGCCGCGCTGGTCATCACCCTCGGAGGCAATGCCTTCGTCGGGTTGGGCAAGCTGCAGCAGGGCCTCGAAAAGATGGGCCTCATCACCGACCAGAACCGCTACCTCTGGCGCGGCTTCGCGCTCGATATTTCCAAGGCGGGCATTGCCGCCGGCATCGCCTATAAATCGTTCAAGAGCCTGACCGAAGGCGTCGAATCGTTGGCCGGCGTCGTCCGCGACGAGTTGAAGCTGAAGGTCGCGCTCGAATACAAAGGCGAGTCGCCGGATGTTCTCGCGGGTCGTTTCGAAAAACTCAAGAACGTGGCGATTGAATCCGCGCAACTCACCGGAACGCCGCGCGCCGAGGCCCGCGCCGCGCTGAACGCCCGGCTCGGCTACGTCGGGCAGGATTTCGAACAGCGCGGCGGCGGCGTCTATGGCCGGATGTTGGAATCGGCGATCGGCCTGGAACCGGGCGAAGGCGCGGCCGAGATCAAGCGGATGCTCGAAACTTACAAACGGCCGCAGGATCGCAAACACATTGCCTCGCTCGCCAGTTTGATCTATCGCACGCAGCGCGTCGCCGGGCTCGAAGACCCGCACATGTTCCTCTTCCAGCTTCAGCGCATCAACCCGACGATCGCCGGCGCGGGCGGCAGCGAAAAAAACGCAATGCTCCTGCTCGCGATGTTCAGCCGCGTGCGCGAGATGCGGCCCGGCATGGCGCTCGAATCGTTCCTCACGGCGGCCGACGATCCGAAGCGCCGCGCGCTGGCGCATCAATATGGCCTCGATATTTTCGGCGGCGGGGCGACGCACGGCGGCGGACGCGGCGCCGGCGGCATGATCCACGTCGGCCGAAAAGCGCATGGCGGCGGCGGCGGCGCTCTCGGCCCCGGCGGATTCCGCGACGCCGAGGATCTCTACGACTCGTTTGTTGATTTTCAGCGGAAGGTGAAGTCGCCGCAGAAGCAACAGGAAATTCTGAAAAAGATTTTCGGGCCGGCCGGTCTCGACGTGGCCCAGGCGTTTACCTCGGCCAATCCGCGCAAGATGGCTCACGACATCAGCGCGGGCGCCGGGCTCGAAATTTGGCAGCGCGCGATGCGCGAGACCTTCGAGTTTCAGCGCCAGGTCATTGTCGACAACGTAGCCGCGATCAAGCAGAACCTGCACCGCCCCGCCGAGGAATGGTTCACGCGCGGCGGAAAAAAGCTCGCGCCGTGGATTCAGGGCGCGGAAGAAATGTCGAAGCAGGAAGGCTTTCAGAACGCCTTCAGCGGCGGCGAGTTGGCCCTCGGCGCGCTCGCGGCGGCCGGCACGCTGTTCTTCGGCGGACGCGGATTGCTGCGCGGTGCGAGAGCGGTGCAGATGGGCGGCGGGTTCTCGAAGCTCTTTGGGGCGGGCGCGGTCACCGCGGGCATCTACGAAGGCAAGGCGCTCAAGGCCACGATCGACAAAGATTTGATGAACGTCTTCGTCGTCAACTGGCCCGGTCAACTCGGCGGAAGTTCCGTTCCAATTTCCGGCCGCGGCCTTGCCGGCGGGTTGGAAAGCGGCGCGCGCGAATTGGAACTCGCCGGCGGCGGCGCGGTTCCGGCGCTGTCGCGCGCCGGTCGCGGCGGCATTTTCTACGGCGGCACAGGCGTGGGCCAGGCGCTGACTCTCGGAACGGGCCTAGCCGCAACGGCGGTTCTCGCCGTGGGCGCGGCGGCGATTCTGGCAATAAAAGATCAGGCGGATCGCACGTGCGTCGCCTGGGACGTTGCTGGTCGCCAGGCCGGGCAGACGGCGAATATCCGGACGAAAGACCTCGCGGCCGCGATCGCCGCGAACATCGTCAAACGGGACAAAACGCTTCATCCCGACAAGCCGATGACCCCTCAGCAAGTCCACCAAGAAGTCGTCCAAAAATTAATTCACGCCAAACCGGGGGTGTCGGAAGCCAACGAATATACCAAGCGTGGATTTTGGGACAACTTTCTAAAAGGAGTAGAGAGCATATTTTCCAGTCACGAGGCGTTATTTAGTTCGATGAACCAAAAGGTCGAGGCCATGCCTGATAGCCTCGATGTGCGGGTCACGGTCGACGACCACGGCACGCGCGCGGCGGTAACTCAGCATCGCCGGACGGACGGGGTTCCATGAACTTCGACGACCAGCTTATCCCCTGCACCCTGAACGGCCAGGTGCTGCCGCTGCGTTCTTTCACCAACGAACATGCCAAGGCGCTGGGCGTGCATTCCTACCTCGATGCGCCCGGCGGCGATGTGAGCGACAACGGCGCGAACCCGCTCGAGGTGACGCTTGAAGCGGTCATTTCCGGCCCGGCGGCGCATCAGAATTTGCGCGCCCTCGTCGGCATGATCGAGGCGACGCCCGCGCCGCTCGTGCTGACCCATCCGGGCTACGGCCCGATGCCGGTCGGCGTGCGCCGTTGCCGCGCGCGCTATGAGGCGGG
>PMZC01000011.1 GCA_003170555.1 Deltaproteobacteria bacterium
TTGCCGTGCGTCGCCTGCTGGAACTGCCCGAACGGATCGTAATGCGGTAGCGCGGTCACGTCCGGCACGCCCAGTTCCGTGCTCCAGAAATCGCGCATGGCCCGCACCTGCTCCTGCTTCGTTTTGTTTTTCATCGAGGTCAGCACCTTCTTGAAGCGCGGCGAGTTGTCGATGCTCTGGATGTACGCCTGCTTCTGCAAGTACATGATCTCGGCGTCCTCGATAGCCGCCGGAGCCGCATTCAGGCCCAAACGCTCGATCTTCTCAAGGGCTTTTTCCACGACGCCCGGGGCGCACGCCCCATCGACGCGCACCTCAAGTTCTCCCGCCGACGCGAAGATGTCGCCGTTGCCCGCCCATGGGCGATAGACCGCCGTGACACCGTCCTCGAACTCGATCTCGAACTGCGTGCCGTCAACCATCGACCGGCCAAAGACCGCTGACAGATCGCGCTCGGTTCCGTCCGTAATGATCTCGCCCGCCGTATTGGTGCGCTTCTGCATCAGCACCTTGCCCTTGCGAACGACCATGCCCTTGGGTTTCGGGATGTTCGGAACATTCACCCGTTCCGGCATGGTGCGCCTGACGTATTGCGTGAATTTGGGCAGCTTCGAGACGCCCGCCTTTCCGCTCTTCACGGCGTCGACCGTCTTTTGCATCTCGCGCAGAACGTCCAGATATTGCTCGGCCATCTTCGCCGCTTCCGGATCGCTCTGCGCCGCCTGCATCACCAGGCGCTCCCAGTGCGACATGGCCTTCTCAATCTTTTGATCGCTGAAAACCTTGTCGCCCATGTGGTGGTTGGCGCTTTTCACGGCGGCCAGGATGTCGTCGTAAAATTCATCTTCCGGCAGCGGCGCGCCGATCTGCGGCAGGATCGTCTTCTTGCCCGGCGGCCCCGCCTTGCCGATGGCCTCCAAGATTTTCTCCTCGTGTTCGGGCCGCACCTTGATCTGCACGACCGTCTGCTTGCCCGCGACCTTGCCGCCCTTCTTCACGGTCTGCTGGAACACGAGCGCGTTCTGGTCCTCGATCTGGTCCACGTCGATGGGGATGGTTTTCCCCTGCCAACCCGCCTCAGCCGCGTCCTGGACCATCCGCTCCTCGAACTCGCCGAGACGCGCCGCGCCTTTTTTCACGGCCTTCGCGTCGAACGAGAAACCCGGCAGGCCGCGCTTCTTCACCAGCTTGTCGTAAAACTTCTCGAAGTCGCGCCGCACGCTGGCTTTGCGGTCGAGGGCCATCTGGTAGAAGGCGTCGAGCTTCGCCGATCCCTTTTTGAACCGCCGCTCAGCATACGGGCGCAGCATGTCCACGAACTGGTCATCCGGGATCGCCTCGACGCGTTCGATGTAGGTGAGCGTCGCCTGCAGGTTCATGTCGATGCGTTTCTCGGTGAAGGCACGCATGACGGTGTTGTAGTAAGGCTCGGACGCGCCGTGGGCTGCGTTCGGATGGTACGCGATGTCGAGCGCATCATCCCCCAGGAACTTGTATAGCTGCCCCTTATCGATCCCGTAGAGATGGCCGTCCGTTCCGCGCAGAAAGTTTTCCCAGTGGCCATCATGATTGCTGATCAGCCAATCGACGACATGCTCGCGCTGGACCTGCTCCAGTTCCGCGGGCAGCAGGTCCTTCGGGTCGATGCCCTTGAAGTCCTTCTGCGCCTTGAGCTTGGGCACCATCCGCTGGATCGAGCCGGTCTCGCCGTCCAGTTCAACGAGCCGCACCTCGACCGCGTCCGGATCGACCAAGCGACCGATGCGATACGCGACCTCGTCGCCGTAGGCGCGGAAATCCTCGGAGATCGGTTTGAATAACCACTTGTTGCCCTGGTCATCGTCATAGATGTACTTGCGGTGCGCGCCGCCGAGTTCGCTTCTGACCTCGCGGCGATTCTTGAACGGATTTTTCGCCTTGATCCGCTCCCACTGTGCATCGACTGCTGTGAACGGCTCGTCGACGAGCACGAGCTTCGTCGGGTCCTTCGGCGGGAGCGGCGTCTCCGGGATTTTGACCGGCTTCGACGGCTCGGCGGCGGGTTGCGGTTTCGGAGCCGGGGTGGTCTTCGCCTTTTTCCCGCCATGCTTTTCGGCCCACTTCGCCCATTTCGCTTCGACGGATGCATCCACCTTCGCCAGCTGCGCCTCGTCGAACATCGTGAACCGCGCGACCAGTTCGTCCTTCGTGTGCCATTGGTAATGTTTGAGCTTCGTCTGCTGGGCGAGCTTTTTCAGATCGTCCAGCGACATCTGCTTGACCTTGGTTTCCCAGGCCGTGATTTTTTGCGCGAGGGATTCCGAGAGCGGCCCCACCTCACCGGCGACGATGAAATCCGCGTGTTTGGTGTAGGCCTGCGCCGCCTTCTTCGCCGACCCTAAAAACGCCTGGTACTGCGCCGGATCGTCGGGCATCACGACCGCGTCGATGGCCTGGATCAGGTCGGCCTTATGCTTCGCCGCTTCCTCGACCGCATGCACCGCCTTCTTGTCGATGGAGAGGGCTTTCTGCAGATCGGAGATCAGCATCTCCTTGGGCTTGAGCTTCCCGATCCCGAACTGCTTGATCTTGGCTCCGAGTTCCTGGCCCTTGAGCATGATGTGGGGTTTCGCGGGATTAGGTTCGAGCTTCTCCAGTTCCGCGATGAACTGCGATTTCGTCTTGGCGATGGAAATGCCGTGCTTTTTCGCCTCGTCCTGAAGTTGCTGCACGGTCATCGATGCAAAATCCGGAAGCGCGGCCGCCTCCTGGATGATCGCGGCGTGTGCGGCGTCGAACTGCTTGAGCAGCGCGACCAGATCATCCTTCGTGCAGGTCTTGCCGATGCCCTGCTTGGCGACTTCGGCCATGATGTCCTTCGTGGCCCACGTCGAGTAATCCACGCCGGGAGTCTGCTGGCCGAGCAACTTGATGAAGTCGGCCTTGGTCCGGTAGATCGAAATGCTGCGCTTCTTGCACTCGTCCTGCAGGGGCTTGAGGCCGAGCGTTTCGTACTCGCCATGCTTGACCGCCTTGTTGACCTGGGCCTGCTCGGCTTTCTGCGTAACGGCGACGTCGTGGACCTGCTCCGGGGAGAGCAGGCACGATCCACCGGCGTCCGACGGCCCGGCCATCGCCGTGAGCTTCATCGTCTCGGTCGAGCAGACCCGCAGCGGCACGGCGACGATGGTGCATCGGCAGTTCGGGTGCCGGGGGATCGGCGGCGCCTTGTCCACTTTGAACACTTTGCCGTCGAGTTCCGCGCAAATCGGACAAAGCCGTTCGTCGTCCGCAACCATCCAGCGGACTTCGCGCACGCCGACCGTGTCGTAGAACTTGATCCGCCCCTGGTTATGGGCCCGCAGGATTTCCGTGCGGGCGATCAGTTCGAGGCGCTGCTGTGTCGTGGCGAAGACCGTCTTGCCCGCCTGCTTGAACGCCTCTTTGTCCAGGATCACCGAGCCGATGTTCTTGGCGATGTTGGGGATGGAGAGGCCCGCCGCGATCCCGACCATCAGCGAGTTCTTGATACCGGTGAGCAAATCCGACGAAACCTGCCCGGCCAGTTGAACGTTGAAGCGCACCAGGAAATCGAGCGCGCTCCTGTCCATGAGCGAGAAAGCGTCCTTCGCCAGTCGCTTCGCAGATTCATCGGCGAGCGCGTCATATCCCGGCAGGCCGTGGACCTTGAGTTCGAGCGCGCCCTGCGCCATGCCCTCGATGTGTGATTCTTTCGCCGCGTTCTTGAGGGTGAGTGTGTGTTCGGCCTTGAGCGCCTTGATCGTGCCGTCGAGCCGATCGGTGAGAGCGGCGAGCCTTATCTGGTTGATCTTCTGGCCCGGTGTGAGCGTGCCGAGATCGGCATACCGGAGCAAATCCGCCTTGATCCGTTTCTCGGCCTCTCGCAACGACTCGACCATCGCCGCGACCTTCTGCTCGGTGTAAAGGTCGCGGGCCGAGAACGACGCCGCCACGGATTGGCGGATGCGTTCGGCCTGGTCGAGGGCGACAGCGAGCATTTAGACCGCCGCGTTACGGTGGAACCGGCAGGCCGGATCGAAGAGCGACGCCTCACGCTCCAGCACGCGGCAATGGTTCGCCTCTTCGTCGAAGTGCAGGCACTCGCTGCACGTTTCGCCCGACGCGCGGGTCTTCGCCGCCGCGTCCGCGTACATGGCCTGGACCGCCTGCTGCTCGTCCTGCTGAATGGCCTGGTTTTCCGCCTCGTCCTTGAGGCCCAGCAGCTTGCGGGCCGACGCGGGACTCATGATCGCCAGCTGCACGAGTGCGGTGACGTCCTTGATGTCCCAATTCATGTCGACGAGCGTCTGCTCCTTGGCGCGGTTGGCCGACTCGACCTCGGGGTTCAAATTCATCTTCGACTGCAGGGTGTTCTTCGAAATGAGATTGCGGTCGTACAGATCGATCAACAGGCGCTTCTGGTCCACCTCGCTCGTCAGGTCCAGGTCCGAGAACTCGTAATCGACATCGGCGTCGATGCCCTTGAGTTCCATCCACTCGTAGAAGACCCAATCGAGAATCCGCCGCGCGGCCTGCTTGATCTCCTTGAGCATGATCACCATCTTCTGCATCGAGACCGAGGCCGTGGCGAAGTTCGGGCCGTCGCCCGTTACGATGCTGCGCGCCATGCCGAGCGCCACAAGGATGTCTTCCTTCACCTCCTTGATCTTCGCTTCGGTATTCAGGACCTGGCCTTCGGTGCCGTAGGTCTCGGCCTTCACGTAGAACGGGACGACGAGACCACTTTTCAGGTCCATCTTGTTGATCTCGTTGCGCACGGTCTCCAGCATTTTCTGGCTCGGCATGATCACCTTGTCGCCGTACTGCCCGCCGACCTGAATGAACCGCAGCGGCGTCGTCCACCGCTTGGCGATGGCCCGTTCGGCCTTGCGGAAGTCACGCAGCAGTTCGATGGCTTCGAACGCGGGGAGCACGATGCTGTTGCCGCGCGGTGAGAACTCCGGTGCGTTCCATTTGAGGTGGAGCATCTGGTCCAGGGCGAGCGAGACGCCGTCGTCGGCCGAGTCGAAAGTGCCGTCGGCCAGTTGCCGCCGCTGCCGCGCCTCGGTCAGCACGCCGCCCACGAACTTGAGCTTCACGCTGATCGGGTTGACGCACACGACTTTGTCCAGGTCGTCGCCCTCGGCGCTACGTTTGAGATAACCGACGCAGTCGCCTTTCACGAGCAACTGCAGGATCATGTCCTTCACGAAGTTGTTCAGTTCCAGCCGGTAGAACAAATCCCGCGCCTGGTCTTGCGTGGTCTCTTCCTCACTCGACACGCCGACCTCGTCGCCCAGCGCGAAGACGCGCCACGAGTTGATCGTGTTCGAGACGATGGGTTCCTCGAGAAAGAACTCCCACGCTTTGGCCGCGCGCTCGTGCCATTCCGCAGGAATCGAATCAGCGATGCCATGCTTCTCGAACACGTTGCCCGCGAGCGACGCCGCCGCGCCCATGCGCGAGGGGTCCAGGATGATGGCAAAGGAGGCCATCGGCTCTTCGCTCTGTGCCGCCCTCGGAGTGTTCTTCTTCGGTGCTGTCCGCTCACTGTTATTCACTGTCTCTCCCTTCAGAAAATCGGACTGGTCGCCACGGGCTGTACGAAGACCTCTTCGAAGTGCGTCCCCTGCGCCGCGAACGCCTTGCGGTCTTTCGCCAGCAGCGCACACCGCACGGCGTCGATCACGTGGTCGCGCCCCTTGCTGTAGGTCACGCGGCCGTCGTTCATGGTGTAGGTCTGCGTGGCGAACTGTTCTTCGATCTGGTGGTCATCTCGCGGGAAGATGATCTGCCGCCGCCGCAGGCCCGCGTTGATAAGCGCCGTCATGTGTTCCTTCGTGCGCTTCTTCGTCGGCTTACCGGTGTCGTCGAATCCCACGATGGTGTTGCCGCCGAAGTCGAAGCCCATAAGCCGACCGAGGAAGTTGCGATCCTTGAACTTGTCCAGGCTCGTCAGTTCCTGCGCCACAGCCAGGCCGTTGCCGCCGTTGTCCAGGCCGATGCCCGTGAACTCGAAGTAAATGTCCAGGGTGCGAATGAGTTCCGAGAGCCAGGGATACGGCACATGCTCCCCGTGGACGCGCAGCACCATGACGAGGCCGGACTCGTCCTCGCGGAACACGACCAGTTCCGTCGGATCGCTCGTGTAGCCGGTGTCGATACCGAGCCAATAGGTTCCGCTCTTGGGCGAGAGATTCATCAGCATGTCGAAGCGTTCGCGCACCGCCGCCTCGTCCTCGCAACCCTCCAACTCCTCGCTGGTGATGACGACCAGGCGGTAATCCGGCACTTCCTTGCGGCAGGCGTGGAGTGCATCCAGATCGAACGCGCCGAAGCTCGGCTTGCCGTGCTCGCCCGCGACCTCGTGCTGCCAACCCGGCGTGTCCTTGCCGCCGTAGAACTCGACCAGTTCGGCCTCGCGCTCGGATGTCCACGTCGGATTGATCCACGACGGCCAGCGGAAAACCTTCCACTTTTTCGATTGGGTCAGCCGGTAGTATGTCGTGTCGCGCAAGCCGTTGGGCGTCGAGTAAATGCGGAACTTGCCCTTCGCGTTGAGGCACTGGCGCAGCGCCTTCCACGCCTTCTCTGGAATCCACGCGCCCTCGTCCACCCAGAGCCGGTCCACGTGCAGCGACCGGAACGACTCGCCATAGGCCCCGCCAGGCCGAAAATGCAGCACCGTGCCTGTGGTGAACTCGATCCGGAAATACGGCTTGCGGATGATCTTCGGATTCCCGTTCTTCGTCTTGGCGATGGAGGCTTCCAGGTCGGGATTCGCGCCGATCTGGAACTCCACCTCCTCGATGATCGTGTCGAGGTGTCCCTGGTGCGGCGCGGCCACAAGGCCCGATCCGCCGCGCGTGATGAAGGCGTAGTGCAGCGCGTCGGCCGCCAGGTTGATCGTCTTCCCTGAATCGCGGCCATCCAGGTGGATGATGTTGCCGCGCTCGCTGCGCAGGTCCTCGGCCTGATGCTTCCAGAAAACGCGGTTCGATCCGTCGCGGTCGTGCAAATACGCCTGGCCCCAGAGCACGGGGTCGCGCAGGACGCGGGCGACCGCCTCTTGGTCCTTTGGGAGCGCTGTGGCCGCCGTCATGCCGCCTCCCGAAGAATCTCGCATCCGGCGCAAATATTCCCTTGACTTACCTGCCCACAGAAGCGATGTGACACGTCGTAAGCTGCTGATTTGAAAGGAAAAAGTGAATGACGACCCACCAACCCAACCAAGCGAAGGAGTAAGCCATGAGCAAGAAGACCGTCACAATCAAGCAGGCCGCCGAGAAGTACATCGCCCACCTGACGGAACTCGGCAAGAACGAACGGACCGTCGTCACCTACGGACGGCACCTCGATCTCGCCATCGCGCAGTTCGGCGAGGAGAAAGACATCGCCAAGATCATGCCGGTCCACGTCGCCGCCTTCTTCAAGAGCGACGCCGTCAACAAGCTGATCCGCGAACCCAAGAAAGAGGGCGAGGCGCGCCAGGAGCGCCCGCGCAGTCACCACACCATCGACCAGACCAAGCGCGTCTTCCGCATGATGCTGGTGTTCTGCAAGGACCAGGGATGGCTCGACAAGGTGCCGCTGCCCAAGGACGAACTGGCGAAGGTCAAGGAAAGCGCCGAGGCCGATCCCGCCGCTGACGGCGAAAAGCCCGCCGCGAGCGCCGAGTAAGCCATGTCGGACGCCAACGGCAAAGTCCCCATCCCGCCCGAGGTGCTGAAGGGCATCGAGGCCGTCCGCGTCTCCGGGCGCACGAACATGCTCGACCGGAATGCGGTCGCCGCCATCGCCCTGGACCTTGGCCACGTCGACGCCGCCTTCTGGCTCGACGACAAGGCAAACCGCAAGACCTACGCCGAGGGAGTCTTCCGAGGCTTCCGAGAGGAAAAGACAGTCACTCCATAACGCCCACCCCGAACACTTTCCCACCTCCAGCGCCCCGAAAAGGGCGCTTCTCTTCGGGCTGAAAAAGTTCGCATAAGTGGTTGTTTTACCTTGACTTTGATGTGACCCGAAGCCCTTGTGCGTCGCGTGAGCACGAAGAACCAAAACCGAAGGGAGAGCAGAATGACAGAGTTCTACCAGACGCGCATGGGGCACACTTTCTACGAGCACACCATGCCCACCATCGCCCGCGAGCTTGAACGGCTGAACACCGTCCTGGAGCGCATCGCGGCGGCAATGGAAAAACAGAATGCTGGCCAGGACGCAGGCCAGGAAAACACCAACCAGGAGGTCAACGATGCCAAAGCCTAGATTGCGACGCGGTATGATCGCGCGGTACGTGGGAACGGTCCACGCCTTTATGACAGGACTCAAAGTGAGAGTGAACGAGCCGATCCTCGGCGACAACGGACGGCCCACCGGACTCTGGGATGTCGCGCCCTGGATCGAGCAGGACCAGCGGTTCTCGTGGGTCACGAGCGACGCGCGGCGCGAAGATCTGGTGCCGCTGGACGAGGAGGCGAGCAAGTGAATCAGCCCGCACCCTGCGCGAACCCTTGCGACCCTCTCCAGACCCCTGTCACTCTGTTCCACCCGTCCCGAACACTTTCGGAACTGATCCAGAGCTACCTGATGCGCTTGGAGGCCGACGGCAAAAGCCCGCACACCCTCAGCTGCTACGGCCGCGATCTCGGCCTGCTGGTCGCCTTCGCGGGCGATGTCGAGGCGGCGGCACTCACGGCGGATCTGCTGGCGCGGTTCCTTTTGTCCGCGCCGGTCACCACCACGCACACGGGCGCGCCCCGTGGCGACGCGAGCACCGGGCGCATAAAGGCCTGCCTCCGCAGCTTCGGACGCTACGTGGCCAACGTGGGCGCAACGGGGCGCGACCCCGCGGACTGGATCAAGATCAAACGGTACGAGCGGGAAGCGCCGTCGTTCCTCTCGCCCGCCGAGGTCAAAGCCCTGCTCAAGGCGGTCGCCACACGCAAGGGCGAAGCCGCCGAGCGCGACTTGGTCATGCTGCGCATCCTGCTCGGCACGGGCATCCGCCTGGCGGAACTGGTCGGCCTCGACATCGGTGACGTGCGCCTGGACGAGAAGCAACTGCGCATCCTGCGTGCCAAGGGCGGCAAGCCTCAGATGCGGTTCCTGAACACCGAGCTTCGGTCGATCCTGCGCAAGTACGTTCAGCGCCGCCGCAAGGAGATGGCCGAGACCGGCGCGCTCTTCCTCTCGAATCGCGGGAGCCGGATCAGCACCCGCCAGGTCCAGGAGCGCATGGGCCTCTGGCTCGCGTGGGCCGGTCTCGACGGCAAGATCAGCGTCCACGGTCTGCGCCATACCTTCGCCACGCTGCTCTATGGCCGCACGAAGAACCTGCTCCTCGTGTCCAAGGCCCTCGGCCACGCCCGCGTCACCACCACCCAGGTCTACGCCCACATCACCGACGACGACCTCGAGGACGCCCTCGAGAGCATTTGACCATTGAAAGCGTTTCAAAGTATGTTCATTCTCAATCCACTGATGAGGTGAAGGAATGATTACCGCGCAAAGTGTTGATGCAGAGTTGCGAGCGAAGTTCGGGAATAAGATCAAGCAAGTGACGCAAAAAGGACCGCACATCAGAGTTGAGGTTGAACCCGGCTGTTTTGATGAAGTAAGCGCATACGTCTTTGACAAAATCACACCTGTGAATTCTGTAAATCCAGTGATTTCTGTCCACGAACCACCCCAATAATTCCGCGCAGAATGTTTGTTATGCGAGGATCGGCTGAAGGCTGACTCGCGCAACTTCGCCGACTTGCAGCAACTGCCGCGAGCGACTTCCACGCGATAGGTTTCGCGTTTTCGGCGCATCAGTCCTCCGGTTTTTCCTTTGGCGCCTTGCCCGGCGCCTTGCCCACGCTCTCCAACAGCGCCACGGCCCACTCGGCGGGCGACGTCTGCGGGCCGCCGCCGGTGTCACGTTGCGCACGCGTGGTCTTGAGGCACTCCAGTTGCTTGCGGAACAGCACGTCGTAATTACCGACTGCGGCATCGGCGTTGCCGAGCACCGCGCAGTGCCACTTGGCGAAGTAAAAGGCGGCCATCGACGCCTGCGCCAGGTCCGTAGACTCGTTCAGATCGAAGTCCCGGTGGATCGCGGCCAGGATGTCCTCGAAGATTGCCTTCTCTTCGTCGGTCAGCATCTTCTTGACGTAGGCCCCGTGCTTGAGCGCGTTGAGGTTGCCCTTCGGCGGGCCAGGATGGTTCTTGTGATTCGCGCCGTGCATGCGGCAAACCGAGTACCCGGCCACGGCGGGGTGGGTGCAACGCTCGCCGTTGCCCTTCATCCGCGCCTTACAGCGCCGAAACTGCTTCCCCATGCGGACGACGAAGTCCTCGCTCTGCGGTTTTATTGTGGAATCGACCATTTTCTACCTTTCGTCTGCGGATCGAATCCGGCCGGATCACCGACCGGCGCGAGGCCGCGTGCCCATGATTGAAACATCACGCACGACCGTTCTCCAAACCCTGGGCTGTGCGTTTCTTTGGTACGAACTGCGACAGCACGCGGTAGACCGTGGCGCGATGGACAAGCATCCGTTCGCCGATCTCGGTGATGGTTTTGCCTGCCGAGTGCATCCGGAATATCTCCAGGTTGCGTTGGATGCGGGCCGCAGCAGCACGACGCGGCAGATACAGCAACCCGCCGCGAGGCACGTGCTCGTAGACCTGGGCCAGCAGGTCGGGCGGCAATACGTCCTTCGCGTTGATGTGCTTCACGCATTTGCTCCGACGGCCAGCGCGCCCGTGTCAACGATCTCGCGTTCGACGGGCAGGTTGTCGCGCAGGTTTTTTAGGAACTCGTCACGGTCGCGTTCGCCCATGCTGTCGTAATCGCGGCATGCGACAACGCGGCGGCTGATGACCGTGTGGTAGCAGTACGTTCGCTCCTTGCCCGAGGGAGTTTGCCAATTGCCGACAGCGCAGCGGACACGACGCTCGGCCTTTACGCCGCGCTCGGCACGTTCGAGAAAGACCTTGCAGTGCAGGCAATTGGCGCAGTGGATCATGCGAGACGTTTTTTCGGGGTTGGTATGCATGGAACCTCCGTTGATGGTGGGGTTGTGGCTATTCATTGGCACATCGCTCGTTGGCGTTGGCCGGTGGAACGAACTCGATATCGCTGAAGATCGGAATGCTGTTGGCACGAGCCATTTCAATTTCGCGGGCAGTGCCCTGCGACGCCTGCCAACCTTCGACGAGCACGACGAGGTCGCAGCAGCGCAGCATGGCAAGACCGCCTTCCATGAAGACTTCCTCGGGGGCGGCTCCACTCATAAACGCCGAGTTCAAATGCGGGCAGATCACGGCGTAGCCGAGCGACCAGAGGCGTGCAGCGACTTCGCGGGCTGCCGCGATGTTCTGGGCGACGTCGTTGTGGGTGCGGCCACGATACGGTCCCGCGACGTAGGCAATCTTCATAGGTGCGGTCATCGTCATCTCCCTCAAAACAGCGGGGCCTGATAAGCCTGCTGCGTCGGTTGCTTGGATTCGGTTTTCGGTGCTGGCGCGGGTGGAGGCGGCGGGGCTACGGGCGGCTCGTATGCTTCCGTCCACGGCTCCTGCTGCGGCCCCACGTAGGTGATCTCGCTGCCGGGGAACGTGTGCATGACCATAGAGATTTTCCGCAGGTCCTCGGCGGATATCTCCATGCGGGTCTGGCCTGCCTGGTCGGTGTATTCGGACACGAGGGTGAAATTGCCGACCGACGATTTGACATGAACCTCGACGCCCAGTGCATTGAACGACGCGACGTCTTCGGGCGTGAGTTCGCGGGAGACTCGTTCGGCGGCCGCGTGTTCGGCAGTGGCTTGGGCGAGACCTCCATCGTGCTCCATGATGGCCGCGCGCTCTTCCCAGGAGTCGATCAGGTCGAGAGCGTGGTCATGGCGCGGGGGCGGATACGATTTCTCGTCGAGGTGCGCGACAGCATCGAGCAGCGACTTCTCGCCGATATGGGCAACGGCCCATTCTTGAATCCCGTTGAACCGCTCGCGCAGCGTCTGCCAAGTCGCGGCGGGCAGCTTTCCTGTGTCATGCGCTTTCTTGGCGCGCTCCATCCGGCGGCGGAGCCAGGCGTAGTACGGCGCGTCGAGAAGGCGATAGACGGCATCGCTGGTGATGATGTCCTGGGAGTGATCGCCGGGGCTATCAACCGGGACATGCCGCAGGTCTGAGGCAACACGAACGGCGGTCGCTGTAATTTGAACGCTCATGATTCTTCCTCCTGGGGATCGAAGTCGGCGAGGTCGCCCGAAGGCTGTTGCGGTGAGTGCGGTGTCTGCGGTGGGTTCGCCTCCGGCTCCTGTAAAATTCCTGCGTGCGCATGCGCATGCGCGGAAGCGATCCGGGAAACATCCACCGTACTCACCGCACTCACCGTGGAACCTTGATTTCTAAGGGGATTTTCCTGCGGTGAGTCTACGGTGGGTGCGGTGGGTGTGCTTCTGCCCGCAGAGAACAGATTCAGGACTTCGGCGGGCGTTTTTCCGATGCCGTCGGCGGCGTTCATGAGACCGTAGGTCTGGTTTTTCGTCCTGGCGTCCCGCCGCGTCGTGATCCGGTAGACGTCAAACTGCCGGTCGCGCATGGCGCTGAGAGCGCGGCCAATTCTGATTTTCTGAGACTGCGGGCTGCCGTCTCCGATGGTCGCGGCAAGCAGTCCTTTCTCGGTTGCAAGGCCAAGGAGTTCGGCAGCAGCAACGAGCCTCGGCCCGAAGCGATCCCACCACGCGGTGGTGAACTCGCGCCACTCGTTGCCCTCGGTATCGGCGGCCTCGTAAAGCTCTTCGAGATGGCCGAGAAAGCCGGGGATCTCGGCGAACTTCAAGATGCCCCCGATGGTGCGCGCCCAGTCGTCGAACGAACCGAACGAGATCTTCTCCACCTTTTTTCCGGCGACGACCCAGGCGCGGATGATCGTGAGCAACGCGCCGATGAGTTCAGCCCGATGATCCCCGACCCACTCTTCGAGGGGCGTGTGTTTGAATCCCGCCAATAGCCACGGGCGGTCGTTGTGCGAATCGATACGAATGCGGACGCAGCGCCGGGCGATCTCCAGGGTCAACATGGGATTGTTGGCGGTCGCGAGCCAGAGCGCGAGATTGGGTAGCCTGAGCATGCGGGTCGATCCCAGCAGGCGGTCGCTCCATTCGGTGGTCGTGAGGACGCTCGCGAGCGCGGCGGATCGGATGCCCACGTGGATGTTGTCCAGGACGATGATCTGCGGCGTGTGGCTAAGAATGGAGGTGATTTTCTTCGAGTTTTCACTCTCGTCCCTCGCCAACGGAATGCACTCGGCGTCTTTCTTCGCCAGAGCGATCTTGGAGATCGTTTTGGCGAGAAGGGATTTTCCGGTGCCGGGCGACGGCGATTCGATGAGGTGGAGCGGCGTCGGTCCCTGGATCATGCGGCGGACAAAGGGATGCAGTAGCGCGGCCACGGCGTGCGCCCGATCCGACTCGGCGGCAAACGGGAAATCCACCAGCAGGTCATCGAGCAATAAGCTGCGGGCCGAGTCGATCTGCCGCGCGGTCGGATTCGCGGGGATTTCCACTGGCGCGAATCCTTTCGGGTAATGCATCCAGAGCCGCGCATCGCAGTGGTAGCCGGGAGCGCCGATCAGCGAACCATCGTGATGGAACACCGGCGTGGACGCGACGCTCTCCAGGTGGGGCAGCGACGGGTCCGGCAACTCGACCATCACCGCGACGACGTCCTGTGGCGGATGCACGGCGATTTCCATATCGTTGGTTTGCTTGACCCAATTGGCGATCTGGGAGAGGTGTCCCAGGAGCGCGGTCTCCCCGACCGGAACGATCACCGGCGCGTCGCCCGTGTCCGACAGACGCACCAGGCCGCCGGTTCTTTGGAACAGCCGGGGCGGATAATTTGTGGCATGGACCGCCGCCCACGCATCGCCCGTCTCGTAGCGCATCTGGCGTTTGACGACGACGGTCGGGAGGCGGGGCGGATCTTCACCATTACATCGCGGTGATGCGACGGCAGGGCCTGGAGCATTACTTTTCGCGCCGATGTAATGGTCGGGCATTACTTTTGGGGCTGATGGAGCATTCCATTCGGCGCCGATGTAATGGCTTTCATTACATCCAGCGTTACATTCGCCGTCCGATGTAATGGTTCCAGGGCCGGACGCCATTACATTTGAACGCTGCATGTAATGGTCGCTCTCGTCTTTGACGAGTTGGCCGTCCTTGACCATGCGATGGAGCAGCACGCGAGTCGCATTCTGGTCTCGCCCCAGGCGTTCCGCGATCTCCTTGGGCGCGAGCGGTTTTCCCGCCTCGATGATGCATTCCAAAACGTCGCGCTTTTTCCCTGGCTTCACCTGGTCGAGCAGCGCCGCCGGATCGATGTCCATAAAGGCCGCGATCTCCTCGTCGGTCGGCAGGGCTGTGCGCTCGTGGACAGGTGGTGTCCATCCCGCTTTCTTCGCCATGTCGAACAGCGTACCGAGCGTGACGCCGCCGCCGGACGTGAAGCCGTCCCACTTGAGTGACGGCTCCCCTTCAACATATTTCTGGCCGCGAGTGCTCCAGGCATCCCAGATGGCTAGGCCCGCCTGCGCGTCCCAATGGTGAAGCGCCATGCCGATATGGAGCCAGTCGTCGTAGGAGCAGTCGGGCGAGATGTGGTCGAGCGCCGCGTGGACCACGGCAGAATCTGTGGGTGCGAAATTTTCGGGAGCCGAGGGTGGACTACTTTTGGGGGCCGACGCCTCTTTAAGTCCACCCTTCGTTTTCAACACGAAGCGCCGGATTTCCTCGGGCACCTGCGCGAGAATTTCCTGGAGCCGCGCGGCCGCCAGACGGTCGAACCCATCGGGCGTAAATGGTGCGAGGCTCCCGTCATCCGCGACCTGGTGAAACTGATTGCCGCCGTCCTTCGCTCCGTACCAGAACGGGAGCCACACCATGTTGCCCGCGCGGAACGGTTTGTCGCTGACGCTGTTCTGCTTTGGGAAGCATTCGATCCCGCGCCCGATACGGATATCGGCGGGTTCACCGGTGATGAGCACATGGCCGGTGGGCGCGATGAAATGCGCGAGCAGTCGCGCATCGGCGGCGGGCACCGGCGCATTGAAGAACACCCAGAGATGCCAACCGTGGCCGCTTCCGGATTTCTCAATGTGGACTGGGATGTCCAGGGCGCGGCATGTTTCCACGCACGCCAGCATCGTCGCCTGGGGATCGGCCAGCGGCAGCGGATGACCGGGGCCGTCGAAGTCGAGACAGAGCCATACGGTCGTGTTGTCGGGAGCCACGGCGTAGCTGCCGACGCGATCAAAGCCGCGCTTGTCTGCGACGAGGCCGCCGGTCTTGCGGTTGATGTAGTTGAGCGGCGGGGCCTTGCTGGGATCGGGCCCCGAAACGTGGAAGGCAATGAGGGCGTCCAGGTGGGCATCGCC
>PMZC01000250.1 GCA_003170555.1 Deltaproteobacteria bacterium
CCCTAGACCCTAGACCCCAGACCCGATACATTGATCACAACGTTCATACCCGGCAGGGATTGGCGTTGCGTCGTCATTTCAATCTCTATCATCTGTACTATCTCGCGGCGTTGGCGCTCGTGGCGGCGGCGCTGATCACCTGGCGCTATCCGGTCTATTTTCGCGGCGACGACGCGGCGTATCTCGCCTGGGCCGCGGCGCACGCCAATCCGCTCGAGGCGTTCAGTCCGAGCGCGGCCGTGTTATTCGGTTCGTATCGTCCGCTGCAAAATCTCGTGTGGTGGGCGTTGCACCACGCGGCGGGTTTGGATCCGGCGCCGTACCAGTTTGCCGCCACGCTGCTTTTTCTGCTCTCGTTTGTGTTCTTCTTTCGGCTGGCCGAACGACTTGCTTCGCGCGCGGTCGCGCTGGGTTCGCTGGTCGCATACGCCACGGTTTTTTCGTTTCTCGGATACATCGTCTTCTGGTTCTCCGACCTGACCTTCATTCTCGAAATCTTTTTTCTGAACCTCGCCCTCTGCTGGCTGGTGCGCGGCTGCCTCGACGGCGGACCGGCGCTCGCGCTCGGCGTGGTCTTCTACTTTCTCGCCGCGCTGGCCAAGGAACCGGCGGCGTTGATCGCCCCGCTCGTCTTGCTCTGCTTCTGGTGGTCGCGCGGCGCAACGATGGCTCCGCCGCAGCGTCGCCGGACCGCGCTCACCGCCGGCGTGCTGCTCGCGGTCGGCGTGCTGTGGGTGTTGGCCAACCCCTACATGCGCCATCGGCAGTTGCTGAACGCCGCGCTCGACTCCGCCACGTTCGTCTACTACGCGCGGCTGCGTTGGGCGTTTTACGCGAGGCGCCTGCTCGCCGGCGCTGGCATGCTCGGCGCGTTCGCCGGCCTGTACCTGGCGGTAAGCGCCGTGCTGAGCAAAAGCAAAATGTCTCGCGCCAAGGTGATCGGCTTGTCGCTGGCGCTGCCGGCGTTCGTCGCGCTGGTGTTGCGCGACGCGCCGTCGCAGGCGCTGGCCCTGCTCGTCTTGGCGTTGGCGGCGCTGGTGATCACGCGACATCCGGCGGCGCCCGGCGCGGTGTGGTTCGTCGCGCCGCTCGTCGGCCTGCTCAACGTCGGCTTCTTCGCGCGCACGTATTTGATCGAGGCCTCGTTCGGCCTGGCGCTGGTCACCGGCGCGGCCCTGGCGGATTGGGCGGCGTGGGCGGACAAGTTGCGCCGGCTGATGCCGCCGAAGCCGCGCGTGGTCGCGACGGCGGCGGTCGCGCTGCTGGCGATCGCGGGCCTCGGTATGCTCGCTCCTCAGATCCACGCCCGCCTGCAAACGCTGCAAACGGTTTCCGACACGCGCCAGGATTTTCGTGAGATGGTGGATTACATCCGCGCGCAGCTTGACCAACCCGGCGCCACGCTGATCGTCGTCGACTACTCGGACCTGGGCCTGCTGTACGTCGACAACATTCTCGACCTGTCCGATCGCGAAAAGGCCGCGCGGCAGAAAACGATGACCAGCGACGAGCTCGGGCGTTTCCTGGCGGTCGCCGGCGCGCGCCATCTCGCGGTGCACAATTGGGCGTGGGCGCGGCAAAACGCGCCGACCGGCGACGTGTACGTGGTGGCGATGAACGCCGCCGAAAAAGATTTCCTCGACCGGCAAGGTCAGCCGTTGCACCCGGTGCGGGAGATTCGCCGCGGGCAAACCGGCGCCTGGTTGTTTTCCCGGCCGGTCGAAAAATAGGCTTGTATAGATTTATGAACTATGCTATATAGTGGTCCATCAACAACCCGGAAAGCGGGTAGGACATGAGTGAAGCGAGAAAGACTCCGGAGATGACCGTCGAGGTGACCGCGGCGGCGTTGGCCGAAATGCGCAAGATCACCGCGGAGAAAGAAAACCAGGGCAAAGCGGTGCGCGTGCTGTTCCGCGGCTTCGGCTGAGGCGGTCCGAAATTCGGATTGACTCTGGACGAGCCAAATGACGCTGACGTGATTTTCCGCGATGACCAGGTGACCGTGCTCGGCGACAGCCGCGTGCGCCAAGAGACCGAGGGCGCGAGCGGCTTGTTTGTCGACTTTACCGCCGACCGCTGGGGCGGCAACGGCTTTCTGATTCGCCTGACCAGAAGCGCGCGTTCGAACTGCTGCTGATTCGGCCGCGGGAGAGTTTGCGATTCGCCCGGCGCTGAAATCGAAGAGGTAAAAAAACGCCGATCCGCGGGGATCGGCGTTTCTCGTTTTTCTTTCGGCCGGCGCTATTCTTCGTTCGGCGCGGCGGGGAGCGGACGCCCGCGCAGCATCGCGAGCACGGGTTCGTTTTTCACGACCTTGACCGTCTTCTGCACCTGCTCGACCCAGGCCTGCAGCGTGACGTTCGCCTTCTGCTGCGCGAGTTGGTCGCGAATCTCTTCCTTCTTCTTCGCGTAATCCTCGTCGGTCGGTTTTTTGTGTTCGATCAATTCGCAGACGACCACGCCGTCGCCGCTGTGATACGGCGTCGGCAGCAAGCCCTGCCCCGCCGGCGCCGCGAAGGCCGCCGCGACCAGCGCGGGCGCCGCGCCGATTTCCGGAATGGACGCGTTGCCGCGGGTGAACAGGCCGGTCTCCTTCACTTCGAGACTCTGTTTCTTCGCCGCGTCGGCGAGCGATGCGCCGCCCTGCACCTGGGCGATGAGTTCCTTCGCCTTCTTTTCCAGCACTTCGCCGATCTTGTTCTTGCGCAGTTCGTCGCGGACCTTTTCCTTCACTTCTTCGAACGTCGCGTCATGCGGCTCGACGATGTTGGTCACCTGGAGGATGTACACCGCCTCGGGCGTCGCGAGCGGTTCGCCGATCTCCTTGGCTTTCAGATTGAAGGCCGCGCGCGCAGCCCGCATGCCGTCGGCGACGCCGGGAATCGGCTCGTCCGCGGTGAAGGCCGAACTGGCCGCGACGTGCAAATTGCGCTGCGAGCCGAAGGTCAGCAGACTCTCTTCGGGCTTGAGCAGGCCGAACAACTCCTGCGCCCGCGTCTTGGCTTTTTCCATCGCCTGTTCGTTGGTCAATTGCTGCTTGATCTGATCGCGCACGCTGTCCAGCGATTCCTCGCCGCCTTCGCGCCGCTCCAGCACCTGGATGATGTGGTAGCCGAATTGCGTTTCGATCACCGCCGACACCTCGTTCGGCTTCAGGGCGAACGCGGCCTCGTCGAACGCCGCCACCATCTTGCCGCGGCCGAACCAGCCCAGGTCGCCGCCCT
>PMZC01000338.1 GCA_003170555.1 Deltaproteobacteria bacterium
CGGAATCACCGATGACGTTGTAGGCGAACACGCGGTAAGCGTATTCCTGGTTGAGCGTCGGCACGGTGTCCAAGAACGTAACGACATCCGACACCGTTCCAGGCGGGATCGCGGCGAACGTCCCGACCACGCCACCGGGGGCAGGGGCGCGCTCAATGCGGAAGCCGGACTCGTCAATGGCATTGTCCGTCCACTTGAGAGTGACATCGGCGCTTCCGGGCGCGGACACCGTAGCCAACAGGTTGGTCGGCGCGCCGGGCGCCGCACCGGGATTCTCCACGATAAACGGACGCATCATGTCGTTTTCTTCGTGNNAGCAGGTGGCAGTGCCACACATACTCCCAACCGTAGTCAAACAACGGGTTGGGGTTGGTGATGGGGTCGTAGACGCTTCCTACCGCTCCGGTGGAAGGCATCGTCACGTCCAGCGGCCGAATGCTGTTGGGAATGGAGAAGGGGAGGGTCGGAACGGTTGGTTTGAACGCCACGAAGACGGTCTCCAAGGTGTTCATTCTGACGGTGTCCTTCCAGCCCATTTCATTGGCGTCGGGTGGTTTGNNTCCATCCGGTTGAGCACCTGCACGTTGATGAGGTGGAAGTGGATCGCGTGGGTGTCAACGCCATAGTGGTCGATTCTCCAGACCTGCGCGTCACCGACCCCCGTGCCGTCAACCGGCTGGATTTCGGTGGGCACATCCGTGTAGTACATACCGTACGTCTGCACGCCCTGGCTATTCAGCGCCAGAATATTCGCCCCCACGCGGGCATTCATGCGCCCGTACTGAGGTTCGAATTCCTCGTTGATGGACTTGAAGTGCGCCGGCAGGCCGCCGACGAACGGATCGGTCAGTGTGCCGTAGACCGGCGCGCCAGGGTTTCTCGGATCGATGCCATCGGGGAGAACGGGCGCGGGCTGCGAGGCCTGGAAGGCCGTCGGCAGCGCCGCCTGCAAAGCGGCCAGGTCGAACGCCGCGGTCGGCGTGCCGCCTGGATCCACAATGAACTGCATCCAGGTCCGGGTGTTGGGCCCGAAGCCGATCGGAGTCGTCGGCGCGCCGCCGATGTCCGTGCCGGTCACCGACTGGTCGGGATCGCCGGTGTAGTAATCATCGCGCGTGTCAAACCCCGGGAAGGGCGCGGGCGCGTCGTTATAGAGAATGAGTTTGGAGCCGAGCGGAACCTGCGAGAAGTCGATGATAATGTCGGCCCGCTCAGCCGGGCCCAGCACCAAGGTGTATCCGACCTTGGGGTAGTTGGGGGGTAAGGGGAAATTTCTGACGCTTCCGAAGGTCACGCTGCGACGGTCGTAATCATAGTCGACGGGCACCGGCGGGTTATTGAGCTCCACCACTTGGGGCAGGAAGCCGCCCTCGGTGCCGATCTGGATGATCTCCGGGCCGGCCGTGGCGGGATCCGGCACGCCGCCGGCTCTGCCATCCGCCGTGACCACCACGCTTCCGTATGGTCCCGCGATTGTCTGACCGTTCGCCGGCACCATCTTCACTTCGGTCGGGTGTGCGGGATCGACGTAGTACAACTGCAGATTCACCATCCGGTCGTTGCAGGCGTTCAGCACGCGGAAGCGGTAAGCCGTCGGTTCCACTGTTAGCTTGGGATAGGCAACGCCGTTAACCAACGGCGTGTCCATATAAGCTTCCGGCGCGATGGAGATCGTCGGCAGCATGTTGTTGACCACGGAGGCGACGGGAGCGACCCAAGGACCGTAATCCCATCGGCCCTTCATGTTCACCGTTCCGTTCGGGCCCTGGTTGGGCATATAGACGTGGGGGAACCACAGATCGCCTTGGACGGCGCCGGGCACGGTGGTCGGCCATAAGGGGTCGGTGACGGCCGTGCCGACGTTTGGATCGAGCGAGACGAAGGTTTTGTCCTGAAGGATCAGCGGAATGCCCAGGTGGTAGACGCCGCCCAGGTCGGGAATGACGTGCTGCGTTGAGATCAAGTCTTCTTCGGTCGGGTCGGTCACCAGGTAACCGGCGGCTTCACCCGCGTAGACGTCGAGCCGCGTCGTGCCATAGGNNGCGCGCTCTGCTGGTTGGTGTAGAAGAAAGTCGCCTCGCCGGCGGCCGGGGCCGGCATGTCCGGAACATTCTGCTGGCTCAGGCCCGTCAGATAGGCCGTGGTTTCTCCCGAAGGAGTGATCCACTGGTGCGGGGTGCCGTCGCTGATCCACGGGGTGACGCCGCCATGAAGATGTAGCGTCGCCCGGTTCACCGAATAGTTCCCGGCGGCGGCGCCCTGGGGACCCATTCCCGCCCCCATGATCGTGGTGTCAACCGGCAGGAAGAACGGGCCGTTCGCGGGCAGCATATTGCTGAACTTGATGCGCACCGGGCGGTCACGCTGCGCGACGATGATCGGCCCCAGATAGTGGGCGTTACCATCACCGGCGAGGTCGGCATAACCGCGGAGCAAAGTCCCCCCGACGGGCAGGTCCGAATGTAATTGCTGGTTATACTGTTTCACAGCGATCGTGTAGTAATCGGAGTTAGGAAACGTGGCCGTATCCGGGACAGCCAGGGGAATGAAATTTCCAAGGTTGTTTGCGTTCGCGGCGCCAAGGCCCGCGAGCGTATCGACGAACTTGTGCAGCGGCGGACTGTTGGCCCAATTGGGCTTTGTATAATCGATCGCCGGATTGGGTATGGCGGTCGTCGCCTTATTCTGGAGGCAGCCCGCGGCGCCGCGCTCCTGCCCGTTCGGCCCGGCCACCGTGACGGCCATCACCAAGAACATCAACAGAACCAAACCGATATAACCCAGCGCTCTCATCTCTAACTCCTTCCTTGTGTTGCGGACATACTCCGACACGGAATTGTCTCTTTTGGGGACGACTTTTTGATTACGGGTTTTTTGCTCATTGGGCGTCATCTAAACATTCGAGGGTCTGAGCGCCAATCAGGAATTCCGGAGGATTTGCGGTGCAAAAACCTTAAGCGGGACTAATCGCTTTCAAGTCCTGACGACAACTTGAATCCGAGACCAAATGAACCCGCAAGGTTGTGGCGACGCACCGCGATGGTTAGCGTTCGCTCAGTAACTCGCCCGGGCTCAACCGGGGAAAGGGGTAGGTCTAATGATTAGCGCCGTCGCGCGCGCCCAGTTGGCGATTGCGGTCCCGCTTCCTGCTCGGCCTGCCGAAGGATATCGCTGATCAACTCGCGGTTCTCCGGCAGATGGTGCAGGATCAGCGCTTTCTGCCGGCGTTTTTGTTCCGGGTCGCGCTCGACGAACACCGGTTTGAGCGTGGCCGGATCGAGGCCGGTGGCGTACATCACGGTCGCGTCCGTGCCGGGGGTCGGGGTGAAAATCTGGCATTGCTCGACGCGCAGATCGTGGCGCTTCAGAAAGCGGTAAACCTCGATCATGTCGCTCATGCGTGTGCCCGGGTGCGCGGCCATGATGTACGGGATGACATACTGCTCCTTGCCCGCTTCGTTCGAGAACTGGCGGAACAGCTCGAGGAAGCGCTCGAAGCCGGCGATGCTCGGCTTGTGCATGTAGTCGAGTACGGCGGGCGAAACGTGTTCCGGCGCCACCTTAAGCAAACCGCTCGTGTAGTGGCCGGCCAATTCGCGGATCAGCTCCGGGCCAAGCACCGCTTCGTCAGTTCGCAGGCCGGTGGTGACGAACAGATGATTGACGCCCGGCATATCGCGCGCGTCGCGCAAGAGATTGATGTACTCGCTCTGATCGGCGCGCAGCTTGCCGCACGGCTTCGGCCATAGGCATGAGACGCGGTCGCAGGTCCGGTCGGCCCGGCAGCCCATCGCGTAGAAGTTGGCCGTCGGTCCGCCGAGGTCGTTGATCGTCCCGCGAAACTCGTGGTGCTGCGTGATGCGTTCGATCTCCGCCAGGATCGATTGCCGCGAGCGGCTGGAAATCGTTTTGCCCTGCAGCACGCCGATGGCGCAGAACGCGCAGCCGCCGAAACAACCGCGGTGGGTGGTCACCGAAAAGCGCACCTGCTCCAGCGCCGGCACGCGTTGCCCGGCAATCGACGGGTGCGGATCGCGGCTGAAGGGCAGGGCGTAGATTTCGTCCATTTCTTCGCGCGTCGCCGGCGGCCACGGCGGGTTATGGATGACGCGCATGCCCGCGCAGTCTTGCCACAGCAGCTCTTCGCGATGCGTGCGGCTCAACTGATGGGCGCTGGCGTGCGCGACGTTGTCGGCCGCGACTTGCTCGGCGTCGGGCAGCGCAATGCCGTGATCCGGCGGCGGCGAGCTTCGCGGTACGCGATAGACCACACCGGGTATGTCGTGCACCGCGTCGAGGCGCGAGGCCAGATCGGCCGTTTCGAGTCGGCGCGCGATTTCCAGCAGTGGGCCTTCGCCCATGCCGTGTACGAGCACATCGGCCCCGCAGTCCATCAGGATCGGTCGCCGTACGCTCTCGCTCCAAAAGTCGTAGTGCGCGAAACGTCTCATGCTCGCTTCGAGGCCGCCGGCGACGATGAACGCGGCTTTGCCGAAGCGCCGGCGAATCAGATTGCAGTAGACGGTGAGCGCGCGATCCGGTCGCCCGCCGGCCTGGCCGCCCGGCGCGTAGGGGTCGTCCGAGCGGCGACGTTTGAGCGCGGTATAGTTGGCCACCATGGAATCCAGCGCGCCGGAGGTCACGCCGAAGAATAATCGCGGCAGGCCCAACGCGGCGACGGATTCGGGGTCGTCCGATGCGGGCCGCGAGATCACGCCCACGCGATAGCCGTGCGCTTCCAACCAGCGGCCGAGAAGCGCGGCCGGGAACGCGGGGTGATCGAGGTGCGCGTCGGCCGTGACCAGCACCATGTCGAGCCGGTCCCAACCCCGTCGGCGGGCTTCGTCCAGATTGATCGGCAGATGCGCCATGGTCAGCGCTTTGATTGTCGTTCGAACACGTTTCACTCCACAGCGCACCGGCGCGCCTGCCGACTCTTGTTATCATAGTTCGGCCGGCTCATCAAAGATCGAACTCCGGGCCGTCTGTCGTCAACGCGCGCCGTGCTTCTCGTTACATCATCTTTCCCGACAAGTAGCTGTCGTAAGCGCTCATGTCGAAATCTCCGTGTCCCGACAGGTTGAAAAGAATGACCCGCTCTTTTCCTTCCTCGCGCGCGCGATTCGCTTCGTCGATCGCCGCGCGGATGGCGTGCGACGACTCGGGGGCCGGGATGATGCCCTGCGTCCGCGCAAAAAGCAGCGCCGCCTCGAAGACCTCATTTTGTTCGTAGGCGACCGCCTCGATGAGCCCTTCGTGCAGCAGGTGCGCGACCAGCGGCGCCGAGCCGTGATAGCGCAGGCCGCCGGCGTGGATCGGCGCGGGAATGAAATCGCTGCCCAGCGTGTACATTTGCATCAGCGGGGTCATGCCGGCCACGTCGCCGAAGTCGTAGCGGAACTCGCCCTTGGTCAGCGACGGGCACGACGCCGGTTCGGCCGCGAGAAAGCGAATCCGCCGCCCGGCGAATTTGTCGCGTAGGAACGGAAAGGCGATGCCGCCGAAATTCGAGCCGCCGCCGTGGCACGCGATCACCACGTCCGGATAGTCGCCGGCGAGCGCCATCTGCTTTTGCGCCTCGAGGCCGATCACCGTCTGATGCAGCAAGACGTGATTGAGCACCGAGCCCAGCGCGTAGTTGACGTCCTTGCTGCCGGCCGCGATTTCGATGGCTTCGGAGATGGCGATGCCCAGGCTGCCCGGCGTATCGGGTTGTTCGGCGCGAATCTTGCGGCCGATCGCCGTGCGATCCGTCGGGCTCGAAAAAACCTGCGCGCCGTAAGCCTGGATCATCGACTTGCGATAGGGCTTCTGCTCGAAGCTGATCTTCACCATATAGACGGTGATCTCCAGACCGAAAAAGATTCCGGCCAGCGCCAGCGCCGAACCCCACTGGCCCGCGCCGGTCTCGGTGACCAGCCCGCGCACGCCTTCCTGCGCGTTGTAGTAGGCCTGCGCAATCGCGGTATTGGGCTTGTGACTGCCGGTCGGGCTGACCGCCTCGTTCTTGAAGTAGATGTGCGCCGGCGTCTTGAGCGCCTGTTCGAGCCGCACCGCGCGCACGAGCGGAGTGGGCCGGTAGAGCGTGTAGGCTTCCAGCACCGGTTCAGGAATGGGAATCTCCGACTGCCCGCTGACCTCCTGCTCGATCAGCGCGTGGGGGAATATCGCCGACAACGCCGATGGATCAATCGGCTGCTGCGTACGCGGATCGAGCGGCGGAGCGGGCGGCTTCGGCAGATCGCCCAGAATGTTGTAGAAGTAGCGGGGGATGTCCCGGTCTCGCAGCGGGAACTTGATCTCTTTCATCTCAGCCTCCTTCAGGCGCGTGGTTAACGAAAAAAGCCCACCGACTCGCGGTGGGCTTCGGATCGACTCCGGATCAGTTGAAATTAGGGCCCACCGCCCCGCCAAATGACGCGACGCCACCAGCGGCGGGCGACAAAAAGGGAGTTAGCGATGGGGGCCGTTGCCTTCATGATTCTTGCTTAACGCCTTTCGCCGACGATGTAAAGCACAAAGTTGCTCTTGCGAAAAACGGATTTTGTCTTCGAGCAATTTCCAATAGTTGCCTTTCAAGAAATCAATTCTTTTGGGTAGGCCAATCTCCCGCCAGTTTTTTGGTGACCGAGCTTTTGTTGGGCGCAAAAAGCTTTAGTTTTCCATCTCATTGGTCGATATCAACGAAAAGGCGTGTGTTGCCGGCTGGCCGGCATGGTGCTGACAGAAAAACACATCGCAACCCCGTATCACGAGGTAATATCATGAAAGTAGAGCTAAATCGCTGGGCGAAAACCAGCGGATGGGGACCCAGCCAGTTGGGAAAACTAGGGAATTCAGCTCAACTGGTCTTGGCATTCGGCAGTCCGGCGATTCTGCAAGACCGACCGCTCATCGCGCAGGTCCAGGCGGCGTTCCCGCAGGCCGCCGTACTCGGCTGCTCGACGGCGGGCGAAATATGCGGAACGCAGGTTACTGACGATTCGCTGGTCGTCGCCGCGATCCACCTCGAACGTTCGCGGGTGCAGTGCACGCGGGTGTTGCTGCGCGAAGTGGCCGACAGCTTCGCGGCCGGTGAGGCGTTGGCGCGATCGTTGCCCCCCGACGACTTGAAGCACGTGTTTGTGCTGTCGGACGGGTTGAGCGTCAACGGCAGCGAGTTGGTGCGTGGTCTGACCAAAAATCTGCCCGAGGCGGTTTCGGTGACGGGCGGATTATCGGGCGACGGCGGTCGGTTTCAAGAGACCTACGTGCTCTGGAAGGGCGTCGCGGAAAGAGACGCGGTGACCGCGATGGGCTTTTATGGCCCGGCGTTGTGGATCGGATACGCGTCGTTCGGCGGCTGGGATCCGTTTGGCCCCGAGCGCCTGATCACGCGCTCCCGCGGGAACGTGCTGTTCGAGCTGGACGGCAAGTCCGCGTTGGAGTTGTACAAGCGGTATCTGGGGGAACATGCGGCGGGTCTGCCGGCGACGGGTCTGTTGTTTCCTTTGACCTTGCGTTCGCACGAGGGCGAGACCGGCGTGGTGCGGACGATTTTGTCGGTGAACGAGGAAGAGCAGAGCATGACCTTCGCGGGGAACGTGCCGGAAGGAAGTTACGGGCGTTTCATGAAGGCGAATTTCGACCGGCTGATCGACGGCGCGACGATGGCGGCGCGCGCGTGTCACCAGGCGTTGAAAAAGGCCTCGCCGGATTTGGCGATCCTGATCAGTTGCGTCGGGCGCAAGATGGTGTTGAAGCAGCGGGTCGAGGAAGAGGTGGAAGGGGTAAAAGACGTGCTGGGCGCGAACACCGCGCTGACCGGCTTCTACTCGTACGGCGAGATCTCGCCGTTCTCGCCGGGCGCCCGGTGCGAATTGCACAATCAGACGATGACGATCACGACGTTTCGTGAAGAGTGAGTGATGGAGCAGTTTCACAGCCTGCTTCGCCGGCAGCTCAGGCGCCACGGCCTTTCGGTCGATGGTCTCGCCCCCGAGTGGCGTGAGTTTATCGCGGCGGTCGATGACGCCTATCGCCAGTTCGACGACGACCGGGGCATGCTGGAGCGATCGCTGGATTTGAGCTCGCAAGAGCTGTTGCAGGCCAATGCGGAAATGCACGCGCTGTTTCAAGCGATTCCGGATTTGCTTTTCCGCCTGGATGTCAACGGGCGCATTATCGAGTGTCGCGGCGGGCTGGACGGCAGCTTCTTTGTGCAGCCGCGACAGTTGATCGGCAAGCGTTTTCAAGACGTGCCGAACAAGGACCTGGGACAAAAGTTGGCGGACATCATGGGGCGCGTTCACCAGGTCAACACAGTGTTGTCGCTCGAATATTCGCTGCCGATGCCCAATGGCGAGCACTTCTACGAGGCGCGATTCATCCCCTTGCGCAACGGCGAGACGATCGCCATCGTTCGCGACATCTCACAACGCAAGGCGGCGGAGGAAGAACTTTTCCGGTCGCGTTACATGCTGCAACTCGTGCTGGACAACGTTCCGCAACGCGTTTTCTGGAAAGATAGCGCAAGTTGTTACCTGGGCTGCAACCGGCCGTTGGCGCTCGATGCCGGTCTGAGCAAGCCCGAGGAGATCGTCGGCCGCAACGATTTCGAATTGTCCTGGGTGCGAAACGCGCCGGCCTACCGGGCGGACGACCGCGAGGTCATGAGCACCGGTCAAAAAAAGATCAATTTCGAAGAACCACAAAATCGCCCCGACGGCGAGCTGTTCTGGCTGCGCACCAGCAAGATACCGCTGGTTGACCAACGCGGCGAGATTTTCGGCGTGCTCGGCACGTACGAGGACATCACCGAAGAAAAGCACCGCGAGGCCGCCCTGCGGCTGAGCGAGGAACGCTACCGCATCGCCACCGAGGCCACCGGCCAAATCATCTACGATTTGGACACGCAGACCGGCAAAGTCAGTTGGGCCGGCGCCATCGAACCGTTGACGGGCTTCTCTCCCGAGGAGCTCCAGCGCATGGACGTGTCGTCTTTGGAAGCGATGGTCCATCCGGAAGATCGCGAGAACGCCCGGCGCGTCATTCACGCCGCGATCGCCGACGACACCGGCTTCAACGTGGGTTGTCGCGTCCGGCGTCGCAACGGCTCTTACCTCCACGTCGAAGTCACCGGGGCCTTTGTCCGCGGGGAAAACGGACAGCCGCGCCGCGCGTTGGGCGCCATGAAAGACGTGTCCGAACGGATTCAGGCGCAGGAAGAGCGGGAGCGCGCCGAAGAGCAGTTGCGGCAGGCCGCGAAGATGGAGGCGATCGGCCGTTTGGCCGGCGGCGTCGCGCACGATTTCAACAACATCTTGACCGGCATCTCCGGCTACACCGAGTTGTTGTTGTCGTCGATCGCCGCCGAGGATCCCGTCGCCGCGGATCTGGCCCAAATCAAAATGGCGGCGGACCGCGCCGCATCCCTCACGGCGCAACTGCTGGCCTTCGGCCGCAAACAACTCTTC
>PMZC01000076.1 GCA_003170555.1 Deltaproteobacteria bacterium
TCCGCCGAAGCAGCCGCCTCGACTGCGAAGGCCGGAAGCCCCGAGTGCATCCGAGACGCGCGCTTATGTCATCTTGACCGAGCCACGAGTGCATCCGAAGGGCGAAATGATGTCATCTCGACCGAGCCTGGAGTGCATCCGAAGGGCGCGCGGAGAGATCGCTTTACCACCCTTTGGCTGCCAACTCCTTCTCCAACTCCTTCACATCCTTGTCGCGGCGGTGGTAGCCGGTCTGGTCAAGCCCCTACAAGCTAGACAAACGCCCGTTGCCCTGTCGCTTGCGTCTGTAAACGTTTTCGGTTACTAGAATAGAAGTCGCTCTTTGTAACCGGAGCGCGCACAAAGCGGGAGGGAAAGTGTCTGACGAAGAAAAAATTATTAGGACGGTTGAAGCGGTCCAGAAAATCGTCGAGACCGTACCAATCTATCAGGACGCGGTCCAGCCCGCGGCCAAGCAAATTGGCCGATCTCTGGAAACCGTGGCGAAAGCCGTAAACGTTGCTTTGTTACCTCTGACGGGCCTTGTTTGGGGTTGCGAGAGGATCCGGGACTATTTAGAAGAGACGCTGGCGAAAAAACTTCGTCATGTTCCCAAAGAAAAAATCATTACTCCCGATCCACATATTGCAGGACCAGCGCTGATCGCGCTTCAATTTGTGGGGAGCCAACCGGAACTCCGTGAGATGTATGCAAACCTCCTTGCGACAGCCATGAACAAAGATTCGACTGAANNAAACGCCCATCCTTCATTCGTCGAAATTATCAATCAAATTACTCCTGACGAAGCGCGAATACTTCTTCTGTTTGCCGAAAAACCTAGATTACCGATGATTTCGACATACAAACAAAAAGGAAATGTAATATCAATTGTTTTGTCACATTTTTCGCGAGTTGGTATCGACGCGAAATGTGAATTACCTCACCTAGATGACGTATACGTAAATAACTTATGCCGCCTGGGGTTACTTGAATTGTCATGGGATCCCAATTCGGATCGCTGGTTGGACTCTATTTCATATGAGGAACTTCTTAATGATCCGGAAGTGAAAAATCTGATCGAAGAAACTAAAAAATATCTTAGGGCGGAAGTTGAAAAGAAACCGATTTTCCACGATGTCATTACTCGGAAAGAAACTGTAGGGTTGACATCGTTGGGAGAGTTATTTTGTAAGGCGTGCATTCTATAGAAAAATCATTTCCTTGACACAACCCAGATAACTCTCAAGCGTCTCCAATTAGCCGATATTACGCAATATAATGCGTTCTGTTTTAATTGACTCCACAACAGAATGTGCTATACTGCGCCAACGACGTTTTCAGTGGTTCTTCATCGGCCACGAGAGAGTGGGTTTATGCCAGCGAAGAAAAAAGCCAAAGCCAAGGACGAGCAGATCACGACGGAAAAGCCGGATCAACCCGAAGAAACGGGAGAGACGGAAGGTCCGCAGCCGCCGGAAGAGGGGGAGCAGTCGCAGCCCAGCGGCAACGGCACGTCCGACGCGAATTACACCGCGGAAAGCATCCACGTCATGAAGGGNNTGTATATCGGCTCGACCGGCGCGACCGGTCTGCACCATCTGGTCTACGAGGTGGTGGACAATTCCATCGACGAAGCGCTGGCCGGCTTTTGCGACCGCATCGAAGTGATCATTCACATCGACAACTCGGTCACGGTCGACGACAACGGCCGCGGCATTCCGGTCGACTGGCACGAAAAAGAAAACAAAAGCGCGGCGGAAGTCGTGATGACCATGCTGCACGCCGGCGGCAAGTTCGACCACGCCAGCTACAAGGTGTCGGGCGGCCTGCACGGCGTGGGCGTGTCGGTGGTCAACGCGTTGTCGGAGCGACTCGAACTCGAAGTGAAGCGCGACGGCCAGGTCTACACGCAGACCTACGAACGCGGCGAGGCGGTCACCGCGCTTGAAGTCAAAGGCAAGACGCGCCGGCGCGGCACGAAAGTCTGGTTCAAGCCCGATCCGGAAATCTTCGACGAGCTGGAGTTCAGCTTCGACATCCTGGCCAATCGCCTGCGCGAGTTGTCGTTCTTGAACAGCGGCGTGCACATTTCGCTGGTCGACGAACGCACCGAGAAGCGCCACGACTTCCACTACAAAGGCGGCATCATCAGCTTCGTCGAGCACCTCAACCGCAACAAGGAGCCGCTGCATCCCAAGGTCGTCTATTTCCAGGCGGAGAAAGACAACATCCAGGTCGAGGTCGCCTTTCAATACAACACCTCGTACTCCGAGCAGGAATTTTCCTTCTGCAACAACATCAACACGGTGGAAGGCGGCACGCACCTGGTCGGCTTCCGCAGCGCGCTGACCCGCACGATCAACACCTACGCCACCGGCAACAATCTGCTGAAAGACCTGAAGCAGAATCTGTCGGGCGACGACGTGCGCGAAGGCATGACCGCGGTGATCAGCGTGAAGGTGCCCGATCCGCAATTCGAAGGCCAGACGAAAACCAAGCTCGGCAACAGCGAAGTGAAGGGACTGGTCGAGACGATCGTCAACGAGCAGCTGGCGAATTTCTTCGAAGAAAACCCGGCGGTGTCGCGCAAGATCGTGGGCAAGTCGGTCGAGGCGGCGCGGGCGCGCGAAGCGGCGCGCAAGGCGCGTGACCTCACCCGCCGCAAGAACGCGCTCGACGTGTCCAACCTGCCCGGCAAGCTCGCCGACTNNGCGCGCAAGGCGCGCGAGCTGACGCGCAAGTCCGCGCTCGGCGGGTCGTCGCTGCCCGGCAAGCTCGCCGACTGCCAGGAGAAAGACCCCGTTTCCTGCGAACTGTTTCTGGTCGAAGGCGACAGCGCCGGCGGCTCGGCGAAGCAGGCGCGCGACCGCCGCAATCAGGCGATCCTGCCGTTGCGCGGCAAGATCCTGAACGTCGAAAAGGCGCGCTACGACAAGATGCTGTCCAACCAGGAAATCGGTTTGATGATCCAAGCGCTCGGCACCGGCTTCGGCCGCGACGACTTCAAGCTCGAAAAGCTGCGCTACCACAAAATCGTGGTGATGACCGACGCCGACGTCGACGGCAGCCACATCCGCACCCTGTTGCTCACCTTCTTCTATCGCCAGATGCCCGAACTGGTCGAGCGCGGCCACCTGTTCATCGCGCAGCCGCCGCTGTACCGCATCGCGAAGGGCAAGACCGTGTCCTACATCAAGGACACCGAGGCGCTGAACGTGTTCCTCGTCGAACGCGTGGCGGAGCAGGTGGCGGTGCACGTGGGCAAGAAGAAAGTCTTCGACGGCAAGAAACTGACCAAGCTGCTGTTCGATCTGCTGAAGCTCGAGCACGTGCTGGACAAACTCGCGCGGCACGGCTACTCGCGCCGGATGCTCTTCGAATTGCTCGACCAGGGCCTGCGCTTCAAGAACCAACTTGCCGATCGCAAGACGGTCACCCAGGCGCAGAACCGGCTGGAGGAAAACGGCTTCCAGACCAGCGAGATCGTTTTCAACGAAGAACACGGCGCGTTTGAATTCGGCTGCTGCGCCGAACGCGGCGCGGCGGTCGCGTTCCGCACCATCGGCTACGATCTGATCGGCGGCGTCGAATACCAGACCCTGCGCACCACACACCAGGAACTGGACGAACTGGGCGAGCCGCCGTATGAAATCGTCGAAGGTGAGACCCACACGGTCATCAACAAACGGCTGGAACTGCTGCACCGGCTGATGGAGGTCGGCCGGCATGGCCTGGCGGTCCAGCGCTACAAAGGCCTGGGCGAGATGAATCCCGAGCAGCTTTGGGAAACCACCATGGACCCCGAGAAGCGCGTGCTGCTGCAGGTGCGCGTCGACGACGCCGTCGCCGCCGACGAAACGTTCACCATCCTGATGGGCGACCAGGTCGAACCGCGCCGCAAGTTCATCGAGGATAACGCGCTGAAGGTGAATAATTTAGATATCTAGTCGGGATTCGGGATTCGGGATTCGGGTCTCGGGTAAAAGATTTCGAATTACCGGTAGGGGCGGGTTTCAACCCCGCCCTTTCCTTCGATATGGCACAGGAGCCCTCGCCTGTGATTTCGTAGGGGCAGGCCCCCGTGCCTGCCCTCGTAAGGGCAACCACGGGGGGTTGCCCCTACGAATCGCTTTCGGAAAAATTGGGTAAGCTGGCCCCGGAAATTTTGTTCAGGATGACAAAGAGAGCCTTTTGCAGCAGCCCCACAGTCACCTATTTGTCTTTATTTATCTACTTATTCTGTCGCCCCCCGTCTTTTTGATCGATGCTGGATCATATTGATGGAGGTTTACAAGCGCTCTCTTCGGGCTGTTTTCGTCGAAAGGCAGGGAATTCAAACACTTATGTGATAGCGTGTGGGTGGCGCGAAGCTTGCAAAAGAAATGCGAAAGGGAAATCGAGACATTACAAAAGGAGGATTCAATGGGGCGCGGGTTCAAAATCGGACTTTTGTTGTTTGCCCTGCATAGCCCGGAGAGCCGGATTCACAGCTTGATCTGGGGTATGCCGGTGAAAATAGGTATTTTGAGAAAAATAGCCTCTTTTACGAGGCGCCGCTGGTCGGTATTAACAATTGCCGTGGTAACTTTGACGCTCTTTTCAGCCTCGGTTCCTCCATCGGCCATGGCCGAGCAGGTTCAAACTGATTACCGGCAGGCCGAAGTTGGCCTGATGGGGGGCACCGAGCTGCTGCTCGATACCGATTCTCACGGTATGGTGGGGCAGCCCTGGGGAGGCGGCTTCTATGTAAAATTTTTCCCCCTTCATCACCTATCGATCCAGTTTGACGCAGGGTACTACGTCACTTACAAATCCCAAACCGTTTCTTTACCTGGTCTGGTCAGCTACAAAGAGGTGTCCGCTTTAGGTACGGCGCCGATCTTACTCGGAATCAATTACGAAATACGTCCCAATAAAATCTTCAACCCCTTTGTGGGAATAGCCGGGGGAATCTTTTACACGATGGTGTCCCAGACCGCCCAGAATATCTCCAACCTGCACCAAAACCCCGGCGATGCGGGATCCCTGACCTCCAACGATCTGATGATCCAGGCCAGCAAGACCCTGTACGCCGCAGTGGCGCGGGTCGGGCTGGATATACGTCCGATACCGTTTTTCACGGTCATGGTCTGGGCGCAATACGCCTATACCTTCGACCACCTGGAGCTGGTCAATGATCGGATTGGCACTAAGAAACCGTTCAAAATGGACAACGTCGGTATCAACCTCGGGCTGGGGTTTACTTTTTAACCCCTTTCAGAAGCTTCATCGATCCTTCACTTCGTTGAATCGAAATCCTTTAGAAATCGGGTGACACCGTACCCATTTCTTGGCGGGCATTCCGCGTCGGTATCGATGATGACGATTGCGAATTGGCGGAAAGGAACGTTGGCGCTCCCGCCTGAGATTTGCCCTTTTCGAAATTGGACAGGATGAACAGGATCGGCAGGGTCGGCGCGGATTAGCTCCGGGTGGCACACTTTCGGCTAATCGCTGCGCACATTGACGGCGGGCTCATGGCAGACCGTGGATTTTGGGGTTACTCTGACGTCCGCGGCTATCGGCGTCCCTTAACCTCCCCTACTGCAACAACTCGCTACGAAATTCGGTCCGGACCAGCGAATTCAGGAAGAGGTTGATTTCTGCAGAGGTACCGAAGAAGATTGACGTATAAGGAAACCGACAATGAAGCAAGAAGATTTCGAATCATGCATTCACTATCTCACCGGCCTGCCGAAGGAGACTGAGTGGGTCGAATGGAAGCAGAACTTCGTAAAGCCGGAGGACATCGGAGAGTACATCTCTGCGCTTTCGAATGCTGCGGCTCTGCATGGAAAGAACGCCGGATACCTGATATGGGGTATTGAAGACAGCACCCGCAAGATTGTTGGGACCTCGTTCAAGCCCAAGACGGAAAAGGAGAAAGGCCAGGAACTGGAAAACTGGCTCTCGACGCAACTCGTCCCAAGAATTGATTTCCAGATCATCGAAGGAGTAATCGAAGGACTATCGGTCGTTCTTTTTCAGATTCAGCCGGCGGCCTATCAACCCGTTCGTTTCAAGGACGCGGAGTTCATCCGTGTGGGCAGTTATAAAAAGAGGCTGCGGGATCATCCGGAAAAGGAACGAGCATTATGGACGTTGTTTGCAAAGGAGCCTTTTGAAAACGGGATCGCCGCCCCCAACGTCGATTCCGATGCGGTGATTAGTCTTTTGGACTATACCAAGTATTTTCGTCTGGTTTCCGCCCCTCTGCCGGACAATCGCCAAGCGATTCTTGACAAGCTGATGGCCGAAAAAGTCATTGTTCAGCGATCGGCGGATCGATACGACATCACGAACGGCGGTGCGATTCTTTATGCTGCCAAGTTGGAGGCGTTCGACCGGCTCTCCCGCAAAGCGGTGCGAGTTATTATCTATGATGGAGTTAATCGAACCAAAACAAAAAGGGAGCAGACCGGCGGCAGAGGGTACGCGGTTGGTTTTGAGGGGTTGATCAAGTATATCAACGACCAGCTTCCTCAAAACGAAATGATCGGTCAAGCGCTTCGTCGAGAAGTTCGGACTTATCCGGAAATCGCGATCCGAGAATTGGTGGCAAACGCCCTCATCCATCAGGACTTTAACGTCACAGGAACCGGCCCAACGGTCGAAATCTTTGACGATCGTATGGAAATAACCAATCCAGGGACTCCACTGATTGACCCCCTTCGTTTCATTGACGAGCCGCCACGGTCCCGCAACGAGATTCTCGCCGCCATGATGAGGCGGATGAACATGTGCGAAGAACGTGGGAGCGGCATCGACAAAGTCATCTCCAACATCGAGATTTTTCAACTCCCGGCCCCGGATTTTCGAGTAACCGCAAGCCACACGGTAGCGGTCATGTTTGGACCGCGCGAATTCGGCGAGATGGACAAAGAAGATCGAATCCGAGCTTGCTACCAACATTCATGCCTTCTCTATGTTTCAGGAAAAACGATGACGAATACGACGCTCCGCAAGAGATTGGGTATCGACGACAAGAATTATCCGATGGCTTCGCGAATTATAAGTGACACCATCGAGGCCCGCCTGATCAAAGCGCACACCCAATCTGGAGAGTCCAAAAGGTACGCCAAATATGTTCCATTCTGGGCCTAAGCCCTTATGTAGCACGATGTAACTGGCGCGTGGGAAAGCCGAGGCTATCGAGTCGCAGGTGCTTGTTTATCAACAGATTAGATGAATTCGGTTCATGTAACAGAGAGATCGAAAAGGTGCTGGCGCCGGAAAAAACATCCTTGGCGGTGACGATGCGTTGGAAGCCGCTCTCGACGTCGAGCAATAAGTTTGGCTTGTGCGGAAACAAAATCAGGCGGGAGCGCCTATGCTACACTCCCAGAAACGTTCTTCACGCTTCGAGGTGCATCGATGAAAACCCCGTGGCTTTTCCTATTCGCTCTCTTCGCTTTGCTGTCGCTAGCGGCGTGCTCGTCCGGCGGCGGTGACGATGACTCGTCCGCGAGCGACGACGATCAGTCCGACGACGATGCGGCGCACGATGACGACGCGGCGGACGACGACACGGTCGATCCGTTTTTGCATCCGGAGGCGAAGGGGCCGTATCTCGTCGGCAACACGACGTTCTTCTTCGACGACAAAAGCCGCAAGCTGAGTTGCGGCGAAGGCGACCGCTGGCTGATGACCGAGGTCTGGTATCCGGCCGTCGACAACGCGGCGGACTGGCCCGAGAACTGGATGCACAGCTTCTGGCTCGACCGGCTCGACGAGGTCAACCAGGCGCTGGAAGACGCGGGCATCAATCCCGACGACCAGATCAACGACGTGCCGACCGGGTCGTACCGCGATGCGCCGCTGAACCCGAGCGCGCCGCCGATGCCGATTCTCGTTTTCTCGCACGGCTTCACCAGCAACCGCTTCCAGAATTTCACCATGGCCGACTATCTCGCCAGCCACGGCTACGTCGTGGTCGCGCCGGATCACATCTGCAACGCCATCGTCACGCTGACGCCCGACGCGGTGGTGATGTTCTCGCCGCTCGATTCCGTGCGCACGCTCGGCGAGCGCGAAGGCGATCTCAGTTTCCTGGTCGACGTGTTCACCGATAGCCCGCCCGAGATGTTCGCCGGGCGGTTGGACAACGACCACATCGGCTTCTGGGGCCATTCGTTCGGCGGCCTCACCGCAACCGAGGAAGTGCAAATCGACCGGCGCGCGTCGGCGATGATTCAACTCGCCGCCTTCGGCTTTCCCGGCGTGCCGGCCGATCTGACCGCCGCCTCGATGTACTTCTGGGGCCTCGAAGACAAGGTGATGCATCCGTTCGAAAAGTGGCACGACCAGGTCATCACGCAGATGCCGCGGCCGAAGTTCCAGCTCAAGTTCCCCGACACCGGCCACTTCGCATTCAGCGACTTGTGCGTTTTCTCCAAGCGCCTCGCCGCGCACGGCAACGGCTGCGGCACGGAGCAGCGCATCGAGAACGACCAGATGTTCACCAACCCGACGCGCGATGAAATCCACACCGTGCTCGATCCGTACGCCGTCGCGTTCTTCGGCGCGGCGTTCTTTGATTACGACGAGCTATGGAACTACCTCGCCGACGATCACTTTCCCGATTTGATGGATTATTACCCGGAACGGTAGGCGTTCTCGGAAGCCGTCATTCCCGCGGTCGGGTGGCGCTGGCACGCGAAGCCCTGCGCAGCTTGCCAGTGCTGCCAAATGGTTGGATGTCACGTTTTTGCTGCACAGATAGCATTGCTCAGAAAATTCGCCTTCTGTTGTCATCGGACCCCCCTCCATCTCCCCCCGACGCGGGGGGAGGGCCGTCGACGACGGATGCGACTACTCCCCCTCCGTGTCGGAGGGGGTCGGGGGAGGTCTTTTCATTCGTCGGGGTGAGCCGAAGGATCATGAACAACTGGCAAACTTCGCTCCCGGCTTGGCAGCCGGTAGCTGCGTGTGCCAGTGCCACCCCGCCGAAAAAGCCGGAACTACACCGTTGTGTTGACGGTCTTGCCGGCGCCTTCCGGGGAAACAGGCTTTGGCGCCTGGCTTTGCTGCTGCTGCTGCTGTTTTTGCGCGGCGAGTTTCCGGATGGCCTGCTGATCGCCCTTCGCTGCTTCCGCCCTGGTGATTGCCGCCGTTTCCTTGGCTTCCTGCACCGCGTTCGTTTGCGCCGTCTTCAGCGCGTTGACGGCGTTGGCGGTCCCTGTCGTCGCCTGGATGTTCACCGTCGCTCCTTTCGTCTTCGAAATGATTGAAGATCCACTAGTACCTATCGGTGAGATCCGCCAAAGCGTTAGAACTTTCGGAAAAATAGGCCGAAATGACGCGCCGCGCGCCTACAACACGACGACTTCGTTGAACTCGCCCCAGCGTTCGCGCAGCACGTCGGCGATTTCGCCGAGCGACGCGTAGGCCTCGACCGCTTCGAGAATCGGGTAGACCAGATTGTCTTTGCCCGCGGCCGCGGCGGCGATGTGTTCGAGCGCGCGTCGCACGGCCGCCTCATCGCGCGTCGCCCGCACGTCGGCCAGCCGCTGTTGCTGCTCGGCCTCGACCGCCGGGTCGACGGTCAGCAGATCCTTCAGCGGCGAATCCGGGTGCTGGTACTTGTTGACGCCGACGATAATGCGGGTTTGCGCTTCGACCTCGCGCTGCCACTGGTAGGCCTTCTCCTGAATTTCGCGCTGCACATAGCCGCGCAGAATCGCCTCGACCATGCCGCCCATTTCGTCGATGTGGTCGAGGTACTCGCGCGCCTTTGTTTCGAGCTGATCGGTCAGCGATTCAATGACGTACGAACCGGCGAGCGGGTCGATGAAATCGGTCACGCCCGATTCCTCGGCGATCACTTGCTGCGTGCGCAAGGCGATGGTCACCGAGTCGCGGCTGGGCAGGGCGAAGGCCTCGTCGTAGCTGTTGGTGTGCAGGCTTTGCGTGCCGCCGAGCACCGCCGCCAGCGCCTGCAGCGTCACGCGCACCACGTTGTTCAGCGGCTGCTGCGCGGTGAGCATCGAGCCGGCGGTCTGCGTATGGAAACGCAGCGACATGTTGCGCGGGCTCTTCGCGTGGAAACGATCGCGCATGATCTTCGCCCACAGCCGCCGCGCCGCGCGGAACTTGGCCACCTCCTCCAGCACGTTGTTGTGGACGTTGAAGAAGAAGCTGAGCTGGCCGGCGAAGGCGTCGACGTCGAGCCCGGCCTCGATCGCCGCCTGCACGTAGGCGATGCCGTTGGCCAGCGTGAAGGCGATTTCCTGCGCCGCGCTCGAACCGGCCTCGCGGATGTGGTAGCCGCTGATGCTGATCACGTTCCAGTTCGGCGTCTCCTTCGTGCAGAAGGCGAAGATGTCGCTGATCAGCCGCATCGACGGCCCGGGCGGATAAATGAACGTGCCGCGCGCAACGTATTCCTTGAGCACGTCGTTTTGAATAGTGCCGCGCAGCGTCTTCGGGTCGACGCCGTGCTTCTTCGCCACCGCGATGTACATGCACAGCAGGATCGCCGCGGTGGAGTTGATGGTCATCGAGGTGCTGACCTGATCGAGTGGAATCTGGTCGAGCAGGATTTCCATGTCGGCCAGCGTGTCGATGGCGACGCCGACCTTGCCGACCTCGCCGCGCGCCGGCGGATCGTCGGAGTCGAGGCCCATCTGCGTCGGCAGGTCGAACGCGACCGACAATCCGGTCTGACCTTGCTTGAGCAGAAAACGAAACCACTCGTTGGTGTGCTTGGCCGAGCCGAAGCCGGAGTATTGCCGCATCGTCCAGTAGCGGCCGCGGAACATCGTCGGCTGCACGCCGCGCGTAAACGGGAACTCGCCGGGGAACCCTTCGTCGCGCAGGTAATCGTGCGCCGCGAGATCGACCGGCGTGTACAGCCGTTTGACTTCGAGGTCGCTGGTGGTGACGAACCGCTCGCGGCGCTCCGGCTGCTTGGCGATCGTCTTGGCGATCGTACCGGACTCCCACTTGCGCAAACCTTCCGCTACCCGATCTTCGTCCGACATGCTCCGACCCCCCGGAGGATGAGTAGTGAAGAGTGAAAAATGAAAAGTGAAAAATTACGGCAGCGGCCGCGATTCTTCTTTCATCTTTCGTTTTTCATTTTTCCTTGATGCGGCGGTAAAGTCCATACCGGACGATAGATTTCGGGGGCGTCGTAAATAGCGCACGGCGCCTTGCCGCTCACTCTTCACTCTTCATTTTTCACTCGACGCGATCCAACCTTGTTGGATGATCGCGTCGGCGAGGCAGCGGCCGATCAACTCGTGGCCGAGCCGCGACGGGTGCACCTGATCGAGAATCAATTCGCGCACCGGCCGTTTCACCATCGCGAACGTCTCGTAGGTATGCACCACCGGCGCGCGGAACACGGGCTCGACGCCGACCAGGTCGGAGGTGATTTTCCGGCGCTCGTCCACATAGAGGTACTCGACCAGCAGCAGCTTCGCCCCGCTCGCCTCCACCGCGCGCTGCAGGTCGTTGATGTGCTCGTTCTGCACAAACCGTCGCGCCGCGGGCCGCGGGCGGTGAAACGACCGGATGACGTGGTTCAAAATCAGGAACGCGCGGCTATGGAAGAACAGCCATTGGTACTGTTCGAGAAACGGCGCGACCGACCGGGCGCCGCCGCCGGTGGTGGACAAGTCGGAAACTTCGCCGGTGCCGTAATAAATGATCAGGTCGGGCGCGAAGTGCGAGAGCGTATCCTTGACCAGTTGCGTCACCTGATCGCTGTTGTAGCCGACCACGCCGGCGTTGAGCACCTCGACGCGCTCCCAGCCGTAACGGCGGCGCAGGATGCGCTCCAACGCCGCGCTGAACGTGGCGTTCGCCGGCACCAAGGCGCCCCAGCAACAGGAATCGCCGGTGGTGATGATGCGATACACCCCCGGCGGCTTCTGCTCGCTGACCGGGCGTTTGCCGCGAAACACGACCTTGCCGCCCCAGCGCCAGCCGGCCCGGTCATCGACGAGCGGCGCTTCCTGGTAGGCGTTGATATCGACGTCATAGCGGCGACGCGCGTAATGCGCCAGCCACAGGCGCGCGCCGATCTCCGCCGCGGCGCAGAACAGCGCCAGCACGAGCAGCGCGAACAGCATCTTGCGGCGTTGGCGAACCAGCCAGCGAATCATGTCGCTCTCGTCACCTAGAGTTTTTTAGAACGACACCTGCCCCAGATGCGGGTGCAGGCGGTAAAAGTAGCCTTCCACGAACCAGCCGAAATCGTCCGGCGCCAAGGCGAGCAGGCCGCGACATTTATTGCCCACGTCCCACCGGTTGAGTACGCCCTCGTCGAGCAGCGGCCAAACCGGCGGCCCGTGCTTTTCTTCGCGGATGACATCTTCGGCCAGCTTCATCTTGGCGCGAATCTGGCCCGACAAGTCGACGATCTGCCGGCCGTCGGCGCTGAACCCGAGCACCAGATCGTCGTCGGTGAACGGCAGCCGGGCGAACCCGCGCTGGTTTTCGCCCAACGGCGTGGCGCGCGGGGCGGCCAGGACGCGCCCGCCCATCACCAGCCGGTAGCGAATCTGCCGCGCCGCTTCCGCCTGGTACTGCGCGGCGAGAAAAGCCGTTTCCATCAGCCGCATCTGGAGCGGAGCGACCGGGAAAAGCACATCGGCCCCCGTCGGCGCCTGGCGGACGAAGGCGTTCATCTCGCGGCCGAGGCGGTTGACCAGTTCGGCGCGCTCCACCCGCGTGCGCACCATGACGCGCGCCTGCGGCGCCAACACGGCCAGCAGCGCCAGCACAAAAACGATGCGTCGCCGGCGCGAACCCGGCGTCAGTTCGGCCAGCCACAACGTCGTGAAGATGACGGGCAGGTAACACGCGCCGAAGACGGCGGCCTCCGCTTCGGGCGACGGCGGACCCAGCGCGATCAGCTTCGGCCACAGCGCGAGACCCGCGAGCAGGGGCCAGATCAACACCACCGGCCGCCGCCGCGCGCGCAGCGCGGTCAAGGTGAGCAAGCCCGCGGCGAGTACGGCGACGATCAACCGCCCCAACCAGGCGTGGCCGCCGCGCCAGGTGAAGTCGGCCGGCAGGATGAGCGCCCGCATGGCCCACGCGGCGCAATCGCCCAATTGACGCGCGCCGGGACCGGCGAGTTGCGCGGCGTACAGCCGCGGCCCGCGGAGCGCCAGCAGGTAGGCCAGCGGCATCAGTGCGCCGACCGCCACGGCGACCGGCGCCGCGAGCGAGACGGCGCGCGACAAGCGCCGTTGGGCGGGCGCCGCGATCGCCGCCAACAGGCACGCCGGCAAGACGACCAGCCCCGCCGCGTCGGCAGCGACCGCGAACAGCCCGGCGAGCAGCAGCGGGCCGAGCAGGATGCGGGCGCCGTAGCGCACGTAGCGAATGGTCAGGCCGATCGCCGCCAGCACAAAAAACGCCGCCAGCACCACGCCCAATTCGGCGATGCCGTGCACCGCGCCCGCCACGACCGGATGGACGGCGGCCACGGTCCCGGCGACCAATGCCGCCGCGCGATCCTCCCGCCACGCGCCCGCCACGGCCATTGCGGCCAGCACCACCAGCAAGTGAAACGCGAGCGTCGCCGCCGTTTGCGCGGCCGGCGCGTCACCGAGCAGGCGGAACAGGAGCGTATGCGCGGCGAGGGTGATCGGCGGGTTCAACGCCAACGCGTAGGAAAGCTCCGGGCCGGCCAGCGTGCCGACGATGTCGATGCGGGAAACGCCGACGTCGGCCAGTAGGCGCGAAGTGAAGGCCAGCGTAAAATCCCGGGCCTCGGCGAAGCCCGCGATGACCAGCGGATAGAACAACAGGATGGCGATCAAGACCGGCGGGAACAGCCGGCTGAGCGTGGTCCCGACGCCGCCGCGCTCAGTGTTCAGGACGCGCCTCCCGCCGCAGCCGGGCGAGCCGGCGGCCGCTGATCCACAGCCGCATGAGCTTCTCGCGCAGCGCCGGATGCCGATCCAGCTCGGGCGTCGCCAACCGCCCGGCGATGTCGGCGGTCTCGACTTCGATGCTGTCCAGCGGCGGCAGCGGCTTCGGGCCCGGAGCTTTCGGCGTGATGGGAGCGGTGACGAAGCGCAACTTTTTCACCGCGTCGCTGCCGGTCTTCTCCGCGATGCCGGCGAGAATGTCCGACTCGAACATCCGCACGTCGTTGGCCCAGATGCTGTCGATCACGCGCACGGTCAGCGTGTCGCCGGTCAGTTTATCCGGCCGGCACACCGCGTACAGCCGTTCGCCGACGATCTTTTCCCACAGTCCGAACAGGCGATGCCGGTCGATGACGCCGCGCAGCTTGAACGCGCGCGCCACGAGGTCCATCAACTCGACGGCGTTTTTGACGTTGGGTCCGTAGCGTCGGCCGGACATGCCCCCTCCGTATTCACGGGCGAATTGTAGCAGAATTGTCGGCGGCTGGCGCGCGCTAGTTGGCCGGCGGGGGCTCCCGCGGGACGCCGCCGCTTTCGGTCGCGCCGCGGCGGTCGATCATGTAATTCGAACCGTCCAGGCGCTTGACCACCGTCTTCACCTCGCTGCACGCCGTGCTGAATTCGCCATAGTGGGTGAACTCGTGGCTGGTCGAAATCACGGCGGCGATGCTGACCGTGAGCAGCGGAAAGCGGCGCTTGTGACCCTGGCGGTCGACCGATTCAATGTAGCCGTGCAGCCGGTCCTCGTCGTCGTAGAAGGTCGTGGCGAGCATATCGAAATGACTGATGATCTGTTTGCAGATGCCGTCGATGTGCTCCGGGGTGACCGTGATGACGAAGTCGTCGCCGCCGACGTGGCCGACGAAGCCGACCGGGTCGTGCAACTGGCGCACCGCGTTGGCCAGGATGCGGGCGGTCATGCGCAGAATCTCGTCGCCGCGCGAAAACCCGTAGTGATCGTTGAACGGCTTGAAGTTGTCGAGATCGATGTACGCCAGCGCGAAGGGCGTACGGCCGTCGATCAAATCCTGCACGGCATGCAGAATCGTATAGTTGCCCGGCAGGCGGGTGAGCGGGTTGGCGTCGAGCTGGCGGCTGGACCGGACGAGCGCCAGGCGCACGTGCAGCACCAGCTCGCGTTCGTCGAGCGGCAGCAGGACGAGGTCGTCGATCGGCAGGTCCTCGAAGCGCGCCGCCGGTTTCAGATCATCGCGTTCAAAGAGCGCCAGCACCGGCAGGTAGCGGAAGACGTTGTCGGTCTTGAGCGCCCCGAGGAACTCGCGCCAGCAGTCCCCTTTCGCGCTGAGGATAATCAGGTCGGGCGGGTCGTTGTAAATCTGGCTCATCGCGCGATCGGCGTCGCCGACCAGGTAGCTGAAATGCCCTTCGGCCTCCATCAGGCCGACGATCTGTTCGCCGCGGCCTTCGTCCCAATCCACCACCATGATGCGTCTGCGCACCGGATGCGCCACGAGCCCCTCCGTCAGACCGCCAAAAAAATCCAGTTATCAGATCGACTGTAACTCTTTTTCCAACGAATTGACCAAGTCGGCGAGCAAGGCTTGGTCGATCTTCAACAATTCGACGAACTCCGGCGGCGTCGGCTCGACCTTGGCGCCGACGGTCGTGCCCCACCCGATCGCCTTGGCCAGGTTATTGGCCATAAACAGCACCGCCGTTTGGGTCTCGGCGTAATCGGCGCTCAGCGGTTTGTGGTGAAAGATCATGGGCGAGCACAGGCGCTTGGGCAGATTCCAGCGTTCGCACAGCCAGTTGGCGACGTCCACGTGGTCGAAGTCCAGCAGGTTTTTTTCGGCCGCATACATCGGCAGGCCTTTTTTCGTCGCCAGGTCGATCACCTTCTGATAGGGCTTCGGCTCGACCACCAGCATCACCACCTTGCCCACGTCATGCAACAGGCCGGCCATGCCGACTTCCTCGGCGTCCGGAATCTTGCGCCGGTTGCAGATCAGGCCGCAGGCTTTGGACACCGCGATCGAGTGCTTCCAGAGCATCGACCACTTGTCCGACATCATGTCGAACACCGTCGCCGAAAGAATCAGGCTTTTGACCACGTCGTAGCCCAGCAGCACCAGCGCGTGCTTGATCGTGCCGATGCGTCCCGGAAAACCGTAGAACGCGCTGTTGACCAGTTTGAGCATCCGCGACGCGAGAATCTGATCCTCGGCGATCATGTCGCCGATCTGGGCCATCGAATACGCCGGGTTCTGCACCATCTCGTTGAAGCGCACCAGTACGTTGGGCATGGTGGGCAGGTTTTGCAGCGTATCTAATTTTTTGCGAAAGGCCCCGGCGTCAATCAGCATATTGTCCCTAACTTTATTCCAACCGCGCCAAGAGAATGTTTTTCAGCATCTCCGCGACCGGGCATCCGTCGGCCAGGGTAAACCGAGTTTCGATCGTTTTACGGGCCTTGAGCATCTGGGCCGGATTCAACGATTCGCCTTCCACAAAGACGGAGACCACGCCCATGTCGATGAAACGATCGATCAGGCTTTGCGTGAGCGGCCGACCCGAGGCGCAGAGCGCCATCCCGTTGGCGTTTTCCACCGGCTGGGCCAGAATCATGTCCGGTTTGGCGCTCTTCAATTCTATTTTTCTCAAACTCTCTTAACCCTCCGCCAATTACGACTGATCCATCCCCATGGTCCGAACTGTCCCTTCCTCATGGGCAAAATTGCTGCTGCTGGTCCGCGCTCGCCTACCCTTTGGCGTCACTTATGCCGCAATTTCGCGGCGAATGCAACCGAGTAAATTAGGAATCGGCATCGGCGGATTCGCCCTTTAACGTTTTATTATGTCCGGGAGAAATTGAGTCCCATGTCGCGCCGGGGTTCATTCCGTCGCGGCGCCGATTTACGGGAAGAAAAAAATCAGCCGCAGTTCTTCAATTTGCGCCTGGGCCAATTGGTCTCGCGACGCGCGCGGAAGCCAATCATTCTTGTCGATCAACTCTTTTTGCAGACAGTCCACCACGCGGCGATCCGCCAGGGCGGTTTTTTTCAAGACCATCTTGTAGTTCGAGGACCGCGCGAGGTCGACGGCGACGGCGCCCCGGTCCGTACCGAGCGTGATGTACCGGCTCATGCACTTGTACGCCGCGGTCACGCCGGCCGGGCAAGCGTCGCCCCAGATATTCAAGTCCGTGCTGATCTGTGCGCGCTTCAATTGTTCGGCGGACGGCTTCGACCATTCCGCGTTCGGCACGACGGCGGCTTTCGCGGTGCTGACGAAAAAATCGAGCAACAGAAAGATGAACAGCCCGACCACCGCCAGCGACGCCAGCAGATTGGCTGCGCCAAACGGCATGGCGATGCCGGCGTCGGCCGGGACGCGCGGCCGCTTTTGCACCAGCGTGTACCCGCACAAAACGACGGCTACGATCGCGACCGCCAGCAGCGGAATAACGAAAACCTCTAGCGCCACCAATGTGCTGACCAAGAGGTAGCGCGTCTTGTCGACCGGAGAAATCTGGGCCAGGGTGGAAAAGTTTCGGGCCAGAAAGCCGGCCAGGACGATCATGCACGAATTGAAAAACATCGGGGCCAGGAGAAAATTCAACTCGCCCGCCGCCCGTCGCGAACGCAGCAGCCAGACCGCGGCGGCCAGGAAGGCGGCGAACAAAACGAGAAACACGACGACGCGCAGCCCGGGATTCGAATTGGGCCCGGGGGCGACTGCCGGGAGCATCAGCGACAGTATGGCGACGACGAATCCGTAGCGCGCAATCGGGTTGCTTTTTTTCCACTGACTGACAAAAACGAGGAGCAGCACGGCGAGGAGAAAAAGCTCGATGCCGGCGGCCGCTACCGAGTAGCTGATCATTCTGATCGCCGCTCGCGCCAGTTGGGTAGCGCGAACTTCGGGCGCCAGCGGGTCGTTTAAAGCGTGTAAGGCGCTCTGGTGCGCCAGCCACACCACGGCCAAAAATACCAGTTGCACCGCCAACCCGAGCCACACCCCGACCTGGAGTGTGCGAACGGCGGCGCTGGTTTTTCCCGCGACTTTGTTCGGCGCTAGGGCTGCCGAGTCCGACATGGCCGTATTCCTTTTTATGATGGTGAGTTTTTCCAATGAACGCCTAAACGACCTCGATTGCAATCCCGCCGGCAAGACTCGCTTTTCCGCCGAAGTTCAGGAGACGCCGAAAAACCGTGCACCGCGCGCCGCGCGACTTGCGCCTCTCGCGCCGTTCTGTTAGACAAGACCGAACCGGTTTCAGGGTTGAACCCAGCTCGGCGGCAGAGGGTCGAAGACCGCGTACGTACGAAAGGCGAACTCCGCATGGCGCATCGGGTATTGGGCATCGACATCGGCGCGACGGAAATCAAAGCCGTGTTGGCCGACGTGTCCTGGCGCGAGGCGCAGGTGCTGGGCCTGTACGTCGAATGCGTGCCGAGCGCGCAGGATATGGCGCATCGTCCGCCGCTCCAGGCGCCCGATTTCCCGCCCGCCGCCGCGGAGCCGCCGATCGCAGGCGAAGCGGCCGCGCCTCCGCCGCCGGCGCCGCATGAACCCGCGCCGCCGTGGGTGTACGCGCTGGCCGATCTGCTGAAAAAACACAATATTGAATATCATGAAATCCACCTCAGCCTGCCGGGCGCCGTCGCGACAACGCACCTGTTGACCCTGCCGTTCGAGAACCGCCGCCGGCTGGAGCAGGTGCTGCCGTTCGAACTCGAAAATATCGTGCCCTTCGATCTGGAAAAGATGCACGTCGCCTTCGAGGTGCTGGGCAAAGCGCCGGAGGGCGGCTTTCGCGTGCTGGTGTGCCTGACCGCGAAAGAAACCATGCGCCGCTTCCTGAGCCATCTGGCGCTGGCCGGGGTGGATCCGAAGGTCGTGGACTTCGCGCCGCACGCGTTGTTCGGCGCGATGCGGCTGACCCTGCCCGATGAGATGAGCCCGTGCGCCGTCGTCGACTTCGGCCACACCCACACCGACGTGGTGGTGCTGCGCGCGGGGAGCCTGCAGCAACTGCGCAGCATTCCGGTGGGCGGGGCCGCGCTCGATCAGTCGCTGGCCAAGGCCTTGCGCATCGACGCCGCGCGGGCGGCCGAACTGAAAATCAAACAGGGCTCGCTGGCGTCCCCCGACGCGGTGGGCGAAGCCTTGCGCCGCGGCCTCGAGTCGTTGCTGATTCGTCTGCGCCAGACGCTGCAGGGCGCGCACGCCGAAGGCGTGGAGGTGACGCGCCTCTACCTGACCGGCCGGGGCAGTCTGCTCCCCGGGCTGGCCGACGTGCTGGCCGAAGACCTGGGCGTCGAAGTGCTGATGCTCAAGCCGCTGCCCGCGGGATTGCCGGTCAGCGCCGACGCCAACGACCCCGAAACGCAGGCGCGCTCCGCCTACCCGCTGGCCCTGACCCAGCGCGGGCAGGGCGTGCTGCGCGCTCTCGACCTCAACCTGCGCGGCGGCGAGTTTTTCTATCACCGCCAGCGCATCGCGATGCAGGCTTCGATTCGCGGCATCGTGGCGGCGGCCGCGGTCATTCTGATTTTGCTGGGCTACAATATCGTCTCCAGCCACCTGCAGAAAAAAGCCTATTACGAAGCCCTGCTCAACCAGGAAGAGCAGGTTTATCTCAAGGCCTTCCCCGGCGCCAAGCCGGCGCAGCCGCTCGATCAGTTCCGGGCGCAGGTCGGCAAGACGCTGGCCAAATACCGGACGGTCGGCTTCTTCGGCGAAGGCGATTTGCGCGCGGTCGACATTCTCAAGGCGTTGAGCGGCGTCATTCCGCCCGACATCACCGTCGATTTCAAAAAGGTCGACATCGCGATGGACTCGGTGAAGATCGAAGGCGAATGCCTGGCCTTTCCGGACGTCGACAAAATCGAGGACGCGCTGAAAAAAATCCCCGGCTTCAAGAACGTGAAAAAGGAGTCGAGCAAATCGGTGGCGGAGAAGGTGAAGTTCAAGTTCGTCATTCACTTTGAAGAGACGGCCAAGCCCGCGACATCGGGCGGCCGGCCGGCCAAGCCGACGCCGACGCTCGCGACCTCGCCGAGGAAGCCGACATGAACCTGAACCTCAACCTCGACGAACGCCAACGCAAGATCGCGTTCATCGTCGGCGCGGCCCTCGCGGTCGTGTTGTTCCTCTGGGTGGTCGTGCTGCCGCGGCTGGGCATCGGCGGGCTCGATGACCAGATCGCGACCAAGGAAAACGAGTTGCGCGAGATGTCGCGCCTCTACAAAAACTTCGACCAGGTCAAGCGCGACTTCACCCGCATCGATTCGCAGATCCAGCGCAATCGCGATCTGTCGCTGCTTTCGGAACTGTCCTCGATCGCCGAACGGCTGAACATCAAGCAAGGCATCGATTCGATGATCAGCAAGCCCAAGCCGAAAAACGACTTCTACGAAGAAGAAGCCGTCGAGATCCGCCTGCAAAAGGTCACCCTCGAGGAATTGACGCGCTTGCTGTACGAAGTCGAGCAGTCGCCCAAGGTGCTGCGCGTGCGCAAGATGCACGTCGAAACGCGCTTCGATGACATGAGCCTGCTCAATGTCACGCTCGAGGTTTCGGCCTTCAAGCGCCTCGAAACCTAAACCACCGTTCTACGAAAACGTTTCACAGCCTGCGCAAGTTTTTCATGCCCCATCGACAAACGGCCCTCTTGCGCCCTCCTTATCTAACCTATTGATAGATAAGCACTTTCTCCATATTAGCGTCGCGTCGACGAGCTGGCACAAACGTTGCTAAAACTATCGCCGGCCAAGGATCTGTCTCGCTTTTGTCGATGACAACCTTGTTTCAGCCAGAGGCAACTGCCCCGCCTTTGGCTATTTTTTTGGCCTTGGGTTGGGCCGGATAAATCGACCTCCCCCCAGCCCCCTCCGTCTCGCGGAGGGGGAGCAGCGGCAACAAGGGGCTTAAGCCCCTTGCTCAGTTATTTCGACCCTCCCCCCGCAAGACGGGGGGAGTTGGAGGGGGGGCCAACCAATCGTTAGCTGCTCTAGCGACAAGAAAATTCTATGGGGACGGCGTGTCCGGCGCGCCGCAAAAGGCGAGGGCGTTGAACGGCTCGCCGGTCAGCCGTTCGAATTTTTGTTTCAGGTCGTCGATCTGCTCGTGCAAGGCCTTGATCGCGTTTTCGAGTTCGATCTCACGCTTTCGCTTTTCCGCCGGCGCGCTTTCACCACGGCGGTGAACGTGTTCCAACATGTCCTCCGCCTCCAGCAACTTGCGCGACAGGGCGCAGATTTGCCGCCCGGTGGTGAGCGCTTCTTCGTTGTAACGGTCGGCGGGTCCCGGCGTCGGGGTCGTCGCGGCCGTCCGGAGCGAACGCGTGAGGCGCTCGGCGATGGCCGGCGGCGCGTCGGCGAAGACGGCGGCGTTGGGCTCGCCGCGCAGGCCTTCCGCGAACTGCTGCGCCCGCTGATCGTGGCAGGCGACCTTCTGCCGCCGTTCGTCGGCGTTGGTCTCGGGCAGCGAACCGCACGCCGCGACGAGTTGCGTCGTCCAGGCGGCGAAGCGGGCGGTGGTCTCGCGCAGCAGCCGCGGCGCGACCAGTGTCGCACGGCCGGGCAACGCCAGGCATTCCGTGGCGTCCGACGCGCAACCGCAGGCCGCGACGGCGCGGGCGATCACCTGCCGCGCCAGATCGAAGTCGCCGGCGATCACCGCCTGCCGCCACGCGGTGAAGGCGAAACACTCGGCCCCGACGGCCAGCGCCGGCAGGAGCAACAGCAGCAGCCATCGCGCGGCGCGCTTCATCTCAACCTTTTCCGGCGGGCAGCACCGCGTGCAGCACGCGCCGCACGTTGTCGCCGAGGAAGGCCGCCAGCTCTTCGTCGGACCAGCCGCGGCGAATCAGGATTTCGGTCAGGCGCGGCCAACCGGTGGCGTCGCCCAGGCCGGCCGGCAGCGCTTCGATCCAGCCGTCCATGTCCGAGCCGAGAGCGACGTGGCGCACGCCGACGACCCGCCGCACGTGTTCGGCCGCGTCGGCCATCAGTTCGAGCGTGCCGAGATATCCGCCGCCGAGGAAGCGCGGACCGGCGATGACCCCGACCACGCCGCCTAAGCGGGCGACGGCTTCGAGCTGCTCGTCGTCGATGTTGCGCCAATGCGGAAACAGCCCGGACAGCCCGGTGTGGCTGACGATCGGCGGCGTCGAGAGCATCGCGCACGCTTCCATGAAACCCGGCTTGTTGAGATGCGCGAGGTCCAGCAGCAGGTGCGCCTGCTCGATGCGTTCGACCAGCCGGCGCCCGAAGGCGGTCAGGCCCGCGGTCGTCGACGAGCGCAGGCCGGCCGCGCAAGAGGCGGCTTCGTTCGAGGAGAAGTGCGTCAGGCCGAAATAGCGGATACCGCGCGTGACGAAGTGCTCGAACAGGCCGAGGTCGCCGCCGATGATGTGCGCGCCTTCGATGCCGGGCAGCGCCCCGATCCGCCCGGCGGCCAGACCCCGCTCGAGCGCAGCGGCGTCGGTGATGCGAAACAGCGTCGCCGGGTGTTCGGTTTCGAGGTGCAGCAGATAATCGAGCTGCCCGTCGACCAGCGCGGCGCGGCGGCGCGTCGCCGGCCAGGGATACGCCACCAGGCCCAGCCCCCAGATTTGCACGCCGCCGTCCCGCGCGCGCGGCAGGTCGTAATGGCCGATGAACGGCGAACGCGGAATCCACGCCCGATGCCGCCGCGTCAGATCGTAACCGAACAACTGGTGGGTGAGCAGGCAATCGACGTGCAGGTCCGCCACCGGCGTCTCGCGATGCAGACGCAGCGCGCGCTCCGAAGGCGCGGCGTGCGGGTTGGCGCTGTTC
>PMZC01000341.1 GCA_003170555.1 Deltaproteobacteria bacterium
GCGGATGGTTGAATCTGGTTTGCGCCGCGCGCAAAATTTCTCATGGGACCAGTGCGCGCGGTCGACCTGGGCGGTCTACCAAAAGGCGGCTGGCGAGTGTAAGCAATGACTGTTGAAGTATTATTTTGGCGTTCTTCTTTTGTCGTCACCCGCAATATTCGAGTTCGCACATGATCAAAATCGGCCGAATTTGGCCTTTCGGCAAGCGATCGAACGACGCAACCCCGATCGCGCTTGTCGGCGGTCGATGGTGGGTTGACGGTGAGATTGTGGAGGACGTGGTCATCATTGACCAGGATAAGATCTTGTCATTTGGCGGAAATAGCGCAACGTCGGCGGCGCAAAAAGTCGACTTGGGGGGGTTGTTAGTCACGCCCGGCCTGGTCGACGCCTGCCACCCGCTCGCCGAAGATTGCCTGCCCGCCCTCGCCCCCGGACCTTACAATGATCGTCATCGGCGCGAAGAAGCGATCACGCAGCTCCAATCTTCGGGATCGGCTGGGGAAAAGGCGCTCCTTGGCGACGGGTTGATGGCGCGCGCCCTATCCTGCTGGCGGGACGGCGTGACCGTCGTCGCCAGTCCGGATGTCGCGGAAAACAAATCGACGCCCTTGCGGACGCCAAAGACCGTGTGGATTCAGTCGCTTTTGTGGGACAAGAATCCGGCGAAGGCGTTCGCGAAGGCCGGCGGGCGGCCGGTATTGGTTTCGGCGGCCGATGGAACGAGCCGCGCGGCGTCGCGCGAGGTTGATCGCCTGGCCGATGGGGACATGCTGGCCCCGAATCTTTTGGTCGTCGGGGGCGCCGGCTTGACGCCGGCTGACGCCAAGCGTCTCGCGGCGGCCGGTTCGTGGCTGGTCTGGCGTCCGGTGGTCGACCAGTTTGTGCTCGGCCAAACGGCGCCGCCGGATGTATTTGCGACACCGGGGCTGAAGATTCTAGTTGGAGCGGGGTCGCGGCGCGATGGCGGTCGCGGTTTGCTGGCGGCGCTGCAGGCGGCGGATCGGTACGGATATCTGCCGCGCGAACGATTGCTCGCGGCGGTGACGCAGGCGGGTCGCGAAGCTTTGCAGGCGGACGCGGCGAGTGTTTCACGTGAAACATCGGTCGATGCTCGGTTGGCGGATCTGGCGTTTTGGGACGCCACGAGCTTCGAGGAAGCCGTGTTCGACAAAGGCCGCGACTCGCTGCAAATGGTCATGGTCGGCGGCGAGGTCGTCTTGTGCCGAGAACATCTGCTTGGCAAACTTGGGCGGCCGGAGCGTCTGAAACCGGTTGCGGGTCAGGAGAATTTTTTCAGCGTGATTGAGAATACCGAATGTTTCACGTGAAACAATCGGGTTTCGACTAACGTTGTCATCGAGGCGATGCGGTTGGATGAGCAGTTCGACATTCTGGTGATCGGCGCGGGTCACGCGGGAGTCGAAGCGGCCTGCGCGGCGGCGCGGTTGGGCGCGCGAACCGGCCTCGTCACGCTGTCGATTGAAGCCATTGCGCGCATGTCGTGCAATCCGGCGATCGGCGGCATGGCCAAAGGACATTTGGTCCGTGAAATCGACGCCTTAGGCGGCGTCATGGGTCGAGTAGCCGACGATACGGCGCTCCAGTTTCGACGCCTGGGCGGCAAAAAAGGCGCGGCGGTTCGGTCGCGGCGGTGCCAGTCCGACATGGCGCTGTACAGCCAGACGATGCGACGCGTAATCGAAAGCGAGCCGAAGATCCATCTGCGCCAGGATCGCATCGACCGGCTGATCGTCGACGGCCGAAAAGTCTTGGGCGGGCAGGGGCTATCCGGCCGGCGCTACCTCGCCCAGGCCACGATTCTGACCGCCGGCACTTTTTTGCGCGGACTGCTGCACGTCGGCCTGACTCATTTCGAAGGCGGGCGGCTGGGCGACCCGGCGAGCAATTCGCTGTCCCAACATCTGGCCGAGCTGGGCGTACCGCTAGGGCGGCTCAAGACCGGCACTTGCCCGCGGCTCGACGCCAAGACCATCAACTACCAGAGCCTCGAAATTCAACCTGGCGACGAAAACCCGGCGTTCTTTTCTTTCGAAACCGAGCCGCACGCGGTCGACCAACTTCCTTGCCACATCACCTACACGAACGAGCGGACGCACGAGGCGATCCGCCGCGGGCTCGATCGCAGCCCGCTGTACACCGGCGTGATCAAAGGCGTCGGCCCGCGTTATTGCCCCAGCATCGAAGACAAGGTCGTGCGCTTTCCGGAGCGGACCAAGCACCAGATTTTTCTTGAGCCGGTGGGACGGGGCTCGGCGGAAGTCTACCCGAACGGCATTTCGACCAGCCTGCCGCTCGACGTGCAGATCGACTTGGTGCACACCATTCCCGGGCTCGAGCGCGCGGAGATCGTCCGGCCGGGCTACGCGGTCGAGTACGATTATCAAGACCCGATTCACCTTCAGCCAAACCTGGAAACCAAAGCCCTGGAGAACTTGTTCTTCGCGGGCCAGGTGAACGGCACGAGCGGTTACGAAGAGGCCGCAGCACAAGGACTTGTGGCGGCGGTCAACGCGGTACACAAGATACGGGGGTTTGCTCCGTTCATCTTGCGTCGCGATCAGGCGATGATCGGTGTCTTGATCGACGACCTCGTGACCAAGGGCACACAGGATCCGTATCGCATGTTCACCAGCCGCGCCGAGTTCCGTCTGTTGTTGCGCGAAGACAACGCCGACCTGCGCTTGACGCCGCTGGCCGGCGAGATCGGTCTGGTGGCGCCCGAGCGAGCGGCCGGGGTCGCCGCGAAGTCGGACGCGATCGACCGCGAGCGACAGCGGCTCGAAAATACTTTTGTTCGCCCGGTGGCCGGCGTGCTCGACTGGCTGCGCGATCACGGTTCGGCGCCGATCCACAACAAGACGTCGCTGGCCGATCTGCTGCGGCGCGACGAGCTCGATTACGCCGCGATCGCATCGCTCGATGAACAGCGGCCGCCGCTTCCGCACGAGGTGGTCGAACAAGTGGAAATCCAGATCACTTACAGCGGCTATCTCGAACGACAGAACGACGATGCCCGTCGGCTGCGCGAGGCGGAGGCGGTCGTTTTGCCCGACGATCTGCCGCTTGCCGACCTGCCTGGTCTGTCGGCGGAGGCGGTCGACAAGCTGCGCCGGGTGAAGCCGCGAACCCTCGGGCAGGCCGCGCGCATTCCGGGCATTACACCGGCGGCGTTGCAGGTCATGATGGTCTATTTGCACCGACAACAAAGGGGCAGGGGGTCGGTCGAAGCGATCGATCCATCGGAATAAAAAAGGGTTTTTGTGAGGTGTAGGAAATTTCGGCATGAAGTGCGGGGAGGAGGACAAGGTGGCCAATTATATAGAAATAACTAACAAAGACACCGTTGGCATCGTGCGGATCAATCGTCCGCAAACGTTCAACGCGTTCGACCTGGAGCTGATGTCGGTTTTGGCGACCACGATGGTCACGCTGGCGTCGGACGACAGCGTGCGCGCGGTGGTGATCACCGGCGAGGGGAAAGCTTTTTGCGCCGGTGGCGACCTCAAGTGGGCCGCGACGTTTCCTCGGGGCGCCGCGGCGGCGTTTCACGAACTGTCCGCCCGCTATCATCAGGCCGTGCAGGAAATTCGCCGGATGCCCAAGCCGGTCATCGCCGCCATCAACGGCATCGCGGCCGGCGGCGGTTTCGCTTTGGCGCTGGCCTGCGACTTTCGGGTGATGGCGAAGTCGGCCGTCCTGCAACAGGCGTATACGTCCAATGGTCTGAGCATCGACGGCGGCGGCACGTTTTCGCTGCCGCGGATCGTCGGCCTCGCTCGGGCGCTGGAGATCGCCGCGTTCGACAAGCCCATCGCCGCGGAACAGGCCTTGGCTTGGGGTCTGGTGACCACGGTGGTCGAAGACGGCCAGGCGCTGGACGAAGCCATGAACATGGCGCGCGATCTGATATCGCGTTCACGAAAATCCTTCGCCTGGTCCAAGCTGCTGCTGACCGACTCATTCGACACGTCGTTTGAAACACAGATCGAACGGGAGCGGGCAGGGCTCTCCGACTGCGCCGCAAGTCCGGACGGCACGGAGGGACTCAAGGCGTTCGCCGAAAAGCGCAAGCCGAAGTTTCGTCGCTGAAGCGCCTTACAAACATATTTGTTAAAGACGTTTGAGCATGAACCCTTGGTTCGCCCTGACGGACGAAAGCCCGTTGAGGCCAAGCCCACTCGGTGGGCGACAGTTAGATAGCCAGGGACGTAAGTCCCTGGAACCTGTGCGACGACGGCGAGCCCCGGAACGGGGCGGCAGAAGTTTTCCATTCGATGGTGATCGTCTGCCGCCCGTTTCACGGGCTTTTTTTTCGCGGCTTGATCCAGGCGCTGACGCGCCTGGCTACCGAAC
>PMZC01000047.1:0-43346 GCA_003170555.1 Deltaproteobacteria bacterium
CCCCCCCGAATTCGTTATTAGAAACGAGATCAGATGAATCGTTGTTCCAGAAAATGTCGACCGAATCTACGGCGTTTCTCTTATCCTTTTGTTTGCTATCCCTGTTTCTGAGCGGCAGCCAATCTCGAGCGGCGAACGCCCCAAAAACAAATAAAACAATCATGATCGCAGGCACAAAATAGACGCGGTGACGCAATGCGATTTTGTCCTTTTCTCTATTCCTACGTTTCGCAGGCCAGATTGTAATGCCGCAGTAGTTGCATTGCCACCCGCTTCGTCGCGGGGCCGGTAGTCACGCCCTGGCAAAAGGTGTAAATACATGGTCCGCAGGCTACGATCCGCGAGGGGAGCGGACGGTGGAAGGAGTCTCGCTCATGCGTCGCTGGTTCATTGTCGCGCTCGTGCTCGCGCTGACCGTTGCCGCCGCCCAGGCCGCCCCGCTGGTTACGGACAACACATTGCGGGTTTATGACGCGGTCGTTCATCTGAAGTCGCTCAATAATCTGCAAACGCTCAAGCCGCTGTATCTGACCATCACCGACCGCGACGGGCTGGATTTGCACCTCCTCGCGGCGCAGGCGGAAATCAACTATCTGCGTGGGGCCGGCTGGCAGGTGACCGTGCTCGGCCGCCACGTCGAGCCGCGGCCGAACAAGGCGTATCACACGTACGCCAGCGCGCTGACCGAAATGCAAACACTCGCGACCAACTACTCCGACATCGCCGCGCTCTCTTCCATCGCCACGACCGTGGGCGGCCGTAAAGTGTGGGCGATGAAGATCTCGAACGACCCGACGGTCGATCAGGCGAAGCCCGCGCTGATCTTCGACTGGCTGATCCACGGCGACGAATGGACCGGCATGGAAGTCGGCCTGGCCTGGATTCACGAACTGCTCGAGAACTACGGGACCGACACCCAGGTCACCGCGTTCGTCAACGACATGCAGATTTTCGTCATCCCGATCATGAACCCCGACGGCCTCGTCGCCGACCAGCGTTGGAACGCCAACGGGATCGACCTGAACCGCAGCTACCCCTACTGGTGGGACGACATCGGCACGTGGGCGCCGGAGAACGAAACCGCCGGCGTGATGGACCTCGGCCTGGCGCACAACTTTGTGCTCGGCGTCAGCGGCCACGACGGCTCGGAGAAGGTCAATTACATTTGGGACGGCATCTACACGCTCAGCCCCGATAACGACATCGAGCTGGCGGTCGCCAATATCTACGCGGCCGACACCGGTTACGACGTGACCAACGGCGCGCAATGGTACATCGCCGACGGCACCGGCGAGGATTGGTATCACGGCTCGCTGGGCACGCTCGCGGTGATCGTCGAACTGAGCTATGACCAGGCGCCGACCAATCTGCAATATTACATCGACCTCAACCTGCCCGCGCTGCGCGACTGGACCGAAATCGCGCGGCGAGGGATCTGGGGCACGGTCAAGGACGCCGACACCGGCGATCCGCTCGAAGCGACGATCATCGTCGACGACCGCATGCCGGTGCACACCAACCCGGCCCACGGCGATTTCTATCGCGTGCTCGGTCCCGGCGCGTACACCTTGCACGTGTGGGCCAACGGCTACGGCTGGACGACGGTCAGCAACGTGACCGTCCCCGCGACGGGCCACGTGACGAAGAACATCACGCTCACGGCCTCGAGCGCCAACCCGGCGGCGACGCGCTGCGTGATCAACATGCGCAAAGACCCGAGCGACGATCCGCCGAACGTGACGCTGCCCAACGCCGCGCTGGGCGGCGCCGACGGCGTGTCGTTCTCGCTGGGCGTAGGCGGCTGGGCCGTGTTCGACATGGGCGCCAACTCGCTCGTGCCCTGCGACGGCAGCAAGGCGCTACGCGTCGTCGAGGATACGACCGACGGCGCCGACGGCTATTCGCTGCACGTCGCCGAAACCGACTGGCGCGGTCCGTGGCTCAACGCCGGCAGCGGCTCGGGCCCGACCACGTTCGCGCTGGCGAGTCTCGGCTGCGACACCCTCCGCTACGTGCTGATTCTCGACGACGGCAACGGCAGCAACTGGGTGACCACGCCCGGCGCCGACATCGACGCCATCGAGGTCGTCGACACGGCGGACGATGACACGACCCCCGACGATGACGTGACGCCCGACGATGACACCACGCCCGACGACGACACCACACCCGATGACGACACGACACCCGATGACGATTCGACGCCGGACGATGACGCGACGCCGGATGACGATGTGACGCCGGACGATGACACCGATGACGACACGGGCGCCGACGACGATAGCACGCCCGANNACGCCATGCCGCCCGACGATGACAGCACGTCCGATGACGATGGCGCTTCATCCGACAATTCCGCCGGCGGCTGCGGCTGCTGAAGGAGCAATATATGCGCAGACTGATTCTCGCTCTCTTGTTACTGGCTTTGTCGGCGGCCACGGCGTGGGCCGAGCCGATCACCGTCGATGTCAACGAGAAGGTATATGACGTGGTGCTGCACCTCGCTTCGCCCGCCCAGTTCGCCGCGCTGCGTCCGCTGCAGCTCACCGTGGTCGATCGCGTCGGCGACGACTATCGCCTGATGGCCAGCGAAGACGAGATCGCGTATCTCGAAGCGCGGGGCTACGCGGTCGAGGTGCTCGGCCGCGCGGACGGCGCCCCCGCCGCCGGCTACCGCACTTACCCCACCGTGCTATCCGATCTGGAAAGCATCGCCGCGGCGCATCCGGACACCACACAGTTGATTGACATCGGCAAGTCGGCGGGGGGCAAACGCATGGTCGCGTTGAAGATCAGTCAAAACGCGGCGGAATCCGCAGCGAAGCCCGCGCTGCTTTTCGACGGCACGATTCACGGCGACGAAGCGATCGGCGAGGAGTTGTGCTTCGCCTTCATCAACTACCTGCTGAGCAATTACGGCAGCGACGCGACGGTCACCTCGCTGGTGAATGACAACGAAATTTTTGTCGTGCCCGTCGTCAATCCGGACGGCTTTCTCAAGTTCCGCGGCAACGGCGACGGCGCCGACCTGAACCGCAGCTTCGCGTTCACCTGGCAAGGCTTTGACCCGTGGACGCCCGAGCCGGAAGTGACGGCGATGATGAACCTGGTGCGGCAAGAACGGCCGATGTACTACATCAACTACCACTCCGGTTCGCAGGTGGTGAATTACACGTGGGACGGCGTCTACACGCTCAGCCCGGAGAACGATCTCGAAATCAAGATGAGCCACGTCTACGCCGACCCGAGCGGCTATGACATCACCAACGGCGCGGCGTGGTACATCGCCGACGGCACGGCCGAGGACTGGGTGCACGGCACGGACGGCGCAATCACGGTCATCGTCGAACTCAGCACCATCAAGATGCCGGCGCAGGGCAATTGGCCGGCCATCTTCAACCGCAACATCCCGGCGATGGTCGCCTGGGCGCAGCAGACGAACCGCGGCGTACGCGGCGCGGTGACCGACGCGGTCACGGGCGCGCCGCTCGAAGCGGTGATCGTGGCCGATGGCCGCCTGCCGGTCACCAGCGATCCGGTGCTCGGCGATTACTATCGCTTGTTGCCGGCCGGGCCGCAGAAGTTGTTCGTCTGGGCCAATGGCTACGGCTGGAACGAAGTCGACGTGGTCGTGCCCGCGAACGATTACACGGTGCAGGACATCGCGCTCACGCCGCAGCCGGGTACGCCGTTCGCGGCGATCCGTTGCGCGTGGTCGGTGCGCAAAGACGCGAGCGACAACCCGCCGAACGTAAGCTGGCCGGTCAACGCGCTGGGCGGCCACGACGGCGTCGCGTTTTCGACCGGCGTCAGCGGCTACGCGGTCTTCGACATGGGCGAGAACACGCCGGTCGTCGACGGCCCGGGCAACGAACTGACCGTCTACGAAAAAGGCAATGACGACGGCTACTCGGTGCTCGTCGGGCAGGATTGGGGCGGGCCGTTCAAGCCGATCGGCCAGGCGACCGGTACGGCGAGTTTCGACATCAGTTCGTCCGGTTTTAGCCAGATTCGCTACGTGCTGATCCGCGACGACGGCGACGGCGCGAACAACAATCCGACGCCGGGCGTGGACATCGACGCCATCGAGTACACGCCGGTCTGCGAGGCGCCCGCGGCCGACTTTTCGGCCGACCCGACCAGCGGTCCGGCGCCGTTGACCGTGACCTTCACCAACCAGGTGCAGGCGACGGCGGGCTGCTTGTCCGGCCTGTCGTGGGATTTCGGCGACGGCGCGACCAGCACGCAGCCCAATCCGCAACACAAGTACACGCAGCCCGGCGCGTACACCGTGATGCTTACCGCGACCGGCCCCGGCGGGCAGGACGTGCGGACGCGGCAGGATTACATCGAAGTCACCAACGCCGTGAACGACGATGACGTTTCCGATGACGACGCGACCGACGATGACGCGACCGATGACGACCACGCCGGCGATGACGCCGCGGGCGACGACAGTTCCGGCGGCGGCTCCGGCGGCTGCGGCTGTTGAGGCGGGTCCTGATAATTAACTGTTACCCATGTCGTGAGCTTGACAATCTCGGATGACCTCCCCCAACCCCCTCCGAATTGCGGAGGGGGAATGTAAGACGTGTGGCACAGGCGCCCTCGCCTTGGTAGGGGCGGGCCTCGTGTCCGCCCGACATCAGGGTAACCACAAGGGTTACCCCTACCCGATAAAACGTCATCCCCACCGCCCGCCGTATCTCACGACTATTCTTTTTGCTAGCATAGACGCGTTGCGGGAGGCCCGTTGAAGCGCTGGCTGAAACGTCTCGGGTTGTTCATTTTGCTGCTGTTGTTGGCGGCGGCCGCGGTGCACGTGTATTGGACGCAGGAGATGCTCGGCCAGGTCGAAGGCTTCTCGTGGAAAAATGAAAGCGAAACCTGGAACGTCACGCGTCCCGGCATGCGCCTGCTCATCGGCACGCATCAGGTCGGCCGCACGCGGCCCGTTTCGCTGACGATCCGCAATTCCGGCCACGCCAATCTGGTCATGCCTTACGTGGCGCGGACCGGACCGAATCCGTGGCATGCGTTTCCCGCACAGGTCAAGGAACTGACCGCGGGGCTCGCCGATCCGGCCGATCAGATCGCCGTGCTCGGAAGCTGGATCCACCAACGCGTGAAGCCGGCCAGTCTCAAACCCAGCGCCGGGCGCCGCATCGTCGATCCGTGGACGTTGATCTACAGCTACGGCTTCGGCGAGTGCCTTGATTTGTCGTACCTGCTGACGACCGGCGCGAGCGTGCTGGGCCTGCCAGTGCGCGTGCTCGACCTGCAATCGCACATGGTGGCGGAGATTCGCTATGGCGACGCCTGGCATGTTTACGATCTGACGTACTGCTACGGCTTGCACGACGCGCAAGGCCGGGCGCCGAGCTTCGCCGAGGTGAGTTCCGGCGGCGGTTTGAAAAAATGGACCGATCATCATCGCCCGTGGCTGCTGGGCGGCCTCGTCAATGACACATGGCGAAACCTGCCGACGATCGCGCCCCAGGAATTGCCCGCCGGGTGGGACACGGCCCCCGAGCCGCTGGTGCTGCGGCCGGGCGATTCGTGGAGTCTGTACGCCGCCACCGTCGAGAAGCTGCGCGGCGCCCGCCGGTCGGACGAGATCGATCAGCCGGCCGCGCTGGGCGTGCTCGACCTCGCCCCTTCCGCCGGCCCGCGACGCATGCAGCTTCCTTTCCCGCTGCTGCGCGTGCTCCTGACCGCGAACGGCGCCGACGAACCGCTGCCGCTGCCGGTCGGCGTGACGCTCGATCGTCCGCCGGGCTACGTGGTGCGCAACGCCTGGCGTCGCACCGCCGGCGGCTGGGAATTGCCGCTGGCCGATTTGCGCACGCGGATCGAGCCGATCAAAAGCTTCGCCGTCACGATCCCCGACACGTTGCTCACCCGCGCCCGGCTCCGCATCGAAATGGCGTGCGCCGCCTCGTGGCTCATCGCGCCCGATCCCGGCCTGACCGTGCTCGCCGTCGACTGGCAGGACGGAGATGCCCTCGAACTGACGCTGCGCTGGCGGCAGAAGTAAGCCGAACCATCATTTTTCACAGCTCGTAAAAAATTTGAACGCCGGCCCCGTTTTGTGATAAGTTAAATTACATAGCATTGGGTTTCAACATCAAAATATCATGTGGGAGCAAAAGATGATTGCGTGCTCTCGATCACTGTTATTGCTTCTTGCGTTTTCACTGATCGCCGCGGCTTTGCTGACCGGCTGCCAGCCGACCACGAATGACGTCCAACAGTCCGACGACGACGCGGGTCACCACGACCTCGACGACGACGCGAATCACGGCGACGACGATGCAAACCACGGCGACGACGACAACGCGCCGAACGTCGACCACCTCATTCCGCCGACGGTCGATGACACGCTGCAAGCGTTGTTGGAAGACTACGTGGCCTTCAGCAGCGAGCCGGGCGTGGCGTTCGCCGCGCGGCTGGGCGACGGCCCCATCCACGCCCACGCCGCCGGCAAAGCGAACATCGTCGAAGTCCGGCCGTTGACGCCGGACATGCGATTTCGCGTGGGCAGTTGCACCAAGCCGTTCACCGCGACCGTCGTCATGCAACTGGCCGACGAAGGGCAGCTCGATCTCGACGATCTGATGACCAAGTACCTGCCGCAGTATGCGCTGTGGCCCAACGTCACCATCCGGCATCTGCTGCGCATGCAAAGCGGCATCCCCGACTACCTGATGAGTACGTTCTTTTGGCTGTGGGCGCTGGCCCGCGAAGGCCATCCGCTGCGGCCGGAAACGCTGGTGTTTCACGCCATGTATCAGACGCCGGAATTCGAACCCGGCCAGGGTTGTGATTATTCCAACACCAACTACGTGCTGCTCGGCATGATCATCGAAAAAGTCACCGGGCGCACCGCGGCGGAGGAGATCTACGATCGGGTGATCGAACCGCTCGGTCTGCACCACACCTTCCTTGACACGGCGGGCAACGAGTTCGACGAACTGGCGCACGGTTACGCCGAAGCGGAGCTCGCGGGCATCGCGCTCGGCCTCGGCGCCAATCTGATGGGGCTGATAGATTTGATCCCGCAGGAATATGTCGTGGAAGGTCTGGAGTTCGACGGCACGTATCTGTTTCATCCGTCGTTCGCCTGGACCGCCGGCGCGCTGGTTTCGACCCCGGAAGACCAGGTGCGTTTCGTCAAGGCATACTACAACGGCGACCTGGTCAGCGAAGAACGTCACGCCGAAATGATGGACTTCACTCCCTGCATGTGCGTCGGCAATCCGGTCGACTACAGCCAGGGCATGATGCGCTACCCGACGCCGTTCGGCTTGTCATATGGCCATGGCGGCATGTACTTCGGGTATTCCGCGAACACGTACTACATCCCCGACATCGATCTGGCCTATTCGCTGATGGACAACTTCGTGCCCGATCAATCCGATTCGATGCGCGATGAGCTGCTCCGCGCCGTGGTGCAAAACGACGCGTCGCCCACGCCGTCGTGCGAACCGCCGGCCTTCTTCGATTCGCTGCCGCCGGCGTACAACCTGCAGATCAAGTTCCGCGGTCAGATCAACCGGCCTTACGTCCTCGATCCGACGGCAGGCGTTTCCAGCACCAAAGTGTTGATCGACGACGAGTGGCGCGCCTATTACATCATGGGCGCGAACGCCGCGCTGGCCGGCTTGCTGCCGAGCCGGGTCGAGATGCAAACCTACGGGCCGTCGGATACGCCCGGCTTCGATCTGCGCGGGCTTGTGCTCAATGTCCGCTCGAGCGTGCTCGACCAGGCGAACCGCAGCGGCGTGATCATCATTCGGCCGGACCTGCCCGACGACATCAACCTTTACCTGTCCGAAGTCCATCTCGATGAAAACGGGGACGGCGACCAGGTTTGCATGACCGCGGCGCCGCGGGCGCTTGCTCTAGGTTATTTATATGTGTGTGATTACAAAACTTTAGACCCGGAACTGGGCGGGACCCTGCGCCTGTTCGGCGACTTCGCCATGGATTGGGACGAAAACCGGGTCAAGGAATACGCCGGCACGCTTGGGCTGGCCGTTTGCGAATGCAAAAACGCCGCCGGCGTCTGGGGGCCCTGCCCCGACGTTCCCGAAGACGGCGGTTCTTGACCTCCCTTTCCGTAACGGCTACAACGATCCACGGAAGCGGCACGGCGACTGGTGTGCCGCCCGGGCTTCAAACCCGGTGAGGGTCGCTAATCCCGGCCCTGGTGGGTTCGATTCCCATCCGCTTCCGCCAGAAATCTCGCAGAATTGTCGATACTAGCGTGTCGGCGACCCCCTACGCCGGCAACTCGATTTCGATGTCACACTCGCCGCGCCGATGGACCAGGTAAGGCCTACTCTCCAGGGTCGGCCTTGTTGTCTAGCGGCCGGACGCCGGCGCAATCGTGATCTCGTGCTCTTCCGCATTGGGGTCGGCGACCACGGTCAGCTTCTGCGCGGCCGCGTCGAACGTCCAGCTCCAGGCGCCGGCGGCGTCTGACGAGGAAACCGCAAAACCATTCGGGTAGTGCCGGGCGGCCGGTACGTAGATCTCCGTCGCGGGCGGCCCGGCGTCGCTGTTGGTGAAGTCCATCCGAAAGACGCGCGTGGCCGGATCGAAGCCGAACGAGACGAGGCGTCCGGTCGTGGCCGTCGGGTACGGCCGCGACAGCGCGTCGAGAAACACCGTCTTCTCGCTGCCGTCGGGGTTGAGCAAACCGTTGTTGTCGTCACGGGCGTAGTTCCAGAAGATGTCGTGGGCCAGGAGTTGGTCGAGCATCGCGGTGACGTCGGTCACGTAATCGCCTACCCGTTCGGCCTGCGCCGACATACCCCACTCGCCGAGCAGAAACGGCAACGCGGCGGCGTCGGCTTCGCGTTGCGCCTTGTCGATCAGGAATTGCAGGTAGCTTTTCGGGAAGACGTAGCCCTGCTGGCCGATCGAGGTGAACAGCGGGTACAGGTGCGGCGCGTAGACGAGCCGGTCGTCGGGCAGCGACTTCATGACGTACGGGAAGCCCCACTGGTTGGTCACCGCCGGCTCGATGACGATGTACGCGTGCTGGTCGTGCGCGCGGATGGCGGCGATCAACCGTTCGAACAACGGCCGGAAAAGCTGGTTTTCGCAGAACCACGGCAGCGAACGCGCGCCGGCGAGCGGCTCGTTCCACAGCTCGAAAGCCCAGATGCGTTCATCGTCGGCGAAGTAGGCGGCCACCCGATCCCAGGCGGCGACGAACTCGTCGAGGTAATCCGGATGCTGGAAGAAATCGCCTGAGGCGAGAATCCAGCTTTCGGGTTGCGGCAGCCCGGCGTAGTCGGCGCAGGTCCAGTTCGGCATGCCGCACCCGCCGGCGTCGGTGCACCAATGCCATTGGTGCATGTCCAGAATGACGCGCAACCCGGCGTCGTGCGCGTACCCCACCACGCGATCCACCACGTCGGTCAGGTAGCCGTCGTCCCACGAGCCGAACTCCGGCTCGAGGTACGCCCAGCCGATCGGCAGGCGCACGACATCGAAACCCCAACCGGCGATTTGCGCGAAATCCGCGGGCTGGTAGTCGAACCAACCGAACTCCATGCCGGAGTACGCCGTGCCGTGCAGGATGATTTGTCGACCGGCCTCGTCGAAGAGCGGGACGTATCCGGTCTCGGCGGTGTCGTCGTCCGGTGTGGTATCGTCATCGGCGACCACGTCATCGTCGGACGGCGCGGTATCGTCGTCGGGAGAAGCCGCATCGTCATCGGCCGCATCGTCATCGGCCGCGTCGTCGTCGGCATCGTCGTCGTCGGCATCGTCGTCGGCCGGATGGCCGCTTCCGCCGCTACCGCCGGGACCACCGCAGGCTATCGCGCAAGCAAACAACGCCATCGTCAGCGAAAACAACAAAAGCCAATGAATGCGGATCATGGCGATGCCTTCGAGTCGAAGCCTGTCCCGAACCCTGAGAGTTACAGCAAGGCGTTTGCTCGTTCCATTCCTACGCCTCCCACTCCCTGCCGTCAACCAAACCGATCGATCGGCGCGTGTTCGCAGATGATCTTCCGGACCGCCTCTACATACTGCCGAGAAGAGCACCAAGGAGACCGGCACGGCGGTGGAAAAGTTTGTAAATCCTTTGGATGGTTTTGGCTCTGCGGAGTGGTTGCACTGCAACTAAAAGTGATCTCTTATCCGTGTTTTCGCACATCCAAACGTACGTCGAATCAAATCGGTCATCGTTCATTAGCTCAACGAAATCGGCAAAATGCCGGAACTATGTCGCCTTACCTGTTTACTTCGTTCTCGGTTTGATTCCCATCCGCTTCCGCCAGAAATCTCTTAGGGCGATACTTGCGTGCCGGCAACTTCTTGTTTTTGTCCGGCTGTTACCGATATCAAAGGGTGACATGGGGTTGTCACGTGCGGTCTAAAGGCTTCTTTTCGCTCAGCGTCAAAAGTCGGAATCACTCTTTCTCGAACAGCGGGTAAACCAAGCCCGCGATCGCCGCTCCGATAATGGGCGCCACCCAGAACAGCCAAAGTTGCGCCAGCGCCCAACCGCCGACGAACAACGCCGGGCCTGTTGAACGCGCCGGATTTACCGAGAGGTTGGTTACCGGGATGCCGATCAGGTGGATCAGCGTCAATCCCAGCCCGATCGCGATCGGCGCGAATCCCGCCGGCGCGCGGCGATCGGTTGAACCCAAAATGATCATCAGGAACGCAAAGGTGAGCACGACTTCGGCGACCAGACAGGCGACCAACGAGTAACCACCCGGCGAGTGGTCGCCATATCCGTTAGACGCGAAACCACCCGCGAGATCGAAGCCGGCCTTGCCGCTCGCGATCACGTATAGCACGGCGGCCGCGACTATCGCGCCGACAAGCTGCGCGCCCACATACGGCAGAAGGTCTTTCACCGGGAATCGTTTGGCCACCGCCAAGCCAACCGACACGGCCGGGTTGAAATGACCGCCGCTGATATGACCGACGGCGTAGGCCATCGTCATCACGGTCAGGCCGAACGCAAGAGCCACCCCGAGGAACCCGATGCCGAGTTGCGGAAATGCAGCGGCCAGCACCGCCGAACCACAACCCCCGAAAACCAACCAAAACGTGCCTAAGCACTCCGCGCCGAGTTTTTGTGTCAGCTTCATGATGGCTACCCTCCTCGCCGAAACAGTGAAGCCTATCCCGAACTCATCGGAAAGTTCAGAAAAAGGGATTGATCGTTTAATAGGTATGTCGCTCATTCTCCGCTGTCAAGGTCGCATCAACGTTTGGCCCGCGACTGCTGTGTCATCTCTCTGCCGCCGTTGTCGGCCCGCGCGAAACGAGGTAATAGTGCCCACCTCATCGATTTCGAAAACGATGGACTCGAAGCGAGCGACAATGAACACGCGCCTGCCCCTCTGGCCGCTATGCCTGGCGACGACCGCCGCCGGCATGGCGATGATTTCGCTCGGGCCGCTGCTCGACGCCATCTTGCGCGACTTGGGCGCCGCCCGGGCGCTGGGCGGTGTGTTGTCGCTGGCCTTCTTCGGCGGCATGTGCCTGGCCATCGCGGCGGTAAATTTCATCCTGGGCGCCTTTTCTTCGCGTGCTACTTTGATGCTGGGCGCCACGCTGCAGGGCTTGGGGATGGTGTTGGCCGGCGGCCTGGCCGGGCGGCTGGGCGCCTTGGCCTGGTCCCTCGCCGTGATCGGCTTCGGTTACGGTCTGCTGACGATCTACCCCGGCATGATCGTGACCTCGCTGATCAAACCGGCGGCCGAGCGGCCCTTGAGCATCATCAACGGCTTCTTCGCGGTCGGCGTCCTGGCGACGCCGCTGGCTATCGGGCAGGCGCTGGCTTTCGGTATCTCGTGGCGCGGTGTTTTTCTGGGAGAAGGGATCATTTCATTCGGATTGCTGCCTCTCCTGCTGAAGGCCCCGCTGCCGGACATGCCCGGCCGCCAGAATATCCGCTTTCGGCAAATCGCCGAAATCTGGCGCCATAACCCGCGTCTGTTGATATTGATCTTGCTGGCGCTTTGGCTTTACGTCGGTGCCGAAAACATCTTCAACGTCTGGTTGGCGAAATTCCAAATCGACACGTTCGCCTCCAGCGCTTCGCGCGCCGGCTTGACCGTTTCGCTGTTCTGGCTCGGGTTGACGATCGGCCGCTTCGGGATGGTGCGCTTGCTGGCGCGCGTTCCACCACACCGCATTGTATTCGCGGCCGCTTGCTTCATGGCGGGCGGCGTGGCCGTGGTGGCGCTGGCGCCTTGGCGACTGGTGTCGGAAGCGGCGTGTTTGGCGACCGGCCTGGCCGCCTCGGTCATCTTTCCGCTCGTCGCCGGTTACGCCGGACGTTTTCCCCGTTGGTATGCCGGCGTCGTTTTTTCTCTGGGCTATCTGGCGGCGTCGGGCGGCTCGATGTTGTTTCCTTACCTGGTCGGTCCCGCCGCCGATTGGTGCGGCTTTCGTTTGGCGATGCTGTTGGCCGCCGCGCCGAGCATCGCGGTGGCCTTACTCGCCGTTCCGCTGCGGCGTTCGGCGGACGCCTGATTACTCAGCGCCGCGCCCCGCGGCTCACAACGTGCGCAGCGTCACGCGCAGGATTTCGCCACGGCGCCACAGCCTCATGCGCGGTCCCCAAGTGCCTGTCCCGCGGCACACGATGAGCGGCATTCCATCCACCTTCGCCAGGCCGGCGATCACCGGGTAGCGAAAGCGAAGCAGATACCCGAACGGCCAGATCTGCCCGCCGTGCGTGTGACCGCTCAGCATCAGACCGACACCGGCGTGCGCGGCGCGGTCCATCAACAGCGGCGTGTGCGAAAGCAAGATCGTCGCGCCCGGCGGCCGACCCGCGAGCGACCGCGCGATGGGGTCGTCGCTTGTGTCATGCTGCCGCCCCAGGTCATCAATGCCGGCGAGGACAAGCCCCGGACGAAGCTGCGCCCATTTTCCGTGCAGTACACGGATGCCGACTCTTTCGAGAAGCGCGTCGATCCCCTCGCCGCCGCGATGTGTTTCGTGGTTGCCGGTCACGAACCACATGCCCAGCGGGGGCGTCAAGCGGCGCCAGGGTTCCAGTAGATCGGGAGCGGGGCGGCCGTGCCCCTCGTAGATATCGCCGAGCAGGACCACGAGGTCGGGCTTGAGCTGCTCCACCTGCGCGACCCGCGCCTTGAGCCAGTCCGCGCCGAGTACGTTGCCGAGGTGCGTGTCGGAAACGGCGACGAGCACCGTGCCGTCGGCCTCGGGCGGCAGACCGGCAAGCCGGATTTCGTAGCTCGTTACGCCGGGCGGGCGGTGAGCCTGCACGAGGGCGATGACCGAGAGAATGACTCCGGCGACCACGGCCCACTGCCGCCACGATGCAACGCGCTTTCGGAAAAGCAGGCCGAATCCGGTGACAAGATCGACCGCCAGCACCGACACAAAGATCAGAAACACGGCGCCGAGCAGCGTCATGGCTGCCGTTTCGGCCGCCCTCGCCAAAGCGCCGGTGGTGTCGTGGGCGAAGGTTCGGGAAATCCAGAAGAACGCAACGATCCCCAAGCCGATTGCCGCCAGGACCCAACGAGGCGCGCGGCGACTAATAAACGGCGTCGAGGCGATCGGCCAGAGTATCCGGGCGAACATGAGGGTGAAGACGATGGACAAGACGGTTCCGAACATTCAGCTCCCCGGGCGACGCGCGCCGACGGTGATCGAAAGGATTCTAGAGGCGCCTACCCGATTTGTGAAGCTGGCGGTAATGACTGGAGCCTGCGGCCGGCCGAGAAAGACCTGTAGGACGAATGGACGAGGGCTATCGCAATTAACGTTTTCGTCGATCCTTTTCGAGATGTCGTCGATTTGCCGCCAGCCCTGAAAGGGCGCCATTCGCCAGCCCAGGGCGTGAGCCCTGGGTAGGGAAGCGCCTTCCAATCAGAGCCCTGAAAGGGCGTCATCAGGTAGCTTGGGCCGTACTCATATCGCCCCTTCAGGGCTCGCTTATCTTGGTCGGCTGCTTCCCAGGGCTGACGCCCTGGGCTTATGGATTACGCCCCTTCGGGGCTCATTAACGCGGCTGGTCTAAGTATTGTGGTCAGATGCAATCGTGAAATGCCCTAGCTAATTAGATGCGCTAAGAGCACATCCCGCGCCGTCGTCCAACGAATGCCGGGATAGCGATCGTTGTCGAGCGGCTCCAACTTCGCCCGGCCGTCGAACATGTTGCGCATGTACTGCATGCCCTGCCATGCCGGGTAAAGGTTCTTCTCCGCGGGGGCGACCGTGCGCGCGATCTTGATAATCATGCCGAGCAATCCCAAACTTCCGGCGCGGAACAGGCGAAACCGCTGTCCGGTCACTTCGCCGGCGACTGCCGCCAGTTCCCGCGCGCTGAGTTGGTCGCCGGCGATGCGCAGAAAGCGTGGGGCGGACGGATCGAGCGCCGCGCTCGCCGTGAAGGCGGCNNGGCCGTGTCGTCCATCGTCGTGAAGTCCATGCGCTGGTCCGCATTCCCCCAATAAAGAATCCGCTTCCGCTTGAAAAGAATGAGCGGCATCTGGCCGGTCAGCAGCTCGGCAAACGCCCCGTTGAAGATCGTGGTCGCGGCAATCGAAGCCTGGTCGAGGCGCTGGTGAAACTCATGGCGCAGATCGAGATTACGATTCCCTCCAGGCGGATACTTGGTGAAATCGATCGAGTAGTCGGACGGAATGAAACGCGCCACGCCGGCTTTGATCGCGGCGTCGAGCAGAACCGTTTGCGCGTCCACGATCACGTCCCGCAATCCCTGCAAGGCCGACACCACGCAGGAGGCGCCCGAGCATGCCTGCGTCAATTCGGACGAAGCACGGCTCAAGTCTACGCTGGCGATCGTTACGCCGAGTTTCTCCAGCTTCTCCAGCCGGTCGCGCGCCGTGCCGGGGCGGACCAGCGCTCTGACGCCGGCGCCCCGTTCGCGCAATGCCTTCACGATACGTCCGCCGAGATTACCGGTCGCGCCCGCGACAACAATAATCGTGTCACTCATGATTTCGAACCTCCTGGCATGAGCGCCATGCTAACTCATGTCGCCGACGGTTTCACGGACCGCCTTGCTGTGTCTTCAATCGTGGCGGTAATGTTGGTGAAAGCAGTTTCGCCGAAGGAGACTCAAGCCATGGAAAGCCTCAGCACACTTGCCCTGGTCGGAATCTTCTCGGGCGGAGCCATCGCCACGTGGATCGCCGGTGTCTATCTCTCGCGGACGACTGACGCCCTCGATTTCCGATGGAAGCTCGGAGATGCGCTCGGCGGGATGATCTTGTTATCGGTATCCGGAAGCCTGCCGGAGGTGGCGATCACGATATCCGCCGCCGCGCAACACAACCTCCCGCTGGCCGCCGGCAACCTCGTCGGCGGCATCGCGATGCAGACGATGGTGCTCGCCATCTGCGACATGTTTGTGAAGGGCAAGAAGCCGCTCAGCTACCTGGTGGGCAGCCTGATCCCGGTGCTGGAGGCGTCGCTCGTCATGGCCATCTTGGCCGTCGTTTTCATGGGCGCGATGCTGCCGCGGTCCGTCGCCGTCTTCGGAGTGAGCCCCGCCTCGATTGTGATCATCGTGGTCTGGGCGCTCGGTATCGCCATGCTGAACAAAGTTCGAAACTCGCCGGCGTGGGAGATCACGATGCACGGGAGCAAGCCTGGACGTCCACACCGACGCATCCCGCATCCCACGGTCCGCCATCCCTACGAGAAGTGGAGCACGACCCGCATCGTCATGTTGTTCCTGCTCGGATCGATGGTGACCCTGGTCGCCGGTGCGGCGCTCGCCATCAGCAGCGCCGCTTTCTCGGATCGGTTCCACATCAACGGCGTCGTGTTCGGTGCGACCATTCTTGCCGCGGCCAGCGCCCTGCCCGAGATCAGCACCGGCATCGCGGCGGTGCGCCTCGGCGATCATCAGTTGGTGATGAGTGACGTATTCGGCGGCAATGCGTTCCAAATCTGCTTATTCGTGCTGGCTGACCTCATCGCCGGCGCCCCCGCCTTGCCGCAGTCGGGCGTCCAGAACGGCTGGCTGGCCGCGGTCGGACTTCTGCTGACGACTCTCTACGCGTCGTCGGTTGTCATGCGTCCCGCAAAACGTTATTTGCGACTGGGGCTCGACTCGGTGGTCGCGATCCTGGCGTTCGTCATCGGCATTGCGGGATTGTTTTTGATCGCGCATTGAGGGCGGTCGATTCCGGTTCCTGACGATCCGTCAACCGTGTTGATCACAAAGCATCCGGATTAGCGGGCGTCTCCTTTCTCTCCGGCTGCACGCATTGGCGCAAGCGAAGGTCGATGAGTTCAAGGCGGCGGGAACCTAAACTCCATTGACGAACCTGAAGGGCGGTCAAACGGTCGCCCTTTTCATTCGAGGACACCTCTTCATCGCGACACGCTTCGGCCACCCACCCTTCCCTATCAGCTAGACGTTTTCTTTTTGTAAATGTTGAGCCCGATCTTCTTTTCCTCGACACCCGGGATGGCCACGTTGCCCTCCGTGGTGGCGATGATGATCGTCTTACCGGAGGCGGAAGGCCCGAACTCCTTGCTCAGGTCAACCTTGATGGTGAGGATATTGCCTTCCAGATTCATTTCCACGTTCTTCATGCTTGATCTCCTTGTGTTACCGGGATTCCTGGGAGAGCCTGTCCCGAACTCAGTTGAAAGTTAGGGAAGGCGGTTGTTGGTTTCATAGCTACGCCACCCGTTCTCTGCCGTCAAGTAAACCGATCGATCGGCGCGTGTTCGGGGATGATCTCCCGAATCGCCTCTGCGCAGTTCGCGCCGTGGTCTTCGTAGGCGCCCACGTCGTAGATCACATCATGACCGTGCTGAGTCCGTGACCGCGCCACCGCGGCGAACTGTCTCGGCGCCGTCGAGGAGTTTAATGTCAGAGATGATATTTCTTGTATAAATGCGACATACACATTGAGTCAATTCAGGTGGTCGACTTGAACCTCGCGGACGAGGAAGATACATTGGTTCATTTGGTTTTGCATGGGGTTCGTGGGACGGGCGCAACGAAACACGCGCCGACCGCGAGGCGCGCGCCTCGGAGGAAGAATGAACGACGTGGGTTTTGAGGCTCTGCGGCCGGCGGAACTGCGGAACCTGCTGGCGACAATTCGGCGGGTGCGGATTGGCGTGCTCGGCGATTTTGCCCTCGATGTCTATTGGTTCGTCGATCCGCGAGAGAGCGAGAGCTCCCTCGAAACGGGCTTGCCGACCCAGCCGGTAGCGGAAGCCCGTTATGCGCTGGGCGGGGCGAGCAACGTCGTGAACAATCTCGTCGCGCTTGGTTGCGGACGCGTCGAAGTGTTCGGCGTCATCGGCGACGACCCGTGGGGGCGTGAGATGTCGCGTATTTTCGCCGCGCTCCACGTCCACGCCGACGGTCTGTTATGTGAAACGCGCGACTGGACCACGCCGACGTTCATCAAGCCGCATTTCGGCGACGAGGAAGGCTCGCGTTTCGATTTCGGCAACTACAATCGGCTGCCCGACGCTGCCGCCGATCGTCTGTTGGCGGCGTTGGCCGGCCGCCTGCCCGAATTGGACCTGGTGGTCGTCAATGAACAGGTAAAGCAGGGCGTCCACCGCTCCGAGGGGTTTCGTCGCGAACTGGCGGCGTTGATTCGCGAGCATCCGGCGAAGAAGTTTGTCGTTGACAGCCGTCACTACAGCGAGGCCTATCCGGGCGCGTATCTAAAAATCAACGACAGCGAGGCGGCGCGGCTGGTCGGCATCGAATATCCCGCCGGCGCGTTGGTGCTCAAGGAGCATGCGCACGCCGCGGCTCGCGCGCTGTATGCGCGGATGGGACGACCGGCGTTCGTCACCCGTCATGCCCGAGGCGTGGTCGTTTGCGACGAGCTGGGCCTGCACGAGGCGCCCGGCGTCCAGATCTTGGGTCGGGTCGATCCGGTCGGCGCGGGCGACACATTCTTGGCCGGAGCGGCGGCGGCGCTCGCGGCGGGCGCATCGCCCATGATCGCGGCGACCTTGGGCAACCTCGCGGCGTCGATCACCGTGCAGAAGCTGCGGCAAACCGGCGCCGCATCGCCCGAGGAAATCCTCGCCGCCGGCGCCGCTCCGGACTACGTCTACCGGCCGGAGTTGGCCGAGGATCCGCGCCAGGCGCGGCTGGTGTGCGAGACCGAATTCGAGCGCGTCACGGATCGCGAACCGCCGGCGCGCCTGACGCACGCGGTGTTCGATCACGACGGCACGCTCTCGACGTTGCGCGAAGGCTGGGAGATGATTATGGAGCCGATGATGGTCCGCGCCGTTCTCGGCCCGCGCTTCGATTCCGCCGATGAATCGTTGTATCACCGCGTCGTCGATCGCGCGCGCGACTTCATCGACAAATCGACCGGCGTGCAGACGCTGACGCAGATGCAAGGTCTGGTGAAGATGGTGCGCGAGTTCGGCTGCGCGCCGCCCGCCGAGATCCTTGACGAATTCGGCTACAAGAGAATCTACAACGACGAATTGCTGCGCCTGGTTCGCGGCCGCATCGACAAACTGCAGCGCGGCGAACTGGCCGTCGAGGACTTTCTGATCAAGAACGCGATGCGGTTGCTGCGCGCGTTACGGGCGGCCGGAGTGAAGCTCTACCTCGCCAGCGGCACGGACGAACAGGACGTAAAAGCCGAGGCGGGCGCGCTGGGTTACGCCGACCTGTTCGAGGGCCGAATCTACGGCGCCGTCGGCGACGCGGCCAAGGACGCGAAACGCCTCGTCTTGGACCGCCTTCTCGGCGAAATCGGCGACGCGGGCGGACTGGCGACGTTCGGCGACGGGCCGGTGGAAATCCGCGAGACGCACAAACGCGGCGGTTACACGATCGGCGTGTCCAGCGACGAATTGCGCCGTTTCGGTCTCAACCCGGTCAAACGCAGCCGACTGATTCGCGCGGGCGCGGACCTCATCATTCCCGACTTCTCCCAACTCGACGCACTGCTGGATTGGCTGCGCGTCAAACAATAGGAGCGCCCGGCATGCCTTATCCGCAACTGGATCGCGCCCGCCTGATCATGAAGCCGCTGGCCGCGCGGGTGAATTTCAAGAATGTCGAACGCGACATGATCGAGCTCGATCGGGAATCGCCGACCTTGACGCCCGCGGCGCAAGAGCGGATCGACGAAGCGGTCGAGCGCATCCGCCTCGCGCGCGCCGCGTCGCGACCGGTCATGCTGACGTTCGGCGCGCACACGATCAAAAACGGCCTGGCCCCCGTACTGATCGCGCTGATGGAGCACGGCTGGGCGACGCACCTGGCGACCAATGGCGCGGGCGTCATCCACGATTGGGAATTCGCATTTCAGGGCGAAACCAGCGAGGACGTGCGCGGCAACGTGGCGCGCGGCGAGTTCGGTCATTGGGCCGAGACCGGGCTCTACCTCAATCTTGCGCTGGCGGTGGGCGCCTACGAAGGAAAAGGCTATGGCGAGTCGGTCGGGGCCATGATCGCCCGCGAGAAGCTGACGATTCCCTCTCCCGCTGAACTGGAAAACGTCGCACGCCGGAGCCTGCACGAAGATCCGGAGCGCGCCGCGGCGGCGTTGGATCTGCTGGCGGTCATCCGCCGGTTGTCGGCGGCGCCCGGCGAGATGGCGATTCCGCATCCGTTCAAGCGGTTCAGCGCGCAGGCCCGCGCATACGAACTGGGCTTGCCGTTCACCGGTCACCCCATGATCGGTTGCGACATCATCTACAATCACCCGGCCAATCACGGCGGCGCGTTGGGTCGCGCGGCCGTGCGCGACTTCCTCACCTTTGCCGAAAGCGTGAGCCGTCTCGAAGGCGGCGTCTATCTTTCGATCGGCAGCGCGGTGATGAGCCCGATGATCTTTGAAAAGTCGATGGCGATGGCGCAGAATCTCGCCATTCAGCAGGGTCGGCGCATCGACGGTCACTACGTGCTCGTGGTCGATCTGGCGGCGTCGCGTTGGGATTGGTCGGCGGGCGAGCCGCCGCGGAGCAGCCCGGACTACTACCTGCGTTTCAACAAGACCTTCGCCCGCATGGGCGGAACCTGGCGTTATCTACAGGCTGACAACCGCGATTTTCTGGTCGCGCTGACTCGGCGCCTGATGCGCGGTTGACCGGTCGACGTCCGGCGCCTCTTCCCTGACCGCGGACGGAAATGGCGCGATGGTCCGGTGGAAAAAGAGGCTACCGGGTTTCGGCGACCGCCGCGGGCGCCTCGCGCCGCATCGCGAGCAGCGCGGTTCCGGCGAGCACCAAGGCGATGCCGAGGCCGTGTGCGAACCGGACCGTTTCGCCGAAGATCGTCACCGCCGCCACGATCGGCAGCACGTTGCTGATGATCGTCACCACCGGCGAGACGACGCTGGCGCGGCCGCTGGCGAAGGCGGTTTGAAAAAACACGCTGCCGAAAATGCCGCCGAACACCACGATGTACAGCGGATAATCGGACACGCCGGCGAGCCAAACGTCGAGGCGCGCGAGCGTAAAATCGCCGCCGACGTGCGCAATCACGCGTTGGGTCATCAGCTTCTGCATCAGGTTGCACAGGCCGAAGATCAATCCGGCCGACACCGACAGCGTGATTTCGGCGGTGAAGCCGAGCCGCCGCGCCAGCAACGCCGCGACGGTGAGGATCGCCGTCGCCGCCGTGAACAACAGCAACGCGCCGTTGCCCGGAATCACCGACTCGGTGCCGCCCGCCGCTTGCGCCACCACGATGACGCCGGCGAACACCAGGCCGATGCCCGCCCATTCCACCGGCGCGACCTTTTCCTTGAGGAACGCGACGCCGATCAGCGCCGCCACCGCGCCGGTCAAACACGTGATCGGCAGCACGCGCGTAATGCCGGCGCGCCCCTGCGCGGTCATGAACACCATCCCGCCGCCGATGAACAGGACCAAGCCGACGGTCCACAGCCAATTGGTAATCAATGTTTTCAGCACGGGACCGATTTGCCGGAGGAAGTCGCGCAACAAGATTTTCGGAAACGCTTTGGCCATGCCGTGCTTCTGCATGACCGTGCCGACGCCCCAGCACACGCTGGCTATCACCGCAAGCAAGATCGGATTCATGGGTTCTCCGTGAGGCGTCGCCCGGCGCCGGACGGCCTTTATATCCTGGAATACGCCGGACCGGCAAATACCAGATCGCCAAGGTCGGTTCCATATCGGGGAAGTGATTGCCAGGCGCGGACCACGGCGGTTAGGATAGAATAGGATTTTGACTTTTGGGCAATCTGCATCAAGAGTAGCATCTGTACAGTCTTTCTGACGGAGAATCGTCATGAAACTCGTTTGGTGGGGCTGCGTTATATTCGGCGTGCTTCTGGTTCTGGGAGGAATCGCTTGCGGCAGTGGAGGCGGCGGCGGTGACGACGATAGCGGCGTCAATGTCGACGACGACTCAATCGACGACGACGCTGACGACGACTCAATCGACGACGACGTTGACGACGACTCAGTCGACGACGACGTTGACGACGACTCAACCGACGACGATGCCGTTGACGACGACAGCATCGACGACGACACGACGCCGGCGGACGATGACGCGGACGACGACAGCGACGTCGCGGCCTGGTCGATCATGCCGAGCGGAACCACCGAAAGACTGTATGACGTCTGGGGAACCACGTCCTCGGATATGTTTGCGGTCGGCGCCGCCGGAACCATTTTGCATTACGACGGTTCCGCCTGGTCGGCGATGTCGAACGACGCCGCCGGCGATTTGTACGGCGTGTGGGGAACGTCGCACGAAAACGTCTTCGCGGTCGGCGCCGATGCCCAGTCGGCCAGCGTGATCTTGCACTTCGACGGATCGTCGTGGTCGGCGATGCCGGTCGAAAATGTGGGCGTCCTGGGCGCCGTCTGGGGCTCGTCGCCGTCGGACATCTGGGCCGTCGGCGGGAACTACGAACAGGGCGGCGCGATCGTCCGTTACGACGGTTCGTCGTGGTCGGTCTTCAACAACCTTCTGATGATCGCATTCGACGCCGTCTGGGGCTCGTCCGCGACCGACGTGTTTGTGACGCTATCGGATTTCCATGAGAACGGCGGCGTCGGGCATTTCGATGGGTCACACTGGACCCCGGCCGGGACCTACTGGCATCCGTGGCTGCTGGTGTTCGGTATTTGGGGATCCTCTTCCACTGACGTGTTCGCCGTCGGGCAAGACCTGAGCAAAAGTTCCGGAACGATTCTGCATTACCAGAGCGCGGCGTGGTCGCCGATGACGGTCGACACCCCGCATGCCTTGCTCGGCGTCTGGGGAACTTCGCACGCGGATGTGTACAGCGTCGGTGAAGACGGAACGATTCTGCACTTCGACGGTTCGACGTGGTCGCCGATCGCATCCGGTCTAACCACCGCAATGTTAGAAGCCGTTTGGGGAACATCCGCCACCGACGTGTTCGTCGTAGGCGACGGCGGGACGATCCTGCACTACGGCGACTAGCCGCGCGCGTCGCGGCGCGACACCGCCACCGGCGATTCGCGTAGCCGGGTCGCCAGAACCAGCGTAATCAGGCTGACGCCGACGAACGCGATCATCGACGGGCCCATCCCCACCGCGTTCATGATGACGATGAACAGGATGCCGGAGAGTTGGCCGGAAAGCAGAACGATGCCTTGGGAAAGGGCTTCGGGCGCCGGCTGGCTGACTTCCGCGCCGTATTGAAAGCCGATCGGTCCGGCCGCGCCGAGCAGGAAGAAGCCCACCACGATCGCCGCGGCGAGCAGCGGGCCGAAGCTGTGCAGGAACGCCATGCCGGCAATGCCGGGAATAAGCAACGCCGTCGCGCCGACCATAAACGGCTTTCGTTTGCGCAGCCGGTCGGAAATCGGCGGCACGATCAGCGCGCCGACGATCCCGGCCAGAAACATGCCGCCCATCACCGCGCCGCTTTGCGCGCTGGTCAAGCCTTTTGCTTCGCCGATCTGGTCGATGCACGTCGTCACGGCGTTGAACATGCCCAAACCGAGCCAGAACAGGATCACGAGCATGACGACGTCGCGCTGCCGAAACATGTGGCGTAGCGCGTCCTTCATGCCAAGCCGCTGCTCGGCGACTCGCGCCGACGGCGGTATCGGCGGCTTCTCGCGCATGAAAACCAGGAATGCGACCGCCGCCAGCACGGAGGCGACGCCGTAGATCATCAACATGCTGTGCAGATCGTAGCTCGTCCCTACTTGGCGAATCAGATGCGGCGTCACCATGTTGGCCACAATGAAGCCGACGAACTGCGCCAGCGTGCCGATGCCCACCGCCGTCGCGCGTTCTTCCTCGGGGAACCAGTTGGCCGCCACCGCCGTCACGGCGTTGATGATGAAGGGCTGCGCGAGGCCGAGCAGAATCTGCGCCGCCAGCACCATGGCGTAGCTTTCCGAAAACAGACCTTTGGCCAGACCGAAGACGCCGGTCAGCACCGCGCCCAACCCGATCCCCACGCGAATGCCCACCCGGTCGATGAAGTATGAGGCCGGGAGGCACAGGAGCATGGTGAGGCCCATATACACGATGGACAGAAAGTCGATCCAGAACGCCGACACGCCGTAGGCGATGCGCGCTTCACGGGCGATGGGCGCGAAGGTCAGCCATTGAATTTCGATGACGACCGTGAGCGCAAAATAGACGGCCAGGACCACCCAACGATATCCGACGGCCCGGTGTTCAGCCAACGTTCGCTCCTGGTTTCAGGCGGGGTGATCCGGCGACTGCGCCGCCGCGCGCTGCCAGATCGGCGCGAAGAACGCGCGCAGTTCGGTCAGAATCCAGCGCTGCTCGGCGCCGGTGGTGGTGATAAAGAAACTCCATAACATGACCTTCTGGCCGCCGACGTTCATGGACAAAATGTGGAAGCTGACACTGCGGTTGTCGGATGATACGCCGGAAGCCTCAAATTGAAAGCTGCTGATTTGGCTCCAGTCGTATTCCTTTCGGCCGCCGTTGAGTCCGCGCGCGACGATTAGAAATTTCCCGTCTTTCGCCCGGATTTCATCGCGCCTCAACATGCTGCGTATCGCTAACCAAAGACCGATTCCCTCAATCACCGCCGCCGCCGCGATCACGATGTAGACGATCAACGGTGACATGTGTGTCTCCGCGAGAGTGGCGATGATCCCGGCGAACGCGCCGCCGAACCCGCCGGTCCAGATGACGGCGATGATCAAACCGGCCCCGAAGGCGCGCGGTCCGACCACGCGAAAACTCACGCCGGGTTCGTTGGTCAGTTGGAGCCTGGTGTNNAGCCGGCGCGTCGAGTTCTTCGAGCAAGATTCGCTGGCTGTCGCGGCCGATCACGGCGCGGCGGTCCTTCGCCTCCGCGGCGCTTGCCGGCGTCTCGACGATCACCCGCTCGGCGACCTGTGTCGTGCCATTACAATAGGGGCATTTGGCGAACCCGGTCTGAATTTCCGCCGGGCTGACATCCAACGGCGCGCCGCAATTGGCGCAGACCACGCTTTGCATCAACAACCCTCGACTGAGCGTACGATTGTCCTCTTATGCGTTTTTTGTATGGCGGTCAATCGGACGGGCGGGTTTGGGGGTTGAGGCAGACCGTCGATCGTAAGGCGAGAAGTTCGCTGCTCAGCCGAGCGTGTTGCTGGTGCGGGCGATGATTTCGTCTTTCATCGCCTCGCTCAAATCGTTGAAGTAGGCGGAGTATCCGGACACGCGAATCAGCAGATTCGGAAACAGCTCCGGGGCTTGCTTCGCCCGGCGCAGCGTCTCGGCGTCGAGCACGTTGATCTGCGCCTGCATGCCGCCGCGTGCGAAGTACACGCCCATCAGCGATTGCAACACATTTCGCCCGCTCTCGCCGCGCACCACATCGGCTTGAAACTTGACGTTGAAGTTGATCCCATTGGGGCACCGCGAAAAATCTAAACGATTCATCGAATTGATGACGGCGGTGGGACCCTCGCGGTCCGCCCCGTTCGCCGGCGCGATTCCCGAGGTGAACGGCTCGCCGCGGCGCCGACCATTCGGCAACGCTCCGGTCAGGCGGCCGAAATGATCGTGCGCCGTGGTCGAGTACAAACCGACGACGTACCGACCGCCGCGCGTGCTTTCGCCGAACGATTCGACGCGCCGCACAAACTCATCGACCACGAACATCGTCCAGCGGTCCGCCGCCTCGTCGTCGTTGCCGAACTTCGCCGCCCGACGCAGCCGCGTGCGCGTCGCCTCGTCGGGCAGATTGCGCTTGAGCTGCGCCACGAGTTCGACGAGCGTGAGGCGCTTTTCCACAAACACCAGTTGTTCGATCGCGCGCAGCGAGTCGCCGACATCCGTGACGCCGACGCATTGAATGCCCGAACGGTTGTACGCCGCCCCGCCGCGCGTCGAGCACTTGCCGGTTTGCAAGCAGCCGTCGATCAACGCGCTCGACAACGGCGTCGGACGATGGGCGGCGTTGGCCCGCTCGACGGCCCGCAGGTCGGCGATCATCGTCGCGAGCCGCTGCCGCAGTTGCGCGGAGAAAGCCTCCGCGACGTCGTCCATCGACCGCATGTCCGCCGCTCGCTTGGTCTTCGCGCCCGTTCGCCGGATGCCGCCGAATCTTTTTCCCTCGTTGAGGGCCAGTTCGAGCACCGCCGGGGTGTTGAACAAAACGGCGTCGGTCGAAGCGAAACTTTTTCCCTGGCACGTCGGCTCGACACAGCCGACCGGCGCGTAGTCCCGCGCGTCCGCCATGGTGTGACCGTATTTGACCAGCGCCGGCACGATCACCTCGTCGTTGTAAACGGCGGGCGAGTTGGCGCCGTCGGCCAGCACCGCGTAAACCCGGTCGAGGTACGCCGCCGGCGACCGCGCGTGGATTCGCGCCTGGAAATTCGGCTGGCGCATGCGCAGCTCGTCCATGATTTCGAGAAAGATGTAGCTGAGTTCGTTGACCGCGTCGTCGCCGTTGCAATCCACGCCGCCGACGACCAGCGTCTGGTAGCTGGGCAGCCCGCTGTTGGCGCGATTGGGCAACGTCGAAAAAACCGGAACCGTTTCGCAAAGCTTGATCGAAAAACAAGCCAGCAGTTCTTTCGCCTGTTCGCGCGTAAGGCGCCCGGCATCCACGTCGGCGCGGTAGAACGGAAAAAGATATCGATCCATCCGGCCGGGGCAGATCGACACTTCGAGCCCTTCGTTGACGATTGCGATCTGCGCCAGCAGCACGGATTGCAGCGCCTCATAAAGCGTGCGCGCGCCGTGCCGCGGAACGCGCCGGCAGACCAGGGCGATCTGCTCCAATTCGCTTCTACGATTCGGGTCGCGCTCCGACCGCGCCAACTCCGCCGCGTGCTCGGCGTACCGTTCGCCGAATCGCGCGAGGGCCTCCGCGATGACGCAGGCCGCCTCGTAGAATGCCCACGAATCCGAGTGCGGATCACAGCGCGCTTGCCTTTCGCGCGCCTCGGCGATGAGACCTTCGGCGCCGCGGTCGATCAGCCGCGCGTAGTCGGGCGTGAAATGCGCGATGCCGCCCAATTCGTTGATGATCCAATCGCGCGACCGGTATGATTCGACGAAAAACCGCACGCTCCGCAGCGGCGATGAATGAGTCTGGTACGGCAGATTGCGCGTCAGCCAAAACGGAATCAGCCGCCGCAGCGCGCGGATGTCGGCGCGCGAGATTTGCAACGGGTTGGCTTTGCGTTTGGGAAATGAGCCGAGCTCAAACAGGCTGGCGATCCCGTGCAGCTCCGGCGCGATGTGACCGCCGACGCGGTGCGAGGTGAAATTACCCACCAGCAGTTCGTGGGGGTGGATGCGGACCGTCTTGTGCGCGAGAAAATGCGCCAGCGCTTCCGCCATGCGAAGGTACACGTGTTTGGCGCGCGAATCCGGCCGCCGGCAGTATTCGGTCCAGAGCAGCGCCCGCTCGGGGCAGATCGTCGGCGGCGCTTCACGCACGGCTTTCTTGAGGAGCGCGATGCGGTCGCCGGCCGCTTCGTGTGCTGATTTCATATCAGTCGGCGTTGGCGACCCCCGATGAAAGATCCGTGTTTGGTCATAGGCGTTTTTGGGCCACGGGTCAATCGGCGGGGGCGCATGGCCCGTTTAGCGACGGCATCACCAAAAAGTCAGATGGTCTGCCCCGGCCAAACGTAGTATTCTTTTCTTCAGCAACCCCTGGGGAGGCGGTTACCATGAACAAAAACATCGTTTACCTATTTCTATGCATCCTCGCACTGACGACGTCATTGATCGTGCTCGCGTTGGCCTGCGGCGGCGGCGGCGGGAGCGATGACGACCACGCTTCAGACGACGACGCGGCCGACGACGACGCCGCGGCGGACGACGACACCGCGTGCGTCTCGTGCGAGTACACCTGGGAGTGCCAGTCGGCCTTGCCCCCGGGTTGGGCGTGTCTGAACAATTGCTGCGTGGAGATGGGAGACGACGACTCGGTGACCTCCGAAACCTCGTGGACCGACACGGACTCCGGTTTGACGTGGCAAAACGGCCCCCAACTCGGCAGCGTTTTCCTGACGTGGGACGAGGCGAAAACGTATTGCAACGGCCTGAGCTGGGACGGCCAGGACGATTGGCGCCTGCCGACGATTTCGGAGCTGCGCAGCCTGATCCGCGGCTGCTCCGACACGATGACCGGCGGCGCCTGCGGGGTGACGGATGATTGCCTCGACAACGCCGCCTGCTGGTCCGCCGCGTGCGCCGGCTGCCTCTACATGCACGGCCCCGGTTTTGACGGCGGGTACTGGCCGGTCGGGATACAAGGGTACCCCGATCGGTATTGCTCGGCTTCGCCCGCGGTGGAGGCCGATAACGATCACGCGTGGTTCGTCCATTTCGGCGCCGCTGAAGTGTACAGCAACGGCATCGACGACCACGCCTCGGTCCGTTGCGTGCGATGACCACCCGCGGGCGTCGGCGGATCGACTCCCGGCCCATTGACCAATTACCAGACGCGCGGCGCCGATGCTCCTTCCCGGAACCCGAGACCCGGAACCCGGCCTCGATTGATTGACGCGCCGCGTTTCGATTGATATAAAAGCCCTCCCGGTTCGAAACGAAATGTCTAACACTATCCGCCCGCGGGGTCTGGAGGAAAAACAATGAAGGAAGTGTGGATTGTAGGCGCCGCACGCACTCCGGTAGGTTCGTTTCAATGCGCGTTCGCCGATGTGCCGGCCACCGACCTCGGCGCCATCGCCATCAGAGGCGCGGTCGAGCGTTCGGGCGTGCCGCTGGATCAGATCGACGAATGCATCATGGGCTGCGTCTTGCCCGGCGGACAAGGCCAGGCCCCGGCGCGCATGGCGATGATCAAGGCGGGCCTGCCCGCGAAGGTCGCGGCGTTGACGGTCAACAAGGTCTGCGGCAGCGGCTTGAAGGCGGTGGGCCTGGGCGTCCAGGCGATTCAATGCGGCGACGCGGACATCGTCGTCGCCGGCGGTTTCGAGAACATGACCCTCGCGCCGCACGTCCTGCAAAAATCCCGCGCCGGCTATCGCATGGGCCCGGTCCAGGTCGAGGACCTGATGATCAAAGACGGCCTGTGGGACAGCTACAACAATTGCCACATGGGCAACTTCGCCGACAAGACCGCCGCCAAGTACGGCTACACGCGCCAGCAGCTCGACGCCTTCTCCGCCGACTCGTATCGCAAGGCGCTCAAGGCGCAGGAAGACGGCGTGTTCGATTGGGAAATCGTACCGGTCAAGATCCAAACCAAGAAGGGCGAGGTCGTCATCAGCAAGGACGAGGAGCCGGCGAAGGTTAACTTCGACAAGATTCCCTCGCTCAAACCGGCCTTCAACAAAGACGGCGTCACCACCGCGGCCAACGCGTCTTCGATCAACGACGGCGCGGGCGCGGTGGTGCTGGCCTCGGCCGAGAAAGCCAAACAGCTCGGCCTGAAGCCGCTGGTGCGTTTTGTCGCGCAGGCCACGGCAAGCCTCGAACCGCAGTGGTTCACGCTGGCGCCGATCGACTCGATCAAAAACGCGCTGGCGAAAGCGAAGCTGACCAAGGACGATATCGACGTGTGGGAAATCAACGAAGCCTTCTCCGTCGTTTCCGTGATCACCAACGACACGCTGAAGCTCGACACGAAGAAAGTCGACATCTACGGCGGCGCGGTCGCCATCGGCCATCCGATCGGCGGCTCCGGCGCGCGCATTCTGTTGACGCTGCTCAATGCGATGCAGCGCAACAAGTTCAAGCGCGGCGCGGCCAGCCTGTGCATCGGCGGCGGCGAAGCCATCGCCATGATTTTCGAGCGCGTCGAGTAGGAGGACGTCATGGCCTACACGAACATTCGCTTCGAGGTCGAGGACGGCGTCGCGGTCGTGACCATCGACCGCCCCACCGCGCTCAACGCCCTGAACTCGGCGACTTTGAAAGAGCTCGCCAGCGCGGTCGATAAAATCGCGAAGGACAAAAAAATCCGCGCGGCGGTGCTCACCGGCGGCGGCGCAAAGGCGTTCGTCGCGGGCGCGGACATCAGCGAGATGGTCAACTTCAATCCGCTCAAGGCGACGGCGTTCGCGACGCTGGGCCAGGGCGTGTTGTCGGCCATCGAGAATTGTCCCAAGCCGATCATCGCCGCGGTCAACGGCTTCGCGCTGGGCGGCGGCACGGAAATCGCGATGGCCTGCGATTTCATCTACGCCGCGGCCAACGCGAAGTTCGGCCAGCCGGAGATCAAGCTGGGCATCATCCCCGGCTTCGGCGGCACGCAGCGGCTGCCGCGCCTGGTCGGCAAAGCGATGGCGAAGGAGCTCGTGGTGACCGGCGACATGATCGACGCCAACGAGGCGCTGCGCATCGGGCTGGTCAACAAAGTTCTGCCGCTCGAGGAATTGCTGAACGCGGCCAAAGCCACGGCGAAGAAAATCGCCGGCTACAGCCAATGCGCGGTGCAGGCGGCGCTGGACTGCATCAACAAGGGCCCGGACGTCGACCTGCCCGACGCGCTGTATCTCGAACGCCAGGCGTTTGCGATTCTGTGTTCGACCAAGGATCAGAAAGAAGGCATGAAGGCCTTCCTCGCCAAGCGCCCCCCGCAATTCAAAGACCGCTGAGCAAAGGAGACCGCGATGGACCTGCGACTGAACGACGAACAGAACGCCCTGCGCGACATGGTGCGCGACTTCGCCCTGAACGAGTTGAAGCCGAAGGCCTCGCATTGGGACGAGCACCACACTTTCCCCGCCGACGTGGTCAAGAAAATGGGCGAGCTCGGCTTGATGGGCGTCGCTTATGACACGAAGTACAACGGCGCGGGCATGGACTATTTGTCGTACGCGATCGTGATCGAGGAATTGTCGAAAGGCTGCGCGGGCACCGGCGTCATCTGCTCGGCGCACAGCTCGCTGGCCTGCGACCCGATCAATAATTACGGCAGCGAAGCGCAGAAGCAGAAGTACCTGTCGCGGATGGCGACCGGCGAGTGGATCGGCTGCTTCGGCCTGACCGAGCCCGGCGCCGGCTCCGACGCCGCCAGCCTCAAGACCGTCGCGGTCAAGAACGCCGACGGCTGGGTGCTCAATGGAACCAAGCTGTTCATCACCAATGCGGTCGAGGCGCAGGTGGCGGTGGTGTTCGCGGCGACCGACAAGGCGCTGGGCCACCGCGGCATCAGCGCGTTCATCGTGGAGAAGGGCACGCCGGGATTCTCGGTCGGCAAAGTCGAAGACAAGCTCGGCATCCGCGCTTCGTCGACCGCGGAACTGATCTTCGACAACTGCAAGATCCCGCAAGAGAATCTGCTGGGCAAGGAAGGCGAAGGTTTCAAGATCGCCCTGTCCACGCTCGACGGCGGGCGCATCGGCATCGCCGCGCAGGCGGTGGGCATCGCCACGGCGGCGCTGGAGACGAGCGTCGATTACGCCAAGCAGCGCGTGCAGTTCGGCAAACCGATTTCGCAGTTGCAGGCCATTCAGTGGATGCTGGCCGACATGGCCACCGAAATCGACGCCGCCCGCCTGCTGGTCTGGCGCGCCGCGTGGATGAAAGACAACAAAATGAAGTACGGCCAGGCGTCCGCGATGGCCAAGCTGTTCGCCGCCGAAACCGCGATGCGCGTGACGACCAAGGCGATTCAGGTGCACGGCGGCTACGGCTACATCAAGGAATACCCGGTCGAGCGCCATTTCCGCGACGCGAAGATCACCGAAATCTACGAGGGCACCAGCGAAGTGCAGCGCCTGGTGATCGCCGCGAACCTGCTGAAGGAATAATGGACTGGAATCTCACCGCGGATCAGCAAATGGTCGTGGATATGGTCCGCGACTTCGCGACCAACGAACTCAAACCGCTGGCCGCGCACCTCGATCGCACCGGCGAGTTTCCGCTGGAGAACCTGCGCAAGATGGCCGCGCTCGGCCTGATGGGCATGAACGTGCCGGCGGAGTACGGCGGCAGCCCGGTCGGCGCGGTCGCCTTCAGCCTCGCCCTCTCCGAGGTGGCGCGGGCCTGCGCTTCCACGTCGTGCACCATGACCGTGACCAACATGGTCGCCGAGGCGATCAACCATTTCGGCACGGAAGAGCAGCGGCTAGCGTTCATCCCGAAGGTGGTCGGCGGCGATTACCCCATCGGCTCGTTCTGCCTCACCGAATCGCAGTCGGGCTCCGACGCCGCCGCGCTCAGCACCAAGGCCGTACGCGACGGTCAGTCGTGGGTGCTCAACGGGTCGAAGATTTTCATCAGCCACGGGGCTTACGCGTCGGTGCTGGTCGTTTGGGCGCGGACGTCAGATGCGCCGAAGGCCAAAGGCATCAGTTGTTTCATGGTCGAGCGCGGGACGCCCGGGCTGATCATCGGCAAGCACGAAGACAAGATGGGGCTGCGCGGTTCGAACACCGTGTCGCTGACCTTCGACAATTGCCGCATTCCGCTGGGCAATCTGCTCGGCGAGGAAAACGGCGGTTTCAAGATCGCGATGATGGCGCTGGACGGCGGGCGCATCGGCATTTCGAGCCAGGCGGTCGGCATCATGCAGGCCGCGCTCGATCTCTCGGTCGAGTACGCCAAAATCCGCCAGCAGTTCGGCCAGGCGATCGGGCGATTTGAAGCGATCCAGTGGATGATCGCCAACATGGCCACCGAACTCGAAGCGGCGCGGTCGCTGACTTTGCGGGCGGCGTGGCTCAAGGAAAATCGCCAGCCGTTCAGCCAGGAAGCCTCGATGGCCAAGCTGTATTCCAGCGAAGCGGTCAACCGCGCGGTGAAAAACGCGGTCCAGATTTACGGGGGCTATGGGTACACGAAGGAATACCCGGTCGAACGCTTGTTTCGCGACGCCCGCGTCACCACGCTTTACGAAGGCACCAGCGAAATCCAGCGGCTGGTGATCGCCCGCCAATTGATCGAAGAATAACGGTAATCCACGCAGGAGATGGCGATGAAACTCGAAAAGACGTTCTCTATTCAAGCCGGACCGGAAAAAGTGTTGGAAATCATTCGGAACCCGAAGTTCATCGAGGAAGATGAGAAGGACCGGCACGCGCAGTCGGTGGCCGTCAAGGACCTGAAAAAGACCGCCGACCAGCACGTTTACGAGGTCAAGTCGGTCGCCTTCGCGCGCGGCATGACCGGCATCGACAAGACCAAGACACAAACGAACACCAACACCACTACCTGGGATCTCAAGAAGATGGTGGGGACGTGGAGCTACCTGGACGGCAGCGATTTCGCCAGCAAAATCCATATCAAAGGTGGCTTCAAGATCGCGAAAAAAGGCGACGGCAGCGATCTAACGATGTGGGTGGACATCAACATCGACATCCCGTTCCTGGGCGGCTCGATCGCCAAGAAGTTGGGTGCCGGATTCGAACGCGGGTGGCCGGGGTTCATCGACCGCGTCGGCAAATGGGCGAAAAAATAGGCTTGGGTTAGGGATCTCGGGTGGGGCCGGACATCGTATTGCATCGGCGCCCTAGCCTAAGAGGGCCCGTTGCCTGGCGGGAGAGGCTCTTGACACCGGGCCAAAAAGTGTTATTATTCCGATGGTTTGAGAGGAAGTGACCAAAGGATGCCCGTTTACGAATACCAGTGTAAAGCGTGCGGAACGCATCTGGAGCACATGCAGCGGATTTCCGAGCCGCTTCTGACCGTATGCCCGAAGTGCGGCGGCGAGTTGCGGAAGCTGTTGAGCTTGTCGTCGTTCCAGCTCAAGGGCTCCGGCTGGTACGTGACGGACTACCGCGGTAAAAACCCGGCCAACGGCAACGGGGATGGAAACGGCAAACCCGCGGAAACTAAAAAAGAAAACAAACCTGAGACCAGAACCGAAACGACCAACAAGAGCGACAAAAAACCATCCGCCACGGATTGATTACCGCGGATTACCATAGAGATCAGGGCTCTGATTTTTTGTTTTTTCCCTCGCGGGCTTTACAAACCAGCCTCAAAAACCTAGACTTGTCCGACCTTTTCAAACGCTATGAGATAAGCGGACCAAACTCGGATCCGAGATTGTGAAATATCCGCGTCCGCCTTTCGCGACCCCCGGCGGACGAAAAAGGAGTACGAAATGAAGATTCCGGCGGACCTGCGCTATACCAAAGACCACGAGTGGGCCAAGATCGACGGCGGAACCGCCACTTTCGGTATCACTGACTACGCCCAGGACGCGCTGGGCGACATCGTTTTCCTCGAATTGCCGACGGTCGGCGCTTCGTTCAAAGCCGGCGACGCGCTCGGCGTGGTGGAATCGGTGAAGGCGGTGAGCGATATCTTCGCGCCGTTGTCCGGCGAGGTTACGGCGGTCAACGAAGAGTTGACCAAGGCGCCCGAAACCATCAACACCGACGCCTACGCCGCGTGGATGGTCAAGATCAAGATCGCCGATCCCAACGAGGCCAAAGCCCTGATGGACGCGGCCGCGTATAAGAAGCTCGTCGCCGAAGTGGCCAAGTAATCCAACCGGAGTAAAAATGCGCTATCTCCCGCACACCGACGGCGACATCGTGCGGATGCTGACGGCCATCGGCATTTCCAGCATCGACGAGTTGTTCACCACCATCCCCGAACCGCTGCGGATGCAGGGCGACCTCAACCTGCCCGAGCCGATGGACGAAGCCTATCTGCGGCGCCACATGAGCGACCTCGCCGACCAGGCCCCCGCCGGGTCATGCTTCGCGGGCGGCGGCGCTTACCGGCATTACATTCCGGCGGCCATCGATCACATCGTCAGGCGCAATGAGTTCTATACCGCGTACACGCCGTATCAGCCGGAGATCAGCCAGGGCACGCTGCAGGCGATCTTCGAATTTCAAACCATGATCACCCGCCTGCTGGCTCTCGATGTCGCCAACGCCAGCATGTACGACGGGGCGTCGGCGACTGCGGAAGCCGTACTGATGGCCATGCGGACCACCAAACTGAAGCGAGTGCTGTTGTCGGCCGCGCTGCATCCGCAATACCAGGAGACCATCGCCACTTACGCCAAATGGGCCGGCGCCGAGTTCGTCACCGTTCCGGTGAATGCCGAAGGCCGCACCGACTTCGCCGCGCTGAAAAAAGCGCTGAACAATCAGACGGCTGCGGTCGTGGTGCAGTCGCCGAACTATCTCGGCGTGATCGAAGACACCCGCGTTCTCGGCCGTTTCCTCGCCCGGCACAAAGCGAAGTTCGTGCACGTGTTCACCGAACCGCTGGCGTTCGGCAAACTCGTGCCGCCCGGCGCGTGCGGCGCGGACATCGCCTGCGGCGAAGGGCAGTCGCTGGGTATTCCGCTTTCGTTCGGCGGGCCGGGGCTCGGCATTTTGGCCACGCGGCTGGTCGACGTACGCCAAATGCCTGGCCGGCTGGTCGGCGAAACCGTCGATGCCGAAGGCAAGCGCGCATTCTGCCTGACACTGTCCACCCGCGAGCAGCACATCCGCCGCGAAAAGGCGACGAGCAACATCTGCACCAACCACGGGCTGATGGCGCTGTCGGCCGCGGTGTACATGGCGCTGATGGGCCGCGAGGGCCTGTTCCAGCTCGCGAAACTCAATCGCGCCAAGACCGAGTACATGAAATCGAAGCTGGCCGAAGTGGCCGAACTGCCGCTAACAGGCCCGACGTTCAACGAATTCGTCTGGAAGCCGCGCCAACCTGCCGAGGAAGTGCTGCAGGCGCTGGCCAAGGCGAAGTTCATCGGCGGCGTGGCGCTCAACGGCGCCGCCCCCGGCCTCGAAAACGCCATCCTCACCTGTGTGACCGAACTTTGCAGCCGCAAGGAGATCGACCGCTATGTCGAAGTCGTACGGGCCTTGTGACACTCCCGGCGCGCGCGGCCTCGCTTTGTGCGAACCGACCTTGTTCGAGCGCTCGACCCCGGGTCGCGTCGGCTACTCGCTGCCGCGCGTCGACGTGAACGAGCCGCCGCCCCTGCCCGCCGAACTGCTGCGCGATGAACCCGCCGCGTGGCCCGAACTGAGCGAAGTGGAAGTCGTCCGCCACTTCACGCGCCTCAGCCAATACAACTACGGCGTCGACAGCGGGCTGTATCCGCTCGGCTCGTGCACGATGAAGTACAACCCGAAGATCAACGAAGACGTCTGCCGCCTCGCCGGCTTCGCCGACGTTCATCCGGCGGTCGCGCATCAGGGCCTGTTGCGGCTGATCTATGAGCTCGAGCAGTTTCTCGCCGAGATCGCCGGCATGGACGCGGTCACCTGCCAGCCGGCCGCCGGCGCGCACGGCGAACTGACCGGCATGTTGATCATCCGCGCCTACCACGCGTCGCGGAACGATCCGCGCAGCAAGGTCATCATCCCCGACACCGCGCATGGCACGAACCCGGCGTCGGCCGCGATCTGCAACTACCAGGTCGTGCCGCTCAAGTCGAACGAGCAGGGCCTGATCGATCCCGACGCGCTCGCGGCCGTGATGGACGAAAGCGTCGCGGCGATCATGATCACCAACCCGAACACGCTCGGACTGTTCGAGGAAAACGTCGATCGCGCGGCGCACATCGTGCACGAGCGCGGCGGGCTGGTGTATTACGACGGCGCGAATCTCAACGCGATCATGGGCTATACGCGACCCGGCGATTTCGGCGCCGATGTGCTGCACTTCAATCTGCACAAGACCTTCAGCACGCCGCACGGCGGCGGCGGCCCCGGCGCCGGACCGGTCGGCGTGAAGAAGCACCTCGAGCCGTTTCTGCCGCGGCCGGTCATCCGCAAGAAAGGCCGGCAGTACGCGCTCGATTTTGATCGCCCGCAGAGCATCGGCCGAATGCGTTCGTGGTGCGGCAACGTCGGCGTGTTGATTCGCGCCTACGCTTACATCCGCGAAATGGGCGCGGCCGGGCTGAAACGCTCGAGCGAACTGGCCGTGCTGAATGCGAACTACCTGCGCGTCATGCTGCAGGACTTGTACAAAGTCGCGCAGGATCGGCCCTGCATGCACGAGGTGGTTTTCACTGAAAAGGGTCTGCCCAACGACGTGCCGATGCTCGACGTGGCCAAGCGGCTGATGGACTACGGCTTCCATCCGCCGACGATCTACTTCCCGCTCGTGGTCAAGGGCGCCATGATGATCGAGCCCACCGAGAGCTTCGAGCCCGAGTCGCTCGACGCGTTCATCACCGCCATGCGCGACATCTACCGCGAGGCGCAGGAAAATCCGGCCTTGTTGCACCACGCGCCGTACAACACGGTGGTGCGCCGGCTCGACGAAGTGCGCGCGGCCCGCAATCCCAAACTGACCGCGGACATGGAATGAAACGACCCGGCGCGACGCGACGCGCCGCGACGATGGTCATTCTGCTGCTCATCGTCGCGATCGCCGCGTGGCTGCGCTTCGCCCATCTTGGCGCGCCGAGTCTGTGGGACGACGAGATGCACACCGTCGTCTTTTCCGCGCGGCCGCTGGCGACGATGTGGCTGCAATCGGCGCAGAAAGATTCCAACCCGCTCGGTTTTTATCTGCTTCTTCACGCGTGGCTGCCGCACGGCGACGGCGAAACGTTCTTCCGCTTTCTGCCGGCGCTGTTCGGCGTCGGCGCGGTGCTGGCCGTCTACTGGTTCGGCGCGACGCTGTTCCGCCGCCGGACCGGGTTGATCGCGGCGGCCTTCGCGGCGCTGCATCCGTTGTCGATCTACTGTTCGCGTGAAGTGCGGGCGCACACGATCGCGTTGTTGTTGATCGTACTGGCGACCACGTTCCTGGCGCGCCTGCTATCGCGGGGTCGATGGTTCGACGCCGTCGGCTACGCGTTGTGCCTCGCGCTCGCGTTGCACTTTCACTATTACGCCTTTCTCGTCCTCGGCGGACAACTGCTGGTGCTCGTCGCGTTGGCCTGGCGCGACGTACGCCGGGCGCGGAGTGATTTCGGGCCGGCGCTGACCCTGGCCGGCATCGCCGCCGTGCAAGGCAACGCGGCCGCGGGCGCATACGGTGCGGCGTTGAGCGCGGGCGTAGTCGAAGCGCATCGCACGCGACTTCGCGGCGTGCTGCTGTCGTTCGTGGCGATCGCCGCGGCGCTCGTGCTTTTTTTGCCGTTCTTCAAGGTGATGGCGTTTCAATTATTGCGCGGCCAGGCCTGGCGACCACATGCATCGCTGTTTGAGGCGATCGCCCGCAGCGCGATTTATTTCGCGTACGGCGCGACGCCCGATCGCTTGCCGACGTTCGGCTTTTCGTGGTCAGGCCCGCACGCGATGGCGTGGGCTGCGAGCCTTTGGGTGCTGGCCGCATTGCCCGCGGCGGCGGCGTTGGCCTTCGCGCTATTCGACCGTCAGGAACGCGAAGCGCGTACGATCGCCTTCGCGCTGCTCGGCGCGCCGTGGGCTATTTTGCTCGGCGGCGATTTCTTTTCGCCGCTTTTCGACGTGCGTCATACGCTGATGCTGATGCCGCCGGCGATGCTTTTGGTCGCGCACGGGATTGATCGCCTGGCGAGCAAAACGCGAATTGTCGCCGCGTTGCTCGGGTTGCTCATCGTGACGCCGATGATTCTCGCCCTCCGACAAGAACGCACCGACCCGGCTTACGCGCGGCAGGATTGGCGCGGCGCGGTGCAAGCGGTTTGTCGCGAAAAACGCGACGGCGATCTCGCGCTCGCGTATCACGCCGAGAAAGCTTACGCGTTTCGCTATTACGCGCGCTCGTGCGGTTTGCGCGTCGAGGATTTGTTCGACGACGAAGTTTATCGCATGGACCTCGACAAACGCCGCGCCGCGGTGACGCAGCGGCTCGATTTGTTTGAAAGAGACGCCCGGCGCATCTGGCTGGTCGACTATCACGGCGCGGTTTTCGATCCGCTCGATCTCGCCCGCGAGAAGCTGAAGCGCGACGATTTTTTTCTGGTGCGGCGCAGCGTCTATGACCGCGGCGTCAAACGCTTCATGATCGACCTGTTCACGCGCGATCGCGTCGAGGCGGAGACGGCGTTCGGACCGGCGATCGATTTCTCGCAAGCGTACAATCCCGGCCAACTGCTGACCGGCTGGTATCCGCCCGGCGAGAACGGCGCGTGGACGGCCGACGCGGCCGAGGCGCTGCTGCGGCGCGATGGCCAGCGCGAGGCGGCCGCGACCGTCTACGTGCACCGGCCGTTCTATCGCGGTCCGGTGACGCTGCGGTTGTTGGTCGATGGCGTTCGCGTAGCCGAGCAGACGATTGATCGCACGGCGCAGATCACTCTACGCGCGCCGTTGCCGCCGACTTCCGTTAGGCGCGGATTGCTGCGCGTGCGGCTCGAAGTCGAACCGACGTTCATCCCCGCCGAGGTGCTCGACACGAAGGACCGCACACCCAAGGGCGTCCTGGTGCAGCGAATCGCCTTAGAGTAGTCGCGCGGGGCGCTAGAACCGCAGCCCGCCGCTGACGAAGAAGCTGAGCGGCAGATAGACCATCGACAAGTTGCTGTTGGATTTGTCGAACTGGTAATCCTGCCAATTCCAAATCAGGTCCAGGCGCAGATTCACGCCGAAGAACAGGTCGCCGACCCGGCGGATTTTCGTCGCGGTGATGTCCACGCCAAGTTGCCCGAACGGACCGACGGCCCAGCCGGCCGCGCTGTCGTGCGCGTGTTCATCGGCGAACGAGACGTAATGCACGCCCAGACCGAAGCCGGCGTTCGGCCGTACGCGCCCGGTGGCGAGCATCTTGCCGATGCCGAAGTCAATGACGTTCAGACGATTGACGACGAAAGTCATATCCTGCTTGCTCGTGTTGCCGGTATCCTTGTTCTTGAACGTCCACGTGCCCGTTCCCGTTTGGTGCGAGTAGTTGAGCAAATCCATCTGGATGTACCACGACGGGCTCGGATACGCGCGCGCGTGTAAACCGAAGTACGGGAAGCTGACGCTGCCGATGCCGCTGAGCGTGCCGTCCAGGCCATGGCTGCCGCTGAGCTTGCCGTAGGGAATGAAACCGGCGACGGGCAGGCCCACATCCACGGCGACATCGAAGGAGCGCGCCGAGGCGAGCGGCGGCGCCGGTTGATTCGGATGGGGCGGCGGATGGGTTTGCGCCGCTTCGACCGCGGCGAACGGCAGGATCAGCGCTACGCCGACGACCATCAAAATGACGGAAAAACGCTTCATCAAGATTCTCCTTTGCGCCAAAAGAAAAACCGGGCTGCTTGACGCGTAACACGACCCTCGCCGAAGTGTCAAGCGATTCCGGTTGTCAACCGGCGCCGGCGACTCTACAATGCGGTCCATGCGCACGCTTGTTTGCGTTATTCTTACTGCAACGTTTTGCGCCGCCGCTCTCCTGACCGGCTGCGGCCCGCTGTTCGTCGTGGCCGAACATCCGTTTGTCGTGGCGGAGGCCCCCGCGGATTTGCCTCNNTGCGCGTGGTGCTGTTGCGCACGCCCGCCATGCAACGTTTTCCGGTCAAGATCGGCCGCGACGAGCACTTCGGCGAACGCCTGGCGTGGTCCACGATGCAGGGCCTGCGCGATGCGGCGTCGCTGGTGGCCGCCGGCGCCACGATTTCGGAAGACATGCCGATGAGCGACGTGGATCTGATTTGCCTGCCCAGCAATCCGTACTTCGATGCGCAATGGGACGAGCGACGCCGGCTCACGGTGACGATTACGTTGGAGGTCACCGTCATCGAGCCGCGCACCAACACCCAACGCGGGTTGTTGCTCCAGGCGGAAGGCAGACCCGGGCGGCGGCCCGCCATGCCGCTGCGCATCTCGAGCCCCGGCTCCATGCAAACGTGGACCGTCNNCTGGATCAACGGCGGCGGCTTCGACGAGGCGGTCAACAACGCGCTCTTTCATCTGTGCCTCGACTTCGCCGAGAAGCTGCAAAAGCGCGGGGTGCAATATCTGCATGAGATTCATCCGGAGGAATGAATTGCACCACAGAGACACAGAGACACGGAGAGACGTAGTTTCCGTGGAGACCAATCGCATCTCCGGCGCCATCGTGAATTGTGCGTTCGCCGTGCACCAGAACTTGGGACCAGGTTTGCTGGAGAGCGTCTATGAAACTTGTTTGCACTACGAGTTGACCACAAACGGATTCAAGGTGGACCGCCAGATTGCCTTGCCGGTGACCTACAAGGAACTTTCGCTCGATACCGGCCTACGTCTTGATCTGATTGTGAACGACTGTGTTTGCGTAGAGTTGAAATCGGTCGAGCGAGTCTTACCGATCCACAAGGCGCAAATGCTCACCTATTTGAAACTGTCCGGGCTTCGAGTCGGCTTGCTGATCAACTTCAATGTTCCGCTCATCAAAGACGGCATCACCCGCGTCGTCCTTTAACCACGACATCTTGCAGCGAGACAAAAGGATCTTCCGTCTCCGTGTCTCTGTGTCTCTGTGGTGAATTCGCCCTACTGCGCGCCGGTCGGAACATAGCGGTGCAGTACGCTGTGGTCGGCTTTGAATGAAGTCAGGTCGGGTTTGCCCAGGCAGAACAGCAGCACCTCGAGTTCCTCGATGAATCGCCGCAGCACGTTCTTGACCTTGTCGGGTCCGGCGAGCGCGGGTTTGAGCAACGGCGCCGCGAGGCCCGCGAGATCGGCGCCGAGCGCCAGACTCTTCGCGACATCCTTGCCGCTGCGAATGCCGCCGGTCGCGATGAGCGGCAGCGTCGCCGATGCTTCGCGCACATTGACGACCGATTGCGCGGTCGGGATGCCGAAGTTCTGGAAGCTCTCGGCGATCAGCTTGCGATTTTCATCCGTGGCGATCATGCCTTCGACGATCATCCAACTCGTGCCGCCGGCGCCGCCCACATCAATGCCCGCCACGCCCGCTTCGACCAACAACTTTGCGGTGCGCGGGCTGATGCCGTTGCACACCTCGCGGACGAAGATCGGCGTCGGCAGGTCCTGCGCCAGGCGCGCGATCTTGTCGACCAGCCCGGCGAAGTTGACGTTGCCGTCTTCCTTCAGCGCCTCCTGCAGCGGATTCAGATGCAGACAGAGCACGTCGGCGCCGATCATCCCGACGACCTCTTTCATCTGTTCGACGCCGAAGCCGTAGTTGAGCTGGACCGCGCCGATGTTGGCGAACAACAGGATATCCGGCGCTGCCTGGCGCACGCGAAAAGTGTCGGCCAGCGTTTTGTCTTCGATGGCGATTTTTTGACTGCCCACGCTCATCGGCAGATGAAGTTCCTGCGCGGCCTGCGCCAAATGCAGGTTGATCTTCGCGCCCTCTTCCATGCCGCCGGTCATCGGCGCGATCATCAACGGCGCCGACAGCTTGTGGCCCAGAAACTCCGTGGACACATCGACCCGCGCGCGGTCGAGTTCGGGCAGCGCCTCGTGCACGAAGTAGTAGCGGTCGAAGCCGCTGGTCTGCCACGGGCTGACATCCTGATTGATGCAAATGTCGAGCTGCAGTTCTTTCACATTGCGTGGGCGTCGCGTCAACATGCGCCGTTTCTCATCGGTCAGCCGCCGAAACCGGGCGGCAGCGGCACAGTGATCTTGGTCAGATTGGGCGGCAGCTCAAAGGTCGAATCGGGGATCTCGCGCCGCTCCAGCTTGCGCAGCGTCTGCACCCGGCGCAAAGACTTGTCGCCATGCGTCGCTTCGGTTTCGGTTTGCACCGGGAAGCCGCCCACGTTATCCAGCTTGTCGTAGAACCGCGTGGCCAGCTCATCGATGGCGTCGCCGAAGGAAATGGTCATCAGGTGGCGCAGCAGGCGCACGGTGAGCACGGGGTCCTTGGTCACCCACCAGATGGTCTTGATTCGATCGCCGTTCGCGCCGGTCTCCTCGGCCATGACGACCTCGCGGCACGACCAGGCGGCGATCTTCTTTTTCCGCCCGGTCCATTGGAAGGCGGGATCGGTCGCGAGCATGGTCATCGTCAGGCGGCCGGCCTGTTGGTAGACCGCCAACGGCGATTCAGAATACACGCGCCGTTTGGTGTTGATCACGTAAACGAGATTGAGATCGGGCCGCACGATCGTGACATCAGCCCCCTCGGCCGCGTCGGTGCGCATCTTCGGGCCTTTGACCCACGATTTGATCGCGGTCGTTTCTTCGCCGGGCCCCGGATAATACGTGGTGACCAGCGTCTCTTCCCGGTAGATCGAAACTTCCGCGGTTGTGGCGGCGTCGACCCGCATCGCCAGGTAACCGCCGGCGGCGGCGGCCACGATCAGCAAAAACACGATAGCTCGGTTCCGCAACGGAAACCTCCTCAAGTCAGGGGCTGATCTTGGACGATGAACTACATCGATGCAAGTGGCTCAGACGCGGACGGACACCAGCAGACCAGGTTGGTCGACCCCGGCGGTGAGACGATCCATGTCATCATAGAAAATGGCGCCGGCGGGAATCCTGGCGCGCCACGGGCTGGCTTCGGTTCGCGCCGCCGGCATCTGCGCTGATGTGTCCACCAGCGTCGGCGCGGCGTTGGGCGCGAAGGCGAGGCGCGAACGAGCCGGCTTGGCGTTCGACTCACGTTNNCCGGCGCGGCAGAAACGGCGGTTGCCGCCGCTCGGTTTGGGGCAGAACCGCCCCGACCGTCGACCGCATCGGCAATACGACGCTGTTGTTGACCAGTACTTCGCTCATTGCCGCACACTAGGTTGAGCAACAAGTGTATTCTTCTCGACCGGGAAGATAAAGGCCCCAGCCGGGTGAAACTAACCGACGTAAGGCGCCAGCGCTGCGCGAAGCCGATCCATCCCTTCGTTCTTCTCGGCGCTGACCACCAAAAGCTCTTCGACGGTCCAGCCGATATCGTCCGCCACGCGGCGAATCTGGTTCCGCCGTTCGTTGCCCTTGAGCTTGTCGGCTTTGGTGAAGACGACCAGCACGGGTTTCTCGATCGCCTCGAGAAACGCCAGCAGTTGCTGATCTTGCTCGCCGACGCCGCGACGCAAGTCCACGAGCACCACCACGCACGCCAGGTTCTCGCGTTGGCGCAGATAGGTCTCGATGATCTTCCGCCAGGCCGCGCGCTCGTGTTGCGCGAC
>PMZC01000047.1:43355-47431 GCA_003170555.1 Deltaproteobacteria bacterium
TGATCAGCGTGCTCTTGCCGACGTTGCTGCGTCCGGCGAAAGCAACTTCGGGCAATCGCGGCGGCGGATATTCCTCCGGCGACGCGGCGTTGGCGACGAGGCTCGCGCGCGGCGGCATCGCTCAGCCCGTCGCGTACGCGTGCAAGCCGGGCAGCAGCAGATTGACGCCCAGGTAAGTGAAAACGACGGACGCGAAACCAATGACCGCGATGAGCATGCTGCGCCGGCCGATCCAGCCTTGCGTCAGGCGGGTGTGCAGGAACAGCAAATAGATGATCCACGTCACCAGGCTCGCGGTTTCTTTCGGGTCCCAACCCCAGTAGCGCCCCCACGCTTTATTGGCCCAGATCGCGCCGGTGATAATGACCAGCGTCATCAGCGGGAAGCCGACCATGATCGTTTTGTAAGTCAGGCGGTCGATGGCCTTGACCTCGGGCAGCGCCGCCAGCAGCAACTCGTAACGCCACTGCGCGATCAGCACCACCAGCGCTCCCAACCATACGACCAGCAGCATCGCAAACGCGTAGGGGTTGCTCGCCAGCCGCGCTTCCGGCAGGCGCGCCAGTTGGATGAAGAACAAGATCAACCCGGCGGTCAGGAATACAAACGACGCGGCGAACACCGACAGGGTGTATCCGCACACCGGCGCCCGGCCGTTTGGCTGCGGCGAGTTCGAACGCATCGCGCAAGACGTTCCCGGCCAAACCGCGTGAATCGCCATCACCAGCGCGGCGAGGAAGCCGGCCAGTGCGATCAGCAAAAACGGTCCGACGCCCGGCAGCGCGATCTGCTCGAAAACGTTCTCGCGCCCCGGCATTTCGACCTTCAACCATTCGCCGCCGCGCAACACGACCTTGTCCAGCACGAAGGCGCCGTGGAACAGCGCGCCCTTTGACGCGGCGGGAAGCGCGCACACCGCGAAGCCGCTGATGGCCGCGATGAACCACTCGAACTGCAAACGGTCGCGGAGAAAATAGAGCACGGCGAACGCGAACGAAGCGAGAAAGGCCGCGTAGGCGATGCTGGCCACCATCACGTGCAGGTGCAGCCAGATCGACTGCAACGCCGGCACGAGCGGCTCGATTCCTTTTTCCGGCGAAAGGCTGGCCAGGCCCATCGTCAGGCACGCGAGCGGAATCACGAAGGCGCCCGCGATTTTGATCTTGAATCGCCACTCCACGAACAAATAGAAGACGATGATGCCCCACGTAAAGAAGACCAGCGACTCATACAGGTTGGTGAACGGCGGGGGCGCCCAGCCGGCCGCGATCCACCGCAGCGCGAGCGCCAGCGTCATCGACACCGCCGCGATCACACCGCAGACGATGCCGATCCGCCAAAAAACGTCGCGACGCACGGCGAGGTACACCAGATAGGCGACGGTGGCCAGCACGAAAACCAGAAACGCGAGATCGAAACACGCGGCGCTGGTCTGCGCCACCTCGCCGCTCGCCAGGCCGCTGAATGTCTCTAACAGAAAGTTCCACATGCCTATTTTTTCTCCAGTTCGCCGATCAGCCGCGCAAACCACTCGGCCATCTGCTCGCGGGCCTTGCTGGCGCTGGCCGCGAGCAGGATTTCATCCTTCGTCACGCGCGCCCAGACGCGGCGGTGCGAAGTGAACAGCGCCCAGAAAAGGCCGATGAAGAACAGCGCCGCGCCGAACCACACCAGCCTCACGCCCGGGTCGGCGGTGACGAGAATGCCGGTGTACTGCCCCGTCTTGTGGCCGACGAGCGCGATTTGATACGGCCCGAAGTTCTTCGCCTCGCCGCCTTCGGTCAGCCAGTCTTCGTAGGTCTGCTCACCGGCGTTGACGCGCAGATGCGTCGCGACCTTGCCCGCCTCCTCGCGCGCGTCGTCGAACAGCAGACCGTCGCGCTGGCCGGGAATCGACTGCACCTGCTTGAACAGGAAAGGCTGCGTCACGTCGACGCCGCGCCCGTGCAGATGCAGGATCGGAAAAGAATCGGAGCCATAGGTCGCCTGAAAGAAGCGGAAGCCGCCGGCGCTAAGCGGATCGTTGACTTTGATCGTCTTGCGCGCGATCTCCTTGCCGCCCGCCAGGATCACCAGCGCGCTGCGATATTCCTTCGGACGCTTGCCGCCGGCATAGAACTCCGCCTCGAATTTGTCGCAGCGCACTTCGAACGGCAGCCGCTGTAGGTCGCCGTTGCCGGGATCGAAGACGTTTTGCTGTCCGCCCTCGGGCAGCATCAGTTGGCCTTCAATACCGAACAACAAACGCACCATCGCGCCGGCGAGAATGAACAAAATGCTCAAGTGGATGATCGTGTTGCCGTAGCGCGCCAGCGGCGAATTCTGTGCAAAAAGAAAAATCGCGCTTTCCTTTTCGACGCGCTCGACCTTCCCCACTTTGCGAAAACGCTCGGCCACCAACCGCGTCACTTCGTCGATCGAATCGCCTAACGACAATTTTTTCGCCAGCGGCATCCGATTGGCGATCTTGTCGTCGAGCTCAACGCCGGCGTCGGCGAGCTGACGTTGCGTCCGTTGCAGATTGCGCAGGGTGCATAGCACCAGATTCACGACGAGCAAAGCGACGAGAAGAAAGAACCACGTGCTATGGAAAACATTGAAGAAGCCAAGCGCGTGCAGCGCGCGCCAGACCGGCTGTCCCATTTTCTCCGCCAGCACCTGCGGATCGACGGAGACGCCTTCCTGCGGCGCGATCGTGCCGATGAGCACGGCGAGGCCCAGCGCGATCATGGTGTAGACCGTGACCTTGAGCGACGCCAGGAAATCGACCCAGCCTTGCGTCGTTTGCTTGTCTTCTCGCGCCATGATCGCACTCGCGCAATTGTTGCGCCCTGCTAACACGGGCGCGTCGGAAGTGTCAAGGACATCCGGGTATTAACCCAGATACGGGGCAAAATCAAAAAAGCATTTCGCTATAGGCGATGATCGAAGATGATATTTTTCTATTAGCGCGGATGGGTTCTCGTTACTCACGCTAGGGATTCTAAACCAAATCGCTGGTTACCTCTGGTTCTCCGGTATATCAAAATACCCTACGACAGCGATCGCGTGTGTTTCGCCGCCGGTAACGTTCGGATATGAGTAGATTTGCGAAAAAACGCCGACGAATTTGGCGTACGAACCTTCATAGATCCCTCGTGTTCCGCCGATAGCAATGAAACGGACCACGTTAAGCTCGGACTCCATCAACCCCCCTTCGTAGACCACGAATCCAGGGGATATCTCCTCTTTCTTTATCTCGATAATAGTTCCTCCGGCCGACACGATTGCTCCTCGCACGGAATCAGCGTCTTTCATGGCCTCTTTGTAATTGGTTTTTGGCAGCATCTTGAGTACACTTAATGAGTAGGTTTTTTTGAGAAGTTCCGCGAGCTTCACCATTCTTTGCGTATCCAGGTCGGCTCCGTCTTGGATCCCCTCAAGGGCCTCTTTGAACGCCTTGAGCGCGGATTGAGCCGCTTGCCGACTTTCCTCAGCCTTGATCGTCTGTAGTTTTTTCGCGACTTTTACTTTCAGAGCCGATGCTTCTCTTGCCAACGCGTGTTGAGGATTTTTTTTGACAAAGTCGTCGATATCATTAATAAGTTGTTGTCCTTCCGCCCCACTCTCAATCTTGTCAGCTCGGTCAGCTAGAATCTGGTATCGTTGTTCAGGAGTTGACTGTAATTGCTGAATAAGCTGATTAGCCTGTTCAAGTTTCTGTTTGAGTTCGGCAATTTCCTTTTGCGCCTGAACAAGTTTTTCGTCTCCAACCGGGTTGGCGACTGGCGTAGCGGTGTTAGAACCGCACGCACAAGAGACAAAAGCGAAGAGAACGAAACATAGGACAAATCGTACAACTGACTTCATGGCCATTTCTCCTCTTTTTGGGTGATGTCGCAAAACCTATACACTACCGACTCGTCAGCGTAGTTCTACGGTTACCTTCGACCAGCGTCATTGTGATTGTGGTAATCGAATAACAGAGATTGGTAGGTTCCGTCAAGCTGGTCATTTGTGGTCGCCAACGCCTAACGCGATCGACTGCGGGTGTGATTCTGACCTGACTACAGATTCTTTGCTTCGCTCAGAATGAC
>PMZC01000373.1 GCA_003170555.1 Deltaproteobacteria bacterium
GGAGGGCACGTATCCGCTGCCGGAGGCGCAGATCGACCGCTTCCTCACCAAGATTTTCATCGACTACCCGAGCCAGGACGAGCTGACCGCGATTCTCGATCAGACCACCGGCGTGCGTCAGGCCCAGGCCCAGCGCGTGCTCGACGGCCCGCAGATTCTCGCCGCGCAGCAGCTCGCCGCCGAAATTCCGGTGCCGGATCGCGTGCGCGAGGCGATCAGCAAGCTGGTGTACGCGACGCATCCGGATTCGCCGCTGGCCACCGACGCGGTGAAAAAATACATTCGCTACGGCGCGAGCCCGCGCGGCGGCCAGGCGCTGATGCGCACGGCGCGCGTCGGCGCGTTGGTCGACGGCCGTTACTCGGTGGGCCTCGACGACGTGAAGGACGGGCTCATGATTTGCCTGCGCCACCGCCTGCTGCTTTCCTTCGAAGGCCAGGCCGAAGGCGTGAAGCCCGACGACATCCTGGACGAACTCGCTAAGAAAGTGCTCAAATAGGCGTAGCGGCAACCGCGAGAGTCGGGAGCTTCGTTGGCCAAAGTCCTGCTGATCACTTTGTTCAAGGGACAGAAGAACTACCAGGTCGGGCCGCCGCTCGGTCTGCTGTATCTGGCGGCCGTGCTGCGCGACGCGGGGTACGAGGTGCGCCTGCTCGATCTGCGCGCGCGCAAAGAACCGATTAGCGCCCACGCCGAAACCATCGCCCACTTCGCGCCGGACGTGATCGGCCTCTCCGCGGTGATCCCCGAGGCGAACGTGCTGCGCCTGGCGGCGCCGCAACTCAAGCGGCTCGCGCCGCGGGCGAAGATCGTGGTCGGCGGTCCGTACGCCAACAGCTCGACGTGGGAGGCGCTGGGCGTTCCCGACATCGACGCCGTGGTGCGCGGCGAAGGCGAACTCGTGCTGCCGCGCCTGCTCGCCGCCTGGGCCGCCGGCGAGGCGCAGCCCGAGCTGCCGGGCGTCGGCTATCCCGGCGTCGGTCTCGGTCCGCCGCCGCAGGCGATCGAAGATCTCGACGCCCTGCCCTTCCCCGCGTGGGAATTGGCGGAGTTCGACACCTATCATCACCAGCCGCGTCACGGCTACCTCTATGCCCACCGGCGCTACTTCTCGGTGCTCAGCAGCCGCGGCTGCCCGTATCACTGCATCTTCTGTCAGGCGCTGTTCGGCCATCGCTTCCGCGCCCGTTCGCCGAAGTCGGTGGTCGACGAAGTCGAGGCGCTACGGAACGAACACGACATTCACGAAATCCATTTCGTCGACGACTGCTTCAACCTCGACCTCGCTCGCGCGAAGGCGATCTGCGACGAACTCGTGCGGCGGCAGGTCGACGTCGCGATCACTTTCCCGGTCGGACTGCGCGCCGATGCGATGGATCGCGAGCTGATCGACAAACTCGCCGCGGCCGGCGCCTTCAAGATCCCCTACGGCATCGAAACCGCGTCGCCGCGGCTGCAAAAGCTGTTGAAGAAGAACGTCAACCTGTCCAAGCTGCGGCTGATCATCGACCACACCGTCGCGCGCGGCATCATCGCGCACGGCTTTTTCATGCTCGGCTTTCCCACCGAGACCGAGCAAGAAGTGCAGGAGACGATTCGTTTCGCCGTCGAAAGCAATCTGCACTTCGCGACGTTCAACCACGTCAATCTGCTGCCCGCCACCGAGCTGTGGGAGATCGCCGAGAAGATGGGCCGGACCGACGGCTACGACCCGGTCAACTGCGACTATGACGATCCGCCCGTGCCGTTGTCGGAGGTGCCGCCCACCCGCATGAGGGCGCTGGTGCGTCATGCGCACTTCGCGTTTTATCTGAGCGCGCGGCGACTGTGGCGCATCTGGCGCGCGTTGCCGCACAAGCGCCACTTCTTCGGTTTCTTCGGACTATTCCTCGGCAAACTGACCTGGTTCAGCGTCCGCCAAAGGGAGCGGTGATGTACGAAGTTTCCGTCGAGCGCGTCTTCAGCGCGGCGCACAGTCTGCGCGGTTACGCCGGCTGCTGCGAGAACCTGCACGGCCACAACTGGCGCGTCGAAGCGACCGTGCGGGCGACGGTGCTGGACGAGCTCGGCCTGGCCGTCGACTTTCGCGTGCTCAAGCAGGCCCTCGACGACGCGCTCGCCCCACTCGACCACGGCCACCTCAATGAGATTCCGCCCTTCGACCAGACCAATCCGTCATGCGAAAACATCGCCCGCCATCTCTACGATCAACTCAGCGCCGCGCTCAACAACGACCGCGTGCGCGTCGCCCGCGTGCGCGTGTGGGAATCGGAAGGATCGAGCGCGATGTTCGACGGGGTCTAGCAGGCTGTTGAGAAAGGGGTTGTCTCGGCGAATCTGTCATTCCCGCGAAGGCGGGAAGCCAGCATTTTCAAGCCCTCCTGGATTCCGGCTCAAGCCCGGAATGACATTGGCCGAGGTTTCTCAACACCCTGCTAGGGTCTGGGGTCCGGGGTCCGGGGATTTCGCCCGGGTGGCACTGGCACACGTAGCGAAGCGAAGTTTGCCAGTGCTGGCCGCCGTCATTTTTCACTTTTCATTTTTCATTTTTCATTTCGTGTGGTGAACGCTTGCGTTCACAACACGTCGTATTCGCCTTGGCGGCCTTCGATGAACGCGCGGATGAAGGGGTTGGTCGAGGCGGCGATCTGTCCGGGCGGGCCTTCTTCGAGGATTTTGCCTTCGTAGAGCACGGCGATTTTGTCGGCGATGCGCAGCGCGGCGCCAACGTCGTGGCTGATGATGAAGTTGGTCAGGTTGAACTTGCGCTGCGTTTCCTGAATGAGATGGTTGATGTTGTCGGTGAGCAGCGGGTCGAGGCCGGAGGTCGGCTCGTCGTACAAGATGATCGACGGATGCAGAACGATCGCGCGCGCCAGGCCCACGCGTTTGCGCATGCCGCCGGACAGCTCGGCCGGCATCTTCTCTTCGACGCGCGACAGGCTGACGGCCGCGAGCGCTTCTTCGACGCGCGCCCGCAACTCCCCCTTCTTCAGCTTGGCGTGCTCGATCAACGGGAACGCGATGTTTTCGAAGACGTTCATCGAGTCGAACAGCGCGCCGTCCTGAAACAGCACGCCGAACTTCGCCCGCACGCGGTTCAGCGCGGAGCCGTCGAGCGCGGTGATGTCCTCGCCGTCCACCAGCACCCGCCCGGCGTCGGGCCGCAGCAGGCCGATGATGTGCTTGAGCGTCACCGACTTGCCGCTGCCGCTGCGGCCGAGCAGCACGGTGATCCGGCCGTCCGGCACGTTCAGCGACAAACCGTCGAGCACGCGCTGGTCCTTGAACGATTTGCAGACGTTTTGCAGTTCAATCATCGCCGAGAGTGTACAACGCGCGAGGCGCGCGCTCAATCCGCGGGCGCGGCTTGCGGCGGCGGAGTCGGCGTCGGCGATACCGGGGTCGGCGACGCGGCGCCCGGATGCCGGCGCTGCTGGCGATGCCGGCGGATGTCATCGAGCAGCCGGTTGAGGTCTTCGCGGAAGCGGGCGTCGAAGATGAGGTACTTCGCGTATTGCTCGGGCGTGAGAATTTTCTTCAGTTCTTTGAATTCCTCGTTGCGCACGCGCATGGCCTCGCGTTCCTGGGTGAGAACTTCATCGACCAGGCGGGACAGCGCGGCGCGATCGGGGGCGCCGCTGGCCAGTTGCAACTGCAATTCGTGCATGAACTGTTCGCGCTTTTCCTGAAGGTCCTGATAGGAGCGGTCGTAACGCCGGATCACCGGGAACACGCGCGCGGCTTCGTCTTCGTTGAGTTCGAGCACTTCCGTCAGGCGGAACAGGCGCAGCATCTCGATGCGCTGGAGGGCTTCGTCGCGGTTGTCCGGCGACGGCTCCGGCGTTTCCTGCGCCCGGACCGGCGCGGCCAAAACGACGGCCAGCAAGACGAGCGTGGCGATCAGCGGTCGGACCATGAGCTCCCCCTTATCCCGCGCACGACCCAGCCGCGGCGGCGTCGAAGAAAGAACGGCAGGGAAAACGCGGCTTCGGCCGATCGCCGAAACCACGGCCATCTCTGCTGTCGGAAAAGGACGGCCGGTGCGGCCGCCCGCCTGTTCACCGCACTCAGAACGACCACTGCGGAGCTTGCTGGAGCATCTCGGCCAGGTGAATCGCTTCGCGGTCGGTCAGGTCGTGGAAGGTCGGCGACGACACCACCGGGTTGGGTTCGAAGCTGGTCAGCGAAGCGCCTTCCGGCAGGAGCCGTTCGACGATCTGCCCGCGCAGCGCGTCGATTTCCTCGGGGCTCAGCCGGCCGATTTCCGAAACGAGCTGCGGTTGCAAGTTCGGCAGATTGCCGAGGGTCTTCACCCGCTCGACGCCGGCGACATGCACCTGATGTCCGCCCAGCCAGACCGGCAGCGAACCGGCGCCGGCCAGCACGCCCACCACCAGCAGCGACAGCGCGACCGCGGCGAACACCGGGCGACGCCAACTGCCCGCGCCGAATACCAGGGTCTTCAGCCGATCCAGCCAGGTGGCCGGCGGCATTTCGCGCGCGATGCGCTCGCGCAGCCGCGCGAAGAAACTGTCGAAGTATTGTTCCTCGGGAATGAAATGGGGCTCGACGACGGTTTTGATGACGCCGCGCAACTCGCTGGCTTCGTGAGCGCAATCGGGGCAGACGGCCACGTGCTTCTCGATGGCGTCCGCCTCAGTGGGCGAAAGTTCGCCTTCGATCCAGTCGAGAATCTTTTCGGATGATTCGTGGCAGGTCATGCGCGGCTCTCCCCCAGATTCGCCAGCAAGCTCTTGAGGGCTTTGACGGCATAGTGATAGTTGACTTTCGCGGCGGAAGTGGAGATGCCGACCGAATCGGCGATTTCCGCGAAGCTCAGGTTCCCGAACGCACGCATCTCCAGCACTTCCTTCTGGCGCGGCGGCAGATTTTTCATCGCCTCACGCACGATGCGCCGCCGCTGGCTGTTCTCGATTCGCTCTTCCACCTGACTTTCCGCCGCGGCCACGCGCTCGGTCACTTCATCGCCTTCGTGTCGCGCGCGGTCGCGAATCAGGTTCTTCGAGTAGTTCATCGCGATGCGGAAGATCCAGGTCTTCAGGCTCGACCGACCTTCGAATCGCGCGACATTCTTATAAACGGAAAGGAACGTTTTCTGCGCCACTTCATCGGCGTCATGATGGTTGCCGACCATCTTCAGCGCGAGGTAATAAACCATCCGCTGATATTTCTTGACAATGACCTCGAAGGCAAACGAGTCCCCTTCTTCGATGACACGCTGGACCAGAATTTTGTCGTCGTCCTGCACGCTTTCTCCGACGGGGGCCGCGGTTTCGTCACTGTTCACTGGACACCGGGCTTCCACCAGGAGTTCAAGCAATTCCGGGCGTGGAGTTTTCATCGCGCGCCGCCTTCGGTCAAATTGGCGAAATGACAGCTAGATGCTGTAAGCAAAATAGAGAGGACATACAACATCTGGTGTGTCTTTCGTGATGCCCCTAACCGGCGGCTGATCCACGTCATATTACCAATATCAACCTCGGAACTGCATTCCGCAATCTGATAAAAAACCTACCCAGCGATTCATCGCTGGGAACGTGACTATTCGACTGTAACAGACCACTAGTACTTGTAAACTCGTTGCCCGGTAATGACCATCGTGACGTTGTGTTCGTTGCACAACCGGATGATGTCGTAATCCAGCGCCGAACCGCCCGGCTGAATGATGGCGGTCACGCCTTCGCTGATCGACATGTCGATCGGGTCGAAAAAGATGAACGGGCCGTCGCTGGCCATCGCCGCGCCGATCAGGCCGCCGTGCAGTTCGTCGGCGTCGGCGCGGATCGAATCGCGCATGTCGGCGTTCTCGATCTGGTTGAAAGGACAGCGAAAACGCTCCCAGGCGAGGCGATCGACCAGCTTGCGGTAGGCCTTGTCGCGCGCGTTTTGGGCGGCGCTGATGCGATCCTGCTGCCCGGCGCCGATGCCGACCGTGACGCCTTCCTTCACGTAGATCACGCTGATGCTGGTGACGCCGCGCACGATCTTCCAACCGAAGAGCAGGTCGTCCCATTCGCCGGACGTCGGCTGGCGGCGAATACGCACTTCTTTGCCTTTTTGGGCGGCCGCCGCCGGCAGGCAGTCGGCGCGGGTGATCGGTTCGGCCGCCGGCGAAAGTTGGACGATCAGCCCGCCGTCGATCAGGCTTTTGAAGTCGACGAACGGCCGGGCGCAGCATTGCGTCAGGCGCGCCATGTTGCCGAGGCGCAGCACGCGCAGACCGGGCTGCGTCGCCAGCACGGCCAGCACGCCCTCCTCGTATTCCGGCGCGACCACCGACGCGAGTTGGTTGTCGACCAGCGCTTCGGCGGTGATCAGGTCCAACGGCCGGTTGAACGCCGCGCACGCGCTGATCGCCGCCACGCGGTCGGCCATGGTCGCCTTCTGATAGGCGATCGGCAGCAAACCGGCGCGGGCCACACCGCACGGGTTGTTGTGGTTGACGATGACGCAGGCCGGTTCGTCCATCAGGTGGCGCAGAATGTTCAACGCGGCGTCGGCGTCGGTGATCGTCATGCGGTTCGGATGATCGGCGCTCTGCAGCAGTTCGGGCAGGCTGGCCAGTTGCTCGCCGGGCGTCAAATCGGTCACCTCGCCGAGCGTGAGACTGCCGTTGACCAGGCGGTACAGCGCGGCGGGCTGACCCGGGTTGTCGCCATGTCGCAACCCGGTCGTCTCGCGGCCCACGGTCCACGTCGCCTTTTCGTAAATCAGATTCTGCCGCCGGCCTTCGTCCACAAACGAGATTTCCAGCCGCGCCGGAAAACGAACCGTGGTCGATTCATTGGGCATGTTTCGTCCTTGATTGTCGGGCGACCACCGGGGGTCGGCCCTATGTTTCCACGATCACCTGGCGGCCGGACATCCGCACCTGGCCGCGCGCGATCCAGCCCAGCACCTGGCTGTATACTTCCCACTCCACCGCCAAGCCGCGCTCCTTCAGCGCATCGATCGAGTCGTCGGGCCGCACCGCCACGGTCCGCTGGGCGATCACCGGCCCGGTATCCATGCCGTCGTCGATGAAGTGCACGGTGATCTTCGTTTGCGTCAGGCGCGGCCCTTTTTTGGTCAGGCCCAGCGCGAATTCATAGCCGTGCGCGCCGTGGTAGGCCGCCGTATCCGCCGGGTGAATGTTCACGATGCCCGGCAAACCGAGCCGGCGATTGAAATGCCGCGCGATAAAACCGGCGGTGAGCATCCGCATCCAGCCGGCCAGCACGATCAGGTCGTACGGGTGCGCCGCCAGCGCCTGCTCGATGGCCGCTTCGTGCGCCTCGCGCGACGGAAACTCGCGGTCGTCCAGCACGATGGCCGGCAGGCCGAAGTTCTTCGCCCGCGTCAGGCCGTAAGCGTCGGCGCGGTTGGACACCACCGCCGCGATCTCGCACGGAATCGCCCCGCTTGCGCAGTTCCGCGCGATGGCTTCGAGGTTCGTCCCGCCGCCGGAAACGAACACCACGAGCCGGAGCCGGTCGGCCATGCGTTCCACCCGTCTGGTAATACACGTCGAGGAACGACGGCCCGCCTTGCCGCGGCCGGCCGCCGAATCCGAGCGGGAATATAGCAGGGTCGGCGCAAGGCGGACAAGCGCAAAAGGCAGTTCGTCAATCGGCCTCTACTCGACGCGCTTAAAAACCAACGGCCAGGCCCACGGAATAAAGAACCAACTGCGGTCAACCGGTCTCAAACCGAGGCAGAAACCGCGCAGCGGGACGAGGATAGCAGTGTCGGTGAACTTCTTGCTGTTACCGGACTCAAGAATCAGGATCGATTGTAGGCTTATCGGGTCATAAGAACGATACTCCTCGCCAACACGCAACATCGGATAGGTTGGGTTGGTTACCGCGCCCAGGATGTTCCATTCACGATAAGGGAACGTTCCGCTGATCACCGCGTCGTAGTAGAACAGGTTCAGGGCTTGCGCGATTTGCCAGGTTTCGACGCCGACCAAAACCGGTTTCCATTGGTTCACGTCGAAAACGTCGGGGTACTCCGGCGGCCAGCCCTTTTCCTGGAGGCATTGCGGCAGCGAAGTTTCGTAGTCAAGAAAGCAATCGTGGATGTCGGTCCAAAGTTGATCGGGTTCGTTTTGACACGCCTTCACGGCGTCGTTCTGCCGCCAAGTTACTCCGTCGATGATCAATGGGATGCGATTGGTGCAGTACAATGTCCAGATGCTCGAGGTGCAATCGTCTGGCCCCCTGGGAACTGCGGGGTCTTCGCACACGCTGTCATGGACAAAGTCATCGTCGGCGCCATCCGCCGCATAGTCGTCGGCCAACGTGTCGCCATCAGCCACTACTCCATCGCCGCCGCCGCCCGCACAACCGAGCAGCGCAAAGGAAAGCATCAACAGCAAAATGACGTAATAAAAGCGCGCCGCGTTCATTTCGGCCCTCCCAAACAAGGTATCGGCGAACCGGCTGACTACAAAACCGGCACAAACGTCAACACATCCGAATAGAGTTTGAAATCCCAGTTGCCCAACATGTCGAACCAGATCCAAAAGCCATGCAGGCCGAAACTGATTTGCACCGGCGAGTACACCGCGTCGATGCCGATCGCGTATACGTTGATGTAGTTCTCGAATTCGGCATGGACGTACTGATCGGCGAGCCGCAACAGCGGCGCGTCCGGATCGACGATGCCGCCGGTGAGCTCCCAACGGTCAAGATACGTCTGGTCGTTGATGATGTACGCGAAGAGGTTGAGCGCCTGGTAGCGGTTGACGAGCGGCCCGAGTTGGTCCGGCGTCCACGCCGTCGCGTCGAAAACATCGGGGTAGTCGGCCGGCCAGCCCTTGTCCTGGAGGCACTGGGCGAGAACTTCGCCGCTCTCAAGACAATCGCGGATGTCGATCCAGAGCGGTGTCGCGGCTTGCTCGCAGGCCGCCGTGGCGTAGTTCTGCCCAATTTGGACGCCGTCAATAATCAGCGGCGTGCGGTTGAAGCAATACAGGCGGCACAAACCGGTTTCGCAGGCGTCGCCGCCCGAACAGTAAAACAGATTCTCGCACTCTGCGTTTTGAAATGAATCGTCGTCGATGGCGTCATCATCAACGGCGTCGTCGTCAATCGTGTCGTCGTCGACCGCATCATCGTCGACCGCATCGTCGTCGATCGCGTCATCGTCAACGGTATCATCGTCGACGGCATCGTCATCGACATCATCATCGACGGCGTCATCATCGACGGCATCATCATCGACATCATCATCGACGGCGTCGTCGTCCGCGGATGAATCGTCATCGTCGTTGGCGGCGCAGGCCGCGGCCAGCACGGTCGCGCCCAAGGCCACGAGCAAGCACAGAAGCGAGGTTTTCATGTCCGCCTCTCCCCGCCGATCGTTCTCAATCCAACGGGTAGAACGACTCGTTTCTCCAGGTCGGCATCCATTCGTTGAAGCAATTTTCCCCCTGGCACTGGAGGGCCCCCCACAGCCAGAAATCGATCCGCTTGTGCGAGTAGAAGGTGGATCTGCCGGTCAGATAGGCCGTGGTCATGTCGAACATACCCTCGGTGTCAATCACCGCGTTGACGCGCAGCAGGGGAGTGCTGGGGTAAACGATGCCGCCGTTGTAAATCACCGTCGTGAAGTCGCCCTCGCGATGATAGTAGAAGAAGTTGAGCGCCTGGGCCGTTGTCCAACCGTTCGGCTGTGTTGGCGCCCAGTGTTCAGCGTCGAAGATCTCGGGCAACTCCGGCGCCCAGCCGTGCTGCTGCAGGCAGACGGCCAGTCCGAGGCTCTCCAACACGCAGTTGACGATGTCCTCCCAAACCGGCGACGCGGCCTGCCGGCAGGCCTCGACCGCCTCGATCTGCGAATACCAGTGCCGCTCGAAAATGACCGGCAGGCGCATGCCGCAGTAGATCGTTCGCATCGCGTCCGCGCAGCCGTCGCCGGAATCGAACGGGTTCGCGCAGACGGGGCTTTGTTCTTCCCCGGTCACATCATCGTCGGCGGTATCATCGTCGGTGGTATCGTCGTCGACGGCATCGTCATCGACATCATCATCGACGGCGTCATCGTCCACGTCATCGTCGGTGGAAGAAGAGGAGTTGTCAGTGTGGCACGACAATAGGGCAAGAGCGAATGCGACCAATAGGAACACGACGAGCGTCAGGTGTTTCATGTTAATAATTTGCCCCCTGAGAAACCCGTTGAAAGGTCACCGTTCTCCAATCGGGCAGCCAGAACGCAGTTTCGAAGAAAACGCGAGTCAGTCCCCAGACCCAGAAATCGATTTGGTCCGCCGAATAAGAAGTGTTGACGCCGGTATCCCAGGTAGTCATATCAAAAATCATTGTGCTGTCATGACTTTCGACGTTGAGCCGGAGAAGCGGCTGGCTGGGAAATACAATTCCGCCGCTGTATTCGACATAGCTGTCCGCGCCGTGATCATAGTCGTAGTAGAAAAAATTGAGCGCCTGGTTTTTGGTCGAGTTCTCCTCCCCCTGCGCTTCCCATTCGTCGACGTCGAAAATTTCCGGCAGCTCCGGCGGCCAGCCTCGGTCTTGCAGACAACCCGCAAAATCGCCCTCGTCCACGCAGCTCACGATGTCCGACCAGACCGGCGACGAAGCGGCCTGGCACGCCTCCACCGCCTCGTGCTGGGAATACCAATGGAGCTCGAAGATCACCGGCAAACGCCACCAGCAATAAATCTTTTTCATGGCTTGCGAGCACGGGTCGGCGTTTTGATCGAACGGGTTCTCGCATACATGGTCAGGCCCAGCCGCTGCGTCGTCGTCGGTCAGATCGTCGTCGATCGCATCATCGTCGATAGCGTCGTCGTCGACGGTATCATCATCGACATCATCATCGACGGCGTCATCGTCGATCGCATCGTCGTCGATGTCATCGTCGGCTGCACCGGCCGATGAGTCATCGTCGTCGTTCGAACGGCACGAGGTGAGGGCTATTCCGGCGGTCAGAAAAATCAGCAGCGATGCGATGAACCGCAGGCAGGTTAGGCGAAACACGAATTCCCTCCCCCGACCTCATCGGCGCCAAGCCTCGGGCACGCCGGAAGATCGAAATTATTATCCCGTAAATCCGCCGTCGACTCAAGCGAAAAGTGACACGAACCGGGCAGACCAGCCGGAGCGGTAATTCGGTCCCGCGGCTATGAACCGCTCGGCGGCGTGGGCTCCGGCGGCGGCGGGCTGGCCGGCGGAGGCGGAGCAGGCGGCGCGCTCGCCGGCGGAGGCGGAGTGACTGGAGCTGGAAGCACCAGCGGCGGAACGTTGTCCGACGGCGGAGGCTGGACCCCGGGCGCGATCTCCGGCGGCAGAGTTGGCGGCGGAGAAGGTGGCGGCGTGGGCGCGGCTTCCGGCGGCGCGGCCGGCGGCGGTGTCGCCTGGGGCGGCGGCGCCGGTGGCGCCGGCGTCGCTTCCGGCGGCGGAGTAGGCGGCGGTGTCGCCTGGGGCGGTGGAGGCGCAGGCGCAGGCGCAGGCTCGGGCGCCGGCGGTAGAACCGGCAACGCGGGTGTCGTCTCGGGCGGCGCCGGCGGTAGAACCGGCAACGCGGGTGTCGTCTCGGGCGGCGGCGGCGGCAGAACCGGCAATGCGGGTGTCGTCTCCGGCGGCGCCGGCGGCGGAGGCGGCGGAAGCGCACTTCCCGGCGGCGGGACCACCGGCCCCGGCGGGTTATCCGACGGCGGCGGCTGTGGCGCGGGTGTCGGCGCGCCGGCGGAGGGTGTCCCGATCCTGATCGGAAACTCCGGCGAAAGAAACAGCAGCGTAGGTTCCTCCTCCGGCGGCGGCGCGGGTGCGGCTTCCGGCGTCGGCGTCGGCCCGCTCGTTGGCGTAGTCTCTTCCGGTTCTACATGCTGTTCGTTTCTGCGAATCAACGTATGAACCGCACCGATATACGCGTTTCCCGCGGCGTCGAGCCCAATCGCACGAACCAATAGACCGTGGTCGCCAAGATCGCCGAGGCCGAGCGACGTTCGCCAAACCTGATGACCGGCCTTGTTCCATTTGCGCACGAGAATCGCCGAATCGGTCGGCCGCGCGGTCGCGGCGAAAAGCTCACCGGCCTGATTGACGGCGATGGGCCCCCAACCGTGGGCGTCGGTGATTTCCCACATCTTGTAGCCGTCCGCCCGGTACTTGAGATAGATATCGCCGTTCGCGATCGGTATTGCCACATAAGCCGCGCCTTCGCCGTCCACCGCGACGCGGCGCGCCGGTTCGTTATGACCCAAACGCAGTTGTACGACATCGTACGGCGCGCCTCGCCGTTCGTCGACCCAGATCAGCCGGCCGTTTTTGTCGTATTTCAGCGTGAAATACAGCGGCGACGACTTGCGTTCATTGAGAAAATTGCCGGTGACGATGACGCCGCCTTGACGATCCACTGCCATGTCGTATGGATACTCATCCATCGCGTTTTCGCCGTCGAAACGTTGCGCCCATAACAGTCGGCCGTCGGGGGCGTACTTAAACAACATCATGGTCTCGTTCGACGCGCCGAGCAGATAGGCATTGTTCCAAGGGTCCACCGCGAGCTTTACCGGCAGATCCGAATCGGCGATTTCGACTCTCTTTCGCCATAACTCTTTGCCGTCGGCGCCAAAACGCCAGATCACGAAATTGTTACCCAAAGTGTTCGCAACATAGGCGCCGCCGTCGCGCGACGGCGCCACATTTCCAAGATCGAGGTGTTCTCCTTCTTCGCGCTGATAGGTTGTGAATCCACCGTAAAGAATAGAACGGCTGATAGGCCAAGGCGGCACTCTTTCCAAATAATCTCCGAGGGCTTCAGCGTGTCCTAAGATATAGACTTCGTTTCCATTGAATGGACTTAGAGCCATGTCGCTAAGCCATTTCCAGTGTTCCAACGTAGCGATCGGACTGGCGGTTCCATCGGGAGCGTAGCGCAGTAACAGATTAACTTCGTTGTTAGAGGTCGGACCGGGCGCACCCGCTAGAAACGTGTTTCCATTTGGATCCACGTTCATCGCCAAGATGGTTTCAGTCTCGGTTCTGGTTCTCATCCATGCTGGATGTCCATCCGCGTTAATGCGCGCGACGTCGAGGTAGTAGTCGTACTTGTTGGTGTCGCTGTTGGCGCCGGCCGCCGCGGCCCACAGGCAGACCACCAACGCGACAGCGAATGCCACCCGACTTTTCATCAACTGCTCCTTAATGATTCTCATAAATTAGAAAATCGCGGCGGTCAAGAAATACTTTGCGGGAACCAGGCGGCTACGGCGTTCGCGCGGGCGGCGGCAGACACGGCGGCGTGGTCGGGTAGGTGTTCGGCAAGGTCCCGGCGATGACCGGGACGATCTCGACATAGCGGCGGCAGAACTCGACGTTGCGCATCGTGTCGCACTTGATGCCCTTCGCGTAATACGGATCGTAGGCGTGCACGTTCTGGATAAACATCACCAGCAGCACAAGCGCGACGAACGCCCGCGCCAGCCGCGTGCGCCAGACCTCGGCCTTCGCGAGCNNGCCGCGCTGCGGCGCCGGCCAGCGCGACGACTCCCACGCCGGCGAGCAGTTGGTGCAGCGGAAAAACGAAGTTCAGGTAGCGCGGGTGAATGTACACGCCCCACGACGTAGCGAAGATGTAGATCACCGGAATGAGATAGTTGAGCGCGACGAGCAGGGCCAGCGGCCGGTTACGCCGAATGAGCGCCGCCAGCCCGATCAGCGCCGCGAGGCCGTAAGTGAAAATCGAGCCCCAGGTCCCGCAGCCCCAATGCGCCAACGCGGACGCGATCATGTTGCGCCGGATCGCCCACAACTCGCCGCCCGGGATCGGCGCCCGCGCGCTGGAAAAATAGAGCGCCGGGTCGTGCGCGATTCGCCACGTGTGCTCCAGCCACGGCGAGAACAACAGCAGCGCAAGTACGCCCGCGCCGCCGAAGAGCAAGATCCCGCGCCAGCCGACGCGTTGCTCGGAATCGTCCGTTGACTTCACCGGCCAGCGCAACGCGGCGATGATGAGCAGCGCCACGGTGTGAATGATCGGCACGAGAATCGCCGTGTAATGCAGCCAGCACAGCGCGGCCACGGCCACGGCGTAAAGCGGCGCCCAGCGCGCGCGGCCGTGCAGAAACGCGCGCACGAACAGCCACGTCGCCGCGAGGCTGAGCATCATCACCAGCGAGTACGGCCGGTTTTGCTGGCTGTAATAAACGGCGTAAAAACTGAACGCGAGCAGCAGCGCCGGCAGCCACGCCCAGCGCCGGTCGACGAACAAACGCGCGAGCAGAAACATGAAGAAGATGGAAACCACCCCGGCCAGCGCCGAAAGCAGCCGCGAGTAGAAACGCCCGCGCACGGTTTTGAGCGCGGCGCCGCTGTCGGGCACGATCGCCGTGTAATACTTGTTGACGATGTGGTAGCCCGGCGGCTCGATGTTGATGTCGGGGCGGCGGTCGATGCGTTCCTGGATGATCTGGTGAACGGATTGATATTGCGTGGCGACGGCCATGCCCTCGTCGCAGAAAACCTCCGGCTCGCCGAGCAGACTAAAGCGCAGCCACGCGCCGAACACCAACGCCACGCCGAGTAAAATCCAGGGTCCCCATCGCCGCACGCGCGAATAACCCCCCAGTCCGTTTCGCCGCCGGCAGTGTACGCCGCGGGTTAGAAAGGGTCTAGGGGAATGGGATTCGGGATTGGGGATTCGGGGTCCGGGGTTCGGGACCGGAGGCGTAGGGGCGGGTCTCAGACCCGCCCTTGCGCGGCGGGCAGGTCTGAGACCTGCCCCTACCCATCGTGAACGCGGATCATAGGCGCCCTCACCGGCGCCGCCTGACGGAAAAAACCAACGTGAATCGCTTCACGCTGTGACAAGGGTATCAGCAATGCCCCATTGCGCCTCTGCTCATTCTGCCTTTCTTATCCTGTCGATCCTGCCAATCCTGCCGATCCGGTCAAAAAAATGGTGCACTGAATATTCCAATCTTGGCCGACCAGCTTGACACAACGCGTCTAAGCCTATAAAAACGCCGCGACTCGCGCGGGCGTGGCCCGGCGCAGATCTGAAACATTCAAAACTTCCGGTGAACGAGGGAATCGAGTCATGACTCCATCAGCGACCTCCCGCCCGAAGCTGAATCGCGTGGTTATTTCCGTCAAGCAGGTGCCGGACACGACCCAGGTGAAGGTCGATCCGGTCACCGGCACGCTGATCCGCGAAGGCGTGCCGTTCATCATCAACCCCTTCGACATCCATTGCGTCGAAGAGGCGTTGCGGCTGAAGGACCAGTTCGGCTGCAAGGTGACCGCGCTGACGATGGGTCCGCCGAACGCGGTGGCCACGTTGCGCAAGTGCCTCGCGCTCGGCGTGGACGACGCGATTCTGATTTCCGACCGCGTGTTCGGCGGCGCGGATACGCTGGCCACCAGCTTCGTGCTGTCCGAAGCGGTGCGGCGCATCGAGGCGGAATACGGCCGCGTCGATTTGATCATCTGCGGCAAGCAGACCATCGACGGCGACACGGCGCAGGTCGGCCCGGGCATGGCGGTGCGGCTGCGCTACAGCCAGCTCACGCTGGTCGATCAGATCGTCAGCCTGGACGTCGAGCAGCGCACGATCCGCGTGCGGCGCAAACTCGAGGGGCGCAAGGAGCTCGTCGAGGCCAAGCTGCCCGCGCTGCTGACGCTGGTCCGCGAGATCAACCAGCCGCGCTACCCGACCGTGCAGGGGCGATTGGCCGCCGAAGAAGCGCGCATCGAACTGTGGGACAACAGTTTCCTCAAACTGCCGATCGAGAAGCTGGGGCTGAAAGGCTCGCCGACCAACGTGAAGAAAATCTTCGCGCCCGAACGCGCCGTGGGCGAAATCCTCGGCGACGGCGAGAAGGATCCCGAGGGCGCGGTGCAGTTGTTGATTAAGCGGCTGATTGAGAAGGACCTTATCTCGTTTGGTGCGTAGCATCGGGCGCCGGGGGTTTCGATTGCGGAATGCGGAATGCGGATTGCGGATTGACACGGAAGACTTGAGGCTTGAGGCTTGGGGCTTGAGGGTTGCCAGTTCGGGACGTTTTTTCCACCCCTCAAGCCTCAGGACTCAAGCCTCATGCCCCATCGCTCCCCCCAGACCCAAGACCCAAGACCCTAGACCCTCTGACTAGCAGGAGGCATTAGCGAATGTCCGACCAACCCACCGAACCGAAAAAGAAGCTGAAGAAACCCCGCGGCGTCGCGCGGCTGATTCCCGGCCGGTGCATCGCGTGCGGCGCGCGGTGCGAAGCCGAATGCCCGACCGACGCGGTGGTGATGAACGAGAAGGGCGAGCCGACGATCATCATCGAGAAGTGCATCGGCTGCGCCAAGTGCATCAAGATTTGTCCGTCCGACGCGGTCGAGATCTACTACACGCCGGAAGAGCGGGCCATTCTCGCGGAGATGGAAAAGCAGGGGCTGATCAAAGAGGCCAAACCGAGAGTCCCCGCCGGGCCGAAGGCGGACGAGAGCTACCGCGGCGTGTGGGTCTTCGTCGAGCAGCAAGACGGCTGCGCGGCGAGCGTCAGTTGGGAGCTGCTGGGCGTCGGGCAGAAACTCGCGGCCGACCTCGCGGTCGAGCTGTGCGCGTTCATCCTGGGCCACGACATCGCCCACCTGGCCCCCGACGCGTTCGCCCACGGCGCGAAGAAGGTCTACGTCGTCGATGACCCGCTGCTGAAGAACTACCGCACCGAGCCGTATCTGAAAGGCGTGGTCGATCTGATCCGCAAATACAAACCCGAAGTGGTGCTGATGGGCGCCACCGGCCTCGGCCGCGATCTGGCCGGCGCGGTGGCCACCGAACTGGGCACCGGTCTGACCGCCGACTGCACGGGCCTGACGATCGACAAAGAGCAGCGGCTGCTCGAACAGACCCGCCCGGCGTTCGGCGGCAACATCATGGCGACGATTCTCACGCGGTCGCACCGGCCGCAGATGGCGTCGGTCCGGCCGCACGTAATGCCGAAGCCCGACCCGCTTCCGGGCGCGACCGGCGAGATCATCAAGGAGCCGCTCGACATCAAGGAAGAAGACATCAAGGTGAAGGTGCTCGAGGTGATTCACGAAGACGCGGCCGGCACGGTCGATATCGCCGGCGCCGACGTGCTGGTGTCGGGCGGCCGTGGCATGTTGGGTCCGGAGAACTACAAACTGCTGCAGGGTCTCGCCGAGGTGCTCAAGGGCGCGGTCTCGGCTTCGCGCGCCGCGGTCGACGCGGGCTGGCAGCCGTACGAACGGCAGGTCGGCCAGACCGGCAAAACCGTGCGGCCGAAGATCTACATCGCCTGCGGCATCTCCGGCGCGATTCAGCACCTGGTCGGCATGCAGGACGCGAATCTGATCATCGCCATCAACCGGGACCGCGATGCGCCCATTTTCGAAGTGGCGCACTTCGGCCTGGTCGGCGACTTGTTCCAGATCGTGCCGATCCTCACGAAGAAATTTCAGGATATGGCCAAGGGGGATTGTGAGGTTTGAGGGGCATCGGCGCTAACTTATGTCGTCGACCCGATGAGGTTGTCATTCCGACCGAGCCCCGAGTGCATCCGAAGGGCGAGCGGAGGAATCCCTCCCTCACCGATGCGTCCATCCTTTTCTGCGACGGCAATCAAAGGAAGAACGATAATCTCAAGGGAGCGATCCCTCCGCTGCGCTTCCGCGCTCCGCTTCACTTCGTTTCGCTCCGCGCGTCCGCGGAGCCTGCCCTGAGCGAAGTCGAAGGGGTCGGGATGACAACAAGAAACACGATATCGCCTAAAGTCAGCGCCTATGAGTTTGAGGGGTGATGGATGCGAAATGACAAAGAAGGCTTGGGGCTTGAGGCTTGCGGCTTGAGGGTTTCTGACTCGCGCCGTTTTTCCACCCCTCAAGCCTCAGGACCCAAGCCTCAAGACCTTTCCTTCCTCCTAGACCCAAGACCCAAGACCCAAGACCCTAAGCTCCGACCCTTACAACGAGGGATTTGATATGACGCACGTGGAGAATATCTGCTTCGCAATCGTACTGACCGTCGCGGTCATCACGTTTCTGCTTTCGGCCTGGCATCTGGTGCGGCTGATCCGCCTGGGCAAGCCCGACACACGGCTGCGCGGCGAACTGAGCCGGCGCTTCTTCACCATGATCGAGTTCGCCTTCGGGCAGAAGCGCGTGGTGGCCGAGCGCTTCGGCTGGAACCACTTCCTGCTCTTCTGGGGCTTCATCATCCTGTTTCTGGCCAATGCGGAATTCGTGCTCAGCGGCCTGTTCGCCTCGCTGTCCTGGAAGCTGCTGGGCGGGTTCGTGTACGCGCTGCTGACGCTGGCCTTCGACCTGATGAGCCTGCTGGTGCTGGGCTGCGTGGCGGTCGCGTATTATCGCCGCCTCGTACTGAAACCGGATTACATCGAGTACAACAGCCGCGACGGCTACTTCGTGCTCGGCCTGGTCGGCGGCCTGATGATCGCCTTCTTCGGCATGCACGGCGCGGAAGCGGCGGCCGGCAAACTCGACGGCGCGTGGATGCCGTTCACCCGCGCGGTGGTCGGCCCGATCATGGGCGCGATCTTCGGCCACGGCGCGGCGCTGCACACGGTCGGCCGCATCTTCTGGTGGCTGCACGCGTTCATCTTTTTGTTTTTCCTGAATTACCTGCCGTACAGCAAGCACATGCATATTCTGACCGCGATCCCGAACTGTTACTGCCGCTCGTTCGATTTCGTGACGACCGTGCCGCCCGAGCAGTATGTGACGGGCAAACAATACGGCGCGTCGATGATCGACGATTTTTCGTGGAAGGACCTGCTCGACTTCTCCGCCTGCACCGAATGCGGCCGTTGCAACAAAAACTGCCCGGCGACCAACACCGGCAAGCCGCTCAATCCGCGACTGGTCATTCACGACGGCAAGGTGAACCTGCTGACCAACGGCGACAAGATTCGCTACGGCAACCGCACCGACGGCCTGCTGCCGCTGATTGGCGAAAGCGAAGAGGTCGCGGGCATGGTCGGCGAGAAGTCGATCTGGTCGTGCACGACGTGCGGCGCGTGCATGGCGGTCTGCCCGGTGTTCATCGAGCACGTGCCCAAGATCGTGAAGATGCGCCGCCACCTGGTGCAGAACCTGGCCAAGTTCCCGCCGGAGCTCAACGTCTTCTTCGAAGCGACCGAACAGCGCTCGAATCCGTGGGGCATCGCGCCGTCCGACCGCGCCAAGTGGGCCAAGGGTTTGGACGTGCCGCTGTTGTCGGAAGGGCCGGTCGATTATCTGTTTTACGTCGGCTGCGCCGGCGCGTTCGATGCGCGCAACAAGAAGGTGGCCACGTCGGTCGTGCATGCGCTGAAGGCGGCCGGCGTGTCGTTCGGCATTCTCGGCACGGAAGAGAAATGCTGCGGCGATTCGATGCGCCGGCTGGGCAACGAGTTCGTGTTCGAAAAGATGGCGAAGGAAAACGTCGAGCTGTTCAAGAAGTACAACGTGACCAAGATCATCGCCTACTGCCCGCACTGCTACTCGACGCTGAAGAACGACTACAAACAATTCGGCCTGAACGTGCAGGTCATCCACCACACGGAATTTCTGCTCGACCTGCTGCGCCAGGGCAAGCTGAAGCTGACCGGCCAAGACGGCTTCGGCCGCGTGCTCATCCACGACTCGTGCTACCTCGGCCGCTACAACGGCATCTACGAACAGCCGCGCGAAATCATCGCCCGCGCGACCGGAAGCAAGCCGCTCGAGATGGATCGCCGCCTCGACAAGAGCTTCTGCTGCGGCGCGGGCGGCGGCCGCATGTGGATGGAAGAAGAGCCCGAGCACCGCGTAAACATCAATCGCGTCCGCGAAGCCCTGTCGAAGAAGCCCGACACCATCGCCGTCGCTTGCCCGTACTGCATGACCATGTACGAAGACGGCGTGAAGGACGAGAAAGCCGCGGACAAAGTGAAGATCGTCGATATCGCGGAAATCGTCGCGGCGCGGTTGCAGGCGTAGCGACACCATTTCGAATCGTAGGGGCGGACCGCTCGCCGCCGCGAAGCGTTCTGGCGAAGCGGGGATGTGTCCGCCCTTATTTTGCCGCTCTGTGCCATAGTCTTGGCCGCCTCGGCCAAGGCTGTGCCGGCATGAAAACGAGAACACAGCTTTGAGCCTGAGGGCTCAAAACTATGGCACATAAAATTGGACCATTCGGTCACAGCCGAGGGCGGCTGTGCTCCCTGAAAACGGAGCGTAGGCGCCCTCGCCTGCGCCGAAGGTTGGGGCGTATGGCAATACGCCCCTACGAAAACCGTAGGGGCGCACCGCTGTGCGCCCAAGAAACAAGACACAGCCGAGGGCGGCTGTGCCACAAATTGTAGGAGCACCCTTCCGGGTGCGATCTGCATCGCGCCTGGAAAGGCGCTCCTACAAAAGCACAACGTTATTCCGTGGGCGGCGCTGGTTGCGGCCCCGCTTCTTCCTCGACGCGGTTGCGTCCCCGCTCCTTGGCCCAGTACAGCGTCAAATCGGCGCGCTTGAGCAACGTGAGGTCGGTGTCGTCGGGCCATAGCGTGGCGACGCCGAAGCTGGCGGTCAGGCGGTCGCAGGGATCCGCCTCGGGCGAGGTAAAGAGCGCGCGCAGTCGTTCCGCCAGCGGCGTCGTTTCTTCGAGCGGGGTCTGCGGCAGCAGCAGGATAAACTCGTCGCCGCCCATGCGGAAAAGATAGTCGCTTTCCCGAATCTGGCGCAGCGCCGTTTGCGCGACCCGGCGCAACGCCCGGTCGCCGGCGTGGTGCCCGCACGTGTCGTTGATCGCCTTCAAACCATCGACGTCGAACACGATGACCGACAGCGGCGTCGCATATCGCCGCGCGCGTTCAAACTCGGCGGCGAGAACCTGCTCGAACTTCACGCGGTTGAACGCGCCGGTGAGGACATCGATGGTCGCCAGCCGCTCCAGTTGCCGGTTCTTTTCCTCGACGATTCGCCGATAGTCCGCGAACTGGCGGTGAATCAGATGAAAAGTCTCGCGCATCGAGTCCAAATCGTGGTTGCTCTGGAACACTTCGCAACCCAGGCAAATTTCCATCTTCTCCAAAAATGTTCCTTGGAGTTCGTCGCGGCAGAGCGTGCCGGACGTCAGCCAGCAGTGGTCTTCGCGCGCCCCGTAGGCCGGGCAATCGGTCTTCGGGCATTGGAAATGTTCCCAACAATGCACATGCTTTTTCATTTCACCAACCGCCAACCTGCCCGCAGTTCGCCGGGGCCGGGTCGCAACACAAAGCCATCCCTCACCTTCTTTCAATCTCGTCAACTAAAACCTGTGGCGGAATCGGCGCCTGTCAATTACGCAACGTGGAAGGAAAGATCATTTGGTTCGCAAAACCCGCGCGGAAAGCGCCGATCCCTATCGCCTTGTCCCGCGCACTTCGATGAGCACGATCTCCGGCGGGCACAGGAAGCGCACCTGCGGCCAGCCGCGGCATTCCATGCCGATCCCCGCGCTCACCACGCCGACGGTGCGACCCAGGCGGTACGCGCCCCACTCGAACTCCTTGCCGCGTTTGTCGAGCGTGACGATCGCGCCGTAGAACGGCAGGCGCACCTGTCCGCCGTGCGTGTGCCCGGCGAGGTAAAGGTCCCAGCCGGACGCAGCGGCCGCCGGCAACAAGGCCGGGAAGTGCTCCAGGATGATGCCGAACCACGCCGGATGTCGCGGCCGCGGCAAAACGTCCGCCGTGCGCGTCGGGCTCAGGCCGAGCAGTTCGATGGGGACGCCTTTCACCACCAGCTTCCGCCACTCGGTGTGCAGCATTTCGACGCCGAACTCCTCGAAAAACGGATCGGCCGGATAAAGCCCTTCGTAATTGCCGGGCACGGCGACCGTGGTCGTCTCCGGCAGCCGCCGGATGAAGCCCAACAGCGCCTCGATCGAATCGAGGTGGAAATTGCAAAGGTAGTCGCCGGTCAGCGCCACGAGATCGGGCTTCAGCGCCGCGACCGCCGCCGCCGCGCGCTCGAGCTGCTCCCCGCGCGGCGCCTGCGCGTGCAAATCAGTGACCTGCACAATCCGCAGCGTCGTTCCGGCCGGCACTTTGTCGGACTCGATGACCAACCGCTGTTCCACCAGCCGATTGGGTTCGACGAGGCGGGCGTAGAGAAAGATGGCGAGATAGATCGCGCAGGCAAAGTGGATGAGCCACCAGCGGCGAGAGGGTCTAGGTAGGGGTGAGGCTTGCGGCTTGGGGCTTGGGNNCATCCCGATCAGTCGCCAAACGAATACCGCTTCGGCGCCCCACAGCGCGGCCGAACCAAACAACACCACCGCCAGCCCGATCCACTCGCGCAAGCTCATCAGATGCACAAACTGGTGTAGCTCTTCGTCCATCGCCGCCCAAGTGTAGGGAGGACGCGCGCGGCAAACAAGCGATGTTTAGGAGTTGAGGCTTGAGGCTTGAGGGTTGGGTCGCGGAGGGTTTTTCCCACCCCTCAGGCCCCAGGACCCAAGCCCCAAGTCTCGCGTACCCGATCGTCGATCGGGCTACGCGAGATACGATCCCTGACTCAGATAAACGTCGACGACGCGTTCCAGGTCGCCGATGCGCACCTTCAGCTTGTGGCGCGTCATGTGCATCGGGGCGCGATAGTGGTCATCGAGCCGGGCCAGTTCGTCGTCGGTCAGGCCGATCAGCACCGCGCCCGGCGTGACGGCTTCGCGATCTTCGACGAGGCGGTATTCGCGTTCGGCGCCGCCGCGTTCGGTGATCCGCGCCAGTTGCGGGGCGTACGCCGCGGCGAACGGCGCGTAGCGGCCGAGCACTTCGCGCGCGAATTCGGGGTCCATCAGCCGGTCCCACACGAAGACCACGTGTTCGTTGAACAGGCTGGCCGCGTCCGCCGGCAACTCGGGCGGGTAGAAGATCGTTACGCACTGGGCGGGGAAAAATCGCGCGCGAAACATCGACGCCGTCTGCCTATGGCTCTTTGACCATCGCCACGCGATGCACCTGGAACTCCATCGCCCGCCAGAACTTCAGCGAGGCGACGTTCTTCGGCACCACGTTGACGTGCAGCTCCATCGCGCCGAAGTGCTTCAGCCAGGCCATCGCGCGGTCGACCAGTTCCTTGCCGATGCCGCGCCGGCGCCACGGCTCGACGACGAACAGATTCTCGATCACGCCGATCGTGCTTTGCGCGAACACCTTCGACGGATACGCGAAGTAGCCGTTGGCGAAGCCGATCAGGTTCGGGCCGGCGCACGCGACGATAACGAAGGAATCGCTGCGCTTGAGCAGTTCGACGAACATCGCGTGCTGCAGCTCATCGGCCCCCGGGCGCAGGCGATAGTGCAGATTGACCTCGGCGGTGAGGTTCATCAGGTCGACCCACATCTGCACGAGTTGGTCGACATCGGCGCGTTCGGCCAGCCGGATCGTCACTTTCTTCTTGGTCATTTTTCTTCCCTATCGCCGCTCATTTTGCCGCGACCGAAGCCTCGCCGCAAGAGACCTCCCGCCGCTCTTGCACGCGCGACGCGGGACATTGACAATGATTCAATCCAACCAGTGTGCGCCCGGAGGAACGGTGAGCCACCAGCGGTACGCGGCCGAGCGACCTTCCGCCGCGCGACGACGGGTCTGAGCCATGCGGCGCGCGTTCGTCATCGCCCTCGTGCTGCTCTTCGTGCTGACGTGGCTGACCGGCGCGCGCCTGCCGCTGTTTCTGGCGGTGATCCTCAATGGACTGGTGCTGATCCACTTCGAGCTGGCGACGTTGCGCCGCCTCGTGCTGACCGCCGCCGCGCTGCTCGGTCCGCCGCCGCCTCCGCCGTATCCCGAACAGTGGCCGCGGCTGACCGCGCTCGTGCCGTGCCGCAACGAAGCCGCCGCGCTGCCGGCGACGCTGAGCGCGTGGGACGCGGTGAGCTATCCGCGCGCGCAGCTCGAACTGATCTTCATCGACGATGGCAGCGTCGACGAAACCGCCGCGCTGCTCGCGCTCTATGCGTTGACACGGCCGTGGGTGCGCGTGCAGACGAAAGCCGGTGAGGCGGTGGGCAAAGGCGCCGCGCTCGCCGCGGGACTCGCGGCAGCCGGGCCGTCGGACGGCGTGGTCGTGTTCGACGCCGATGCGCGGCCGCGGCCGGATTGCCTGGAGTATCTCGCGGCGCACCTCGTCGAACCGGGCGTCGCCGCCGTGGCCGGGCGCATGATCCCCGACGCCGTCGACACTCCCGCCGCGATCTACGCGCGCGTCGAAAGCGCGGTGCACCAGCGGGTGACGCTGACCGGCGCGGCCCGCCTCGGCGCGACGACGCCGCTGCTCGGCTCGGCTTACCTCGTGCGCCGGCTGGTGCTCGACGCGCTGGGCTTCGACCCGACGCACCGTCTCGAAGACATCGACCTGTCCATGCGTCTGTTCGCGCGCGGCTACTGCATCGTCTTCGAACCGTGGGCCGTGTGCGACCATCGTCCGCCGGCGTCGCTGGCCGCGCTGGCCGCGCAACGCACCGCGTGGTCGCGCGGTTTCCACCGCGTCGCCGCCGAGCACTGGCGCGCCGCGATGACGCACGCGGGCTCGGCGCTCGGCGCGCTCGACCGGCTGCTCTTCGCGCTGGGCTATCTCGACCGCGCGTCGCTGGCCCTGGGCGTGCTGCTGGCGATCCTCACCGTCTACGTGCGGCCGTCGGTCTGGATGCCGTGGTGGGTGCTCGTCGCGTTCGTCGCCGTGCCGCTGGCGCAGGCGCCGCTGGCGATGCTGCTCGACGGCTGGGGTGCGGGGCAGATGCTGAAGGCGATCCCGGCGCTGCTGCTGGCGGCGTTCGATCCGCTCACCGAATTGGCCGCGCTCGTCGCCGACCTGTTCGGCCGCCGACCCATCTGGCGCTCAACCCCGCGAGCAGAACCGCGCGAGGACCGCCATGATTGACGTCGTCGCCGCCATCGTCGCACGCAACGGCGGCGCGTTACTGCGCGAGGCGGCGAGCGATCTGGCCGCGGCGGTCGGCGCGCCCAACGTGCTGGTCATCGACAATGCGTCAAACGACGGATCGACCGCCGACCTCGCGGTCGAAGTGCAACGCCAAACGGCGAACCTCGGTTACGCCGCCGGCGCCAATCGCGCGCTGACCTGGGCGGCGCAGCGCGGGGCGGCGGCGCTGCTGCTGCTCAATCAGGATGCGCGGCTGGGCCCGGACGATGCGCGCCTGATGATCGAGCTGCTGGCGAGCGACCCGAATCTCGGCGCGGTGTTCGCCAAGGTCGTGCAGCGCGACCGGCCGTATTTGCTCGACGGGCTGCTCGGCCGCCGCAATCTGCGGCACAAGCTCACGACGGGCCTGGGCGCCGGACGCATCGACGACGGCCGGCCCGCGCGCCCTCTCGCCGTACATCACGGACACGGCGCGGCGCTGCTGCTGCGCGTGAGCGCGGCGCGTGAGGTGGGCGGTTTCGACGAGCGCCTGTTCGCGTATCACGACGAGGTCGATCTGTGCTGGCGCCTGGCGCGCGCGCATTGGGGCGTCGCGCTCGAACCGCGCGCGGTGGCGCGGCACGTCGGGCCGGATGCGGACGCGAACCGGCGGCGCGCGAAAAATTATCTGCTCGCGCGCAACAGTCTGCTGGTCGCGCGGAAAAACGCCGGCTGGTGCGGCGGGCTGCGCGTGGCCGTTTGGGCGCTGGCCGCGACGCTGCTATACTACGGCCCGACCGCCCTCGCTGGTAATGCCGATTCGCGCGCCCTGCTGCAAGGCTGGGTGGATGGATTGCTGAACCGCGAGGCGCGTCGTTCTGTTTTGTCCACGCTTTAAGGGGGCCGCATGACCGCGCCGCGTTCGGCGCTGATCCTGGGGGCCGGACTCGCCGGCCTGACCTGCGCGCACGAACTGGCGAAAGCCGGCGTGGCGGTCACGGTCGTGGAAAAGCTGCCGGTGGTGGGCGGCCTGGCGCGCAACGTCTCGGTGCGCGGCGCACGCTTCGATTTGGGCGGCCACCGCTTCTTCACCCCGAAGCCCGAGCTCGTCGATTGGCTGCGCGACCTGGTCGGCGACGACCTGCGGCAGGTCGGGCGCAAGAGCCGCATCCTGCTCGGCGGCCGCTACTTCGATTACCCTCTCCGCCCGCTCAACGCGTTGTCCGGCTTCGGGCTGACGGGGTCGGCGCGGATCATCGCCGACTACGCCGCCGCGACGCTGCGCCGGGGACTGGCCGCGGGCGACGATCTCTCGTTCGAGGATTGGGTGGTGCGGCGCTTCGGCCGGCGGCTTTACGATATTTATTTCCGCCCGTACACCGAAAAGGCGTGGGGCTTGCCGTGCGATCAGATCAGCGCCGAGTGGGCCGCGCAGCGCATTCAACTGCTCAACCTGACCGACGCGGTCGTGCGCGCGATCTGGCGGCGCGATGACGGGCCGAAGACGTACGCGCAACGCTTCTGGTATCCGAACGGCGGCATCGGCGTGGTCAGCGAAGCGCTGGCGGCGCGCGTGCGCGAACGCGGCGGCGTGGTGCGGCTGGGCTGCGCGGTCGAGCGAGTCGTCGTGCGCGGCGGGCGGGCGGCGGAGGTCGTCGCGGGCGGCGAGACTTTCGGCGCGGATGTCGTCATCAGCACGATGCCGCTCACGCTGCTCGGGCGGCTGATCGGCGCGCCGGCCGACGCGCTCGCCGGCCTGTCGTATCGCGCGATCCGCTGCATCTACCTGCTGCTGGCGATGCCGCAGGTGACCGACGACACCTGGCTGTATTTCCCCGAGGCCGGCGTCGTCTTCGCCCGCAGCCACGAGCCGCGCAACTGGGGCGTTGATCTCGCCCCGCCCGGCGGCACGAGCTTGTGCCTCGAAGTATTTTGCAACGAGGACGACGAAATGTGGCGGCGCGACGAGCAGGAGTTGGCCGCGCGCTGTATCGACGATCTGGCGCGGCTCGGGCTGATCGCGGCCGCTCGCGTGACCGGCGTCTTCGGCGAGCGCGTGCCGCAGGCGTACCCGGTGTTCCGCGTCGGCTACCGGCGGGCGCTGCGCGCGGTGCTCGATCACGTCGGCGCGGCGACCAACCTGCACTTGCTCGGGCGCACCGGCGCGTATCTGTATTACAATATGGACCAGGTCGCCGAGGCGGCGATGGCGCTGGCCCGCCAACTGGTGAACGCATGAGCCTGACCTATCCGCGCTTTTGGCATCAGGGACGCACGCTGCTGCTGGTCTCCTGGCTGTGCGCGACGACCAGCTACGCGGCGCTGTTCTTCGGCGCGGGCTACGAGGGCCAGGGCTTCTCGCCGCGCCATTTGCTCATCGCGCAATTGGTGATGCAGGCGTGTCTGCTCGCGGCGGCGTTCTGGTCGCACGCGGAACGCCTGCCTTCGCCCGTGCTCGATGCGGAGCAGAATCCGCGAAGCACCTTGCGCTTTTCAGTGATCTTCCAGGTGGGGCTGCTGGTGCTGATCGCGGCCGTGATGCCGCGGTGGAACGATGAAGTCTCCAACCTGCACCAGGCGCGGTTTCTGGCGATGCACGGCCTGCGGGCGTGGATCGACAACTACCCGACGCTGAACCGCTGGATGGGTCCGTTTCATCCGCCGCTGTTGACGCTGCTCTACGGCGGCTTCTACACGCTGGCCGGTTCGTCGCTGTTCGCCGGGCGGTTGTTCAACATCGCGTTCGCGGCGGCGGCGCTGGCGGTCGGAGCGCGGGTGGTGCGCCGGCTTACCGATGCGCCGACCGCGGCGCTGGCCTCGCTGTGCTGGCCGCTCTGGCCGCTGTGGCTGTTCAACGGCGCGGCGGCGGTGTTGGAAGCGCCGTTCCTGTTTTTCGCGCTGCTCACCATCGACGCGTTTCTCGCGTTTCTCGAAGACGGCCGCGCGTCGCGAGCGGCGTGGGTCGGCGGATGGCTGACCGTGACGCTGCTCGGCCGCTACAACATCGCGCTGCTGCTGCCGGGGATGTTGCTGGTGCTGCTGTCGGCGAAATACCGGCCGCTGCTGCGGCGCGCGAGCACGTATCTGATGCTCGTCGTTCCGGCGGCGGTGCTGATTCCGGCGGCGATTCTCGCGGCGAAGACCGGCCTGTTGTCCGCGCAACTGGCGCATCTGAGTTGGGTGCTGCTGCTCGCGCGGCCCGGCGGCGTCCACTACCTGGTCGAGTTCATGCTGCCGCTGTGGCCGCTGCACGTCGGCGCGCATTTGCTGCCGCTGTTGCTGCTCAGTTTCGGCGCGCTGCGTTTCGGCACGGAGGGCGAACGAAGGTTGATGCTGCTCGGCGGCGTTTATCTGGCGCTGGTGCTGATCATCCTGCCCAACCCGCGTTACCTGCTGCCGGCGGCGCCGTTTCTCGCGGTCGGTATGGCGCGGGTGCTGCGCGGGCTCGAGCGGCGCGGTCAGGGCGCGGCGGCGGTGTGGTTC